>NZ_JBEXMH010000061.1:0-55753 GCF_040610415.1 Amycolatopsis sp. NPDC004079 | reverse complement strand
GGCGGGAAAGATGCCTTGACAAGCACCCCCAGACCGCAGGGAGGCTTCGTATCGGGGTGCGGGGGTGGGGCTGGGTGCCTCGATCGTTGGGTGCACCGGTGCGGAGGAGGGGCTGGGTGCCTCGAACTTTGGGTGCACCGGTGCGGGGTGGGTGGTGGAGGGGCTTGCGCCCCAATGTGGCGTTGGGTGCATGCGGCGCAACCAATGTGGCGTTGGGTGCGTGGGGCGCAACCAATGTGGCGTTGGGTGCGTGCGGCGCAGCCAATGTGGCGTGGGGTGCACCGAATGCCGCGTTGGGTGCGTCGCGGCGGTGGGGGAGGGCTGTGAAGGGCTCCTTGAAGGAATCAGATTCCCTCAAGGAGCCCTTCACGGACCGGCGAGGGTCGTGAAGGGAACCCTGAGGGACTCAGAGTCCGTGAGGGTTCCCCTCACGGCGTTAGTGGGTGGCGGAGCTGGCTGGTGCGGGGATGTGCAGGGATCGAGTGCCCAGGCCGGTCGGGCCGCCGGGGTGGAGGCTGGGTTTTGTGCCGATCGGGACTGGGTGGGTGCCGGTGCATCCTGGGTGCAGCAGTGCCTTGGAGGTGTCCGGGGGTGTCGCGGCGTCGCTCGGGTCGGCGGGGGCCCCGGTCGCGGCTTTCGCGTCTCGGACCCGGTCCAGTTCTTCGTCGGTGTACCGGGCGGATTCGTGGTGCCAGTTCGCGATTCCGGTCATCAGGTTCTTCAGCAGGTCCGCGTAGTCGGTGAGCGTGGCCTGCGCCTCCGCGTCCAGGCTGTAGTCGGCGAACATGCTCGGCAGGCCTACGTCAACCGCGTGTTGGAATTCTGCCAGTCTTGCTTCTGCCAGGTTGGCGACGATGCGCAGGGCCTGATCTTGCTCCACGTCCAAGAAAGAACGGACTACCAGCACCGCATTGTGCAGGCTGCCTTCGTATTCTATTTCCTTGCGGTAGGAGACTAAATCGTTGATCAGCCAGGCGTAGTCGGCGGCTGAATCTTCCAGCGCTTCGATGACGCGGTTTCGGTGGATTTCCGGGGGTACGGTGCTGCTGTTGGTGAGCCGGCTGATGCTGGTCACCAGGTCGGAGCCGAAGGCTTGGCGGCGCATTTCCACGTAATCGATCGGGTCGGGAACGCGGTTTTGGGCCTGGTTGGCCAGTTCCCACACCCAGGCGTCGATCATCTTCTCGACCGTGTGGCGGAAGGACTCGCGTTCGGCGGAGGTCAGGGGGCCGGTGGTGCGTTGCCACAGGTCTGCCAGGCCGGTTTCCAGTGCGGTCAGGGGCGAGGGCGGAGAGGCGCCGTCGGTGGGCATGAAGAGTTTCAGGCGTTCGGTGGCCACTCTGGCGGCGGGCAGGTCGTGGGCGAAGACTTCTGCGTAGTAGTCGTCGGCGTAGGTGCCCCAGGTGAGCCAGTCGTTGGTGAGGGACAGCTGTTCCGCAGGAGCGTCTGGGCAGATTCCAGCGGAGGCTAGCGGTATGTCGGCGACGCGCAGGCGTGCGGAGTCCCACACTGATTCGGACAGCATGCCTATTCGTCGCGGCCAATCGGTGATTTTCTTGCGTTCGGCCGCCAGGTGTGGGCTCAGGCGCAGGGGGAACGGCAAAGGCAGGGTGGGCAGGGTGACTGGGCCTAATTGTTCGTAGGGCTGGTGTGTGAAGGCTCGTGCGCGTTGTGGTGCGGTGTTTGCAATAGAGCGGAAGATTCGAGCTGCGGAGGTTCCCAGTCCGGACGGGCCGCCCAGCAACTCTGGGCCGCCGTGGTCGTCTAGGGCGCCTTCGTTCATGTAGCGACTTGAGCGCAGGTGCCATTCGTGTCCGCCGGATTGCCAGTCCTGCAAACCCTTGACGTAGGCGAAGGTTTCGGCTCGTCCGGCGGGGTTTACGCCGTGTTCCTCGAAGAGGGCGGGGACTTCAGTGAGCGCTGTGTGTTCGAATTGGTGCAGGCGTGAGGTGAGGAGATCGTTTACGGCGTCTGCGGCCTGCTGGGTGGTGCAGCCCAGGAACTTTTCGAAGACCAGGACGCTGTTGGACAGTTCGCCCTCGTCTTCGACTTCGCGCTGGTAGGAGAAGAGGTCGTTGCGCAGGTGCACGGCGTCGGCGAAGCAGTCGCGCAGGACTTCCATCGGGCGGTTAGCCGCGATTTCGTCGGGGACTTCGGCGTTCAGAGAATGTTCGATCAGGTTGGCTGACCAAGGGGCGCCGCCGACTTTGCGGCGCATCGCGACGTATTCGATGGGGTTCGCGATGCGGCCCTCGTTCATGTTGGCGAGTTCCCACAGCGATTCGTCGAGAAGGTTGCGCGTGCTTTCGCGGAAGCGGCGGCGCCAGCCTGCGGATCGGCGGGGGACGGTGCGGTTCCACAGGTCGGCCAGGCCGCGTTCGACGGGGTTTTCCGGGGTCTCGGTGATGGCGCCCTCGGCGGGCATGAAGCGGGCGATGCGGTCCAGGTAATCGCGTGCGTGTTCGATGTCGCCGGTGCGTTTGAAGAGTTCCAGGAAATGGTCGTCGAAGTAGAAGACCCAGACGTACCAGTCGGTGACGAGGTCGAGTTCCCGCGGGGCGGCGTCGGGGTGGGTGTAGGAGCACAGCAGGGCGTAGTCGTGGGAGTCGAGGTCGTGCTCGTTCCAGATGACGGTGCCGTGCTGGGGCACGTCGATCATGTCCATCGAGTACGCCCACGCCTTGCTGTGCTTCCGCGCGCCGTCCAGGTGCGGGTTCAGCCGGGCGGGGTACGACAGATAGAACTCGGGCAGGACGAACGGCTGCACGCGTGCTCCCCTCGCGTTCCGTGGGTGCCGACTCCACGAGGCAAACAGACCGGACCGGCGCGGCGGAAGTCCTGCCACTCCGCCGATTTCGCGGATCGCCCGTGCGGACCAGCGCGGTCCGTCGGGAGGTCTTCGCTGCGTGCTCCCGCGTCGCTCGTCGGTGGACGGCGAGCCGTCATCCGGGTGTGGGCGGGTGTCTGCCGGACAGTTTCTTGCAACGTGTGCAAATCGGAGTACGCTCAGGTTTTCACACGATGGCAAAGCGGCCTGGGTCCCCTGGCGGCCACCTCTTCGAGAAGCTCGCGCGGCGACGGCGGACAGTTGCCGCGCGCGGGCCGTTGTGCCCGGGAAGGGGAGCAGCCAAGGAGGTTGTTGCGCCGTCCCGTCCTAGGAGTGACGCTCATGTCGCCTGGTCCCCTGAGTTCCCGTTCGAGGCCGAGACGGAGAGGCGCGCTGGTCGCCGCTGTCGTGCTCGGCGCCGCCCTCACGGCCGCGTTTCCGGCGGGCACCGCCACCGCGGCCACCACCTCCGGCGGGGTCCTTTACCGGCCCGGCACGGCCAGCGGTTCCACTGAGGACGCGAGCTATCTGCGCGTCATCCGCCTCGCGCACAACGGCAGCGCGAACGGCACCCTGCTGGCCACTTTCTCCCACTCCGGCACCGGCGTCGGGAAGGCGAACTTCCCGGTCTACCGGTCGACCGACAACGGCGTCACCTGGACGTCCTCGCCGATCAGCACGGTCACCGACACCCAGCACGGCTGGGATCTCGACGGCCCGACGCTGTACGAACTGCCGCGTGCCGAAGGATCGCTGCCGGCCGGCACGCTGCTCGCCGCGGGCACTGCCTGGAACCACGGCGACTACACGCAGCAGGCGGTCGAGGTCTTCGTGTCCACCAACCAGGGCGCGAGCTGGACTTACCGCAGTTCGTGCGCGGCCGAGTCCGGGATGGCCAACACGATCGGCCACGGCATCTGGGAACCGGAGTTCGCCACCACCGATCACGGGCTCATCTGCTATTTCTCCGACGAACGCCCGTCGGTGAACAACTACGCCCAGGTTCTTGCCCACACGGTCTCCACCGACGGCGGCCTGACCTGGGGCAGCGAGGTCTACGACGTCGCGCTGCAGAACGGCGTCGAGCGGCCCGGGATGGCCACCGTCGTCCCGTTGCCCAACGGCACCTACGCGATGACCTACGAGGACTGCAAAGCCGGCTTCGATCCAGACCAGGCGTGCGACGTCTACTTCAAGACCTCCCCGGACGCTGAAGCGTGGAATCCCGGCAGCCTCGGCACCCGCATCGAGACCGCCGACCACCGGTTCCTGCTGCACACGCCGTACCTGACCTGGTCTCCGGCGGGCGGCGCGAACGGGACCCTCGTCGCGTCCGGACAGCGGGTCGTCGCGGGCACGGACGGCTCACTGGCGGTCCAGCCGGAGGACGGGCACGTGCTGTTCGTGAACCGGAATCTCGGATCCGGTGCCTGGCAGGAGATCACCACGCCGGTGACCACCGCGCCGACCGGCGGCTACGACGCGGGCGAGACCGCCTGCGCCGGGTACAGTTCGCCGTTGCTCGGCGCGCCTTCGGGCAACACTTTCCTGATGCTCGCGGGCACACATTTGTCCACCGGCAAATGCGAAACGGACTTCGGCACGGCGACGCTGCCGAACGCGCAGGGCCAGATCGCCGGACCCGGAACCACCGGCAAGTGCGTTGATGTCAACACCAACACGTCGGTCAACGGCAACGCGGTGCAGCTGTACACCTGCGGTATCGCGACCGGCCAGCAGTGGTCGCTGGAAACCGACGGCACGATCCGGGCTTTCGACAAGTGCCTGAACATCGTCGGCGGCGGGACCGCGAATTCGTCCAAAGTGGAGCTTCGCGACTGTCTTGGCACGCCTGCACAGCAATGGCAGGCGCGGGCGGACGGGTCGATCTACAATCCGCAGTCAGGTCGGTGCCTCGACGATCCGCAGGCCCAGACCGCGGATGGCACGCAGTTGCAGATCTATGACTGCAACGGCTTGTTCACTCAGGTCTGGCACGTTCCAGCTTGATCAGGAAGGGCGGCCAGCTCGGCTGGCCGCCCTTTCCCTTTAGCGGCTACGCGCGCCTCGCCGGTTCAATTCCTCCACGACCGCTGCGTCCACAAAGGTCCGCGCGGTCACCTTGCCGTCCGTTTCCAGCCACAGGTGCAGTCGCGCCGGACCGCCCGGCGCCGGGACGGTCAACGGGAACGCGTCGCTGAGCCGGAACGGTTTCGCTTGCGCAGCAAGAGAAACCGATGCCGCAGGCAGATTGCGCGAACCCGAAGCGCCCCACCCGGCGTGCAGAGTTCCGGCGATCGGCTCCTGGCCGGTGTGCGAGACGTGCACGTCGAGGGTCAGCGGTTCCGTCGGCACCGGCAGGTCGGCGCCGGCGTGCGCGGGCACGAGGTCGACGACCAGGGTGGTCGCCGCGAAGGCGTCGGCCGGGTCGAGCCCGCCCCAGTCCTTCGGCCGCCGGTGCGTGTCCAGCAGGCCCGCCATCTCGTGTTCCACGTCGGTCAGCTCGGTGTAGATATAGCCGGAAAACCGGTCGTGTCTGCGGATTTCCTGGGTCTGCCAGCGCACGTGCCACGCCCGCTCCAGACTGGTGAACCCCGCGCCGTACTCGCTGTTCAGCACCGGCACGCCGGAGCGCGGGAAGCCAGCGGAACCGTAGAACGATTTGTCGACCAGGAAGTCCGGCCGGAGCCTGACCTCGAACGACTCTCGTTCCCCGGACGCGAGCGCGGCGAGGTTTTCCGCCCAGTTGCGCGGGTTCTCGTCGTAGTAGTGCCAGTCGACCAGATCGGTCTTCACGTGCGCCCAGCCGGAGTTCTCCACGATCGGCCGGGTGTCGTCGAGCGAGCGCATGAGGTCGTACGCGCGCACGGCCGCGGCAGCGCGCTCCGGGCTGCCCGGGATGTCCCAGTCCAGTCCCCATTCTTCGTTGTACAGCCCCCAGATCACGATCGACGGATGGTTGCCGTCGCGCCCGACGAAGTCAGGCAGCTGCGCCTCGAACGCCGCGGCGGCGGCCGGGCTGAACCGGCTCGGAGCTGGCGGTTCGGCCCAGATCAGCATCCCGATCCGGTCGGCGTGGTCGAGCCACCGCGGTTCCTCGGCCTTGAGATGCTTGCGCACCAGCGAAAAACCGAGCTCCCGCGCCAGTTCGAGGTCGCGGACCAGCGCCTCGTCGTCCGGTGCGGTGAGCCCCGACTCCGGCCAGTAGCCTTGGTCGAGCACGCCACGCACGTAAAGCCGCTCCCCGTTGAGATACAACGCTTCGCCGCGCGTTTCGATCCGGCGAAGGCCGCCGGTCACGGTCAGCCGATCGGCGTAGTCTCCTTCGCCCACGGTCAGCGCGATGGAGTACAGGTGCGGCGATTCTGGGCTCCACAACTGCGGCGACGGAATCTCCAGGCGACCAGAGAACCGCCCGTCCCGCATCGAAAGGACAGTCTCGCGGCCTTCCAAGAGCGCGACCACGGCGGCGCTGTCCGGAGCGTCCCCAGCGAGTTCGCCCGCGATGTCGAAGCCGGTCAGCGAATCCCCCCGTACGGAAACCTCGGCGGCGTAGGTGCGTCCGCGGGCTTCGAGCCAGACGCTCTGCCAGATCCCGGACGTCGGCGTGAACGAGACGCCGTCGTAGTCGTCTCGCGGGATCGAACGCTGTTTGCCGTGCGGGATTTCGCGTTTGTCCGCGGGTGCCTCGACCTCGACGGTCAGCTCGGCGGATCGGCCCGGCTCCAGCACGTCGGTGACGTCGAACTCGAACGAACTGTGCCCGCCGACGTGCGAACCGATGGGCGTCCCGTCGATCGAGACGACCGCCCGGTGATGCACCGCGCCGAAGCACAGCGCGACCCGGCTTCCGGTCCACTCCGGCGGAACCGTGACAGTTCGAGTGTAGACCGCGTGTTCCAGCCAGGTGCGGTGCACGCCGGAAGCTGCGGTCTCCCAAGCGAACGGGACGGTGATCGACTCGGGCGCACCGTCTTCCGCGGCGAATCGCCAGCGCCCGTTGAGGCTCAGCCATCTCGCGGACCGGTCCCGGTCGGGACGCGGGTACCCCGGCCGCGGGACCGCCTCCGCGGCGGTCGGATCGGCGGAGTTCTCGGCAATCGTCATGTGTCAGCCCTTTACGCTTCCGGCGAGGATGCCGTTGATGAAGTGCTTCTGCAGCACGATGAACAGGATCAGCAGCGGGACGAGTGCGATCGACGCGGCGGCGAGCAGTTCGCCGGTCACGGTCGCGTAATCGGCGTCCACCCGGTTGCCCGAGATGTTCTGGGCCAGCGTCGAGAGGACCACCTGGAGGGTGGCCATCCGGCTGGAACTGGCCGCGACGACCGGCCAGACGAAATCGTTGTAGATGTTCATGATCGTCAGCACGCCGAGCCCGGCGAGCCCCGGCCGGATCGCCGGGACCACCACGCGCCAGAAGATGCCGAACTCGCCGCAGCCGTCGACGCGGGCGGCGTCGAGCAGTTCGTCCGGCACCGCCGCGATCACCTGGCGCATCCAGAAGATCGCGAACGCGTCGACCGAACCGGGCAGGATCAGCGCCTGATAGGTGTTGACCCAGCCGAGTTCCTTCATCTCCAGCAGCAGCGGGATGACGAGCACGATCGTCGGCAGCATCAGGGTGAGCAGCACGGCGCCGAAGATCAGGTTCCGGCCCGCGAACCGGTATTTCGCGAACGCGTAGGCCGCGAGCGGCGCGCAGAACATCGTGATCGCGCCCTTCGCCACGAGCACGATGCCGGTGTTGAGGAACCCGCTGCCGATCGGGACGTCCTGGAACATCCCGCGGAAATTGGCGAGGGTGAAGGTCGCCGGGTCGAACCCGAGCGGGTTCCGGATGATCTCGCCCGCCGGTTTGAACGACGACAGGATCGCCCACGCCACCGGCGCGAGCAGGGCGACGGTCAGCACGAGCAGGAACGCGTGCGAGCCGAGCAGCGGCCGGTGCTTCCGTTGGCGGACGCCGAGGGTGGTCATGTCAGTCCTCCGCTCGGAGCAGCCGGACGAAAAGCAGCGACACCGCCATCACGACGATCACCAGCAGGAACGAGTTCGCCGCCCCAGTGCCGAGATCCGCGCGGGTGATGTGGTTGTAGAGGTAGAGACCGGCCGTCGTGGTCGAGGTGTACGGCCCGCCTTTCGTCACCACGTACGGCTCGGCGAACATCTGGAACACCGCCAGCGTCTGCAAAACGAGACTGAACATCAGCGAACGGCGCAGCAGCGGAACAGTGATCGTCCACAGCTGCCGGATCCGACCCGCCCCGTCGAGCGAAGCGGCCTCGTACAGGCCTCGGTCGATCTGCTGGAGTCCGGAAAGGACGATCAGCACCACGAACCCGGTGGTCTTCCAGAGGAACAGCAACGCGAGCGTCGGCTTCGCCCATCCGCTCGTGACGAGCCAGCCGACCGGCGGAAGGCCGACCGCGCCGAGCATCGCGTTCACCGCGCCGTTGTCCTGGTCGAACAGCACGATCCAGATCTGCGCGACCGCGACCAGCGGCGTCACGAACGGCACGACGAACGCCACCCGGTAGAACCCGCGCAGCCGCTTGATCGCGTTGAGCAGCACCGCCACGAGCACGGCGAGCACCAGTTGGACCGGGACGATCAGCAGCCACAGCACGCCGGAGTTGCCGAGCGACGACCAGAACCCGCTGCTGGTCAGCAGATAACGGTAGTTGTCGAGGCCGATCCAATGTGCGGCACCGGATCCGTGCCAGTCGGTGAAGCTCAGGCGCAGCGTGAAGAACAGCGGGTAGACGCTGAAAGCCAAGAACACCAAGACAAACGGCAGCACGAACACGTACGGCGCGAGGAGGCGGCGCAACGGAAGAGTGCGCCGCCGCCGACGCGGTGTCCGGATGCGCGGCTCGACGGCCGGTTCCCGGAACACCTTCGTCGCGGGGGAGACGGAACGAGTGGTCATTTGCGGTCGATCAGGTTGGCCTGGATGTCCTTGCCCGCCTTGTCGATCACCTGCTGCGGGGTGAGCGCGCCGTCCAGCATTTTCTGCAGGTCGGTGCCGAGGTAGTCGACCGCGCCGGACCACCAGGCCGGGATCGGGGCCCCGCCGGGGATTTCCCGGCCCGCCTCGACGGCGGTCTTCCAGACGTCCTGTCCGCCCATCGCGTCGATCGGCCGGAACAGCGGTTTCGCCGGATCGGCGGCGGGCTGGTAAGCCGGGATCGACGTGTTCAACCCGCCTGGATAGACCGCGTTCGGACCATAGACGCCGGTGTAGCCCGCCTGGTCGAACATCAGGAAGCGGTAGAACAGCCAGGACAGCTGGGGATTCTTGGCGTCCTTGGGGATGACGAACGACGACCCGCCCATCGCGCCGCTGCGCGCGCCGCCCGCGGTCCACGCCGGCAACGGCATCGCCCGCCAGTCGCCCTTGGTCGCGGTCAACTGCTGCTGCGGGGCGAAATCGAACCAGATCGCCCACGGGTAGAAGACCTCGTCGGCCGAGTCCAGCGCGCTGACGTCACTGGGCTTGAGGTACTCCGCGCGGGTGCCGAGCCCTTCTTTGCGCACGGTGTCCAGCCAGGTCAGGATCTGGTGGTACTGGGGGGAATTCAGCCGCAGCTTGCCGTCCGGGCCGGCCAGGCCGGTGCCCAGCTGGCTGGCGAACATCTCGAGCTGGAGCTGGCTGTTGAAGGCGTTCTGCTCCAGGTGGATCGGCTTCGCGCCGGGTTTGAACTGCTGGTACTTCTTCGCCGCGGCGAGTAAATCGTCGTAGGTCTTGATGCCGTTCGGGTCGATCCCGGCCGTGCTCAGCGCCTTCGCGTTGTAGAACAGCAGCCCCGGGTCGAGGTCGAAGGGCACGCCGTAGATGCCGCCGCCCACGGTGTTGACGTCGACCTTCTGCTTGGCGATGTCCTTGGTGTAGGGCGCGAGCACGTCCTTGAGATTCCACAGGTGGCTGACGTAGCCGCCGACCTTGGCGTCGTCGAGGAAGACGCCGTCGGGCACGTCGGTGCCGGTGATCAGCGTGTTCTGCAGCTTGGAGTCGATGTCGACGGCCTCGTGTTTGACCGTGACGCCGGGGTACTTCGCGGTGAACTTCTTGGTCGCCGCGTCGAAGACCTTGTACAGGTCGCCGGAGCGGTCCCAGACGGTGATCTCGCCCTTGGGCGCCTCGTCGGACGGGGCCTGCAGCACGGCGTTGCCCGCAGCCGGTGTGTCGGAGCTGATGTCCGGGCCGCAGGCGCTCAGCCCGGTGACGAGCAGCGCCGCGGCGGCGACGGCGGCTCCGCGGCGGGGGAGGAGGCGGGCTGTCCGTCCGCTCCGTCGGAGAGTGGGGTTCATGGCACTCCTTTGTGCGGGACGGCGGCAACGCGGCGTGCGGAGAGGCGCTCGCCGTGGATTTGCCAACGTAGGCAAACTGTACGACATGCTTGCACACGTTGCAAAAGGTAGGATGACTTCCGGCGAAGGGGGCTCCATGGCGGCGACGTTGCGGGACGTGGCGGATCGGGCGCAGGTTTCGGTGCGGACGGTGTCGAACGTCGTCAGCGGGTACGAGCACGTCAGCGAGAAGATGCGCCAGCGCGTGCTGCGGGCCATCGAGGAACTCGGCTACATCCCGAACCCGGTCGCCCGCACGCTGCGCACCGGAAAAACGGGCCTGCTCTCGCTGGTGGTGCCGGAGATCGACGTGCCGTACTTCAGCCAGCTCGCCCGCGAGGTCATCGACGCCGCGGCGGACCTCGGCTTCCAGGTGATGATCGACCAGACCGGGCACGACCACGAGCGGGAACGCCAGCTGCTGCGCGGCGGGGGCAGGCGCAATCTGTTCGACGGCATGCTGTTCGCGCCGCTCGCGACGGGCGACGAACTGCGCGACGTGGACCCGGCGCGCTCGTCGCCGCTCATCCTGCTCGGCGAGCACGTCTTCGACCGCCGGTTCGACCACGTGGCGATCGACAACGTCGTCGCGGCCCACGACGCGACGACGCACTTGCTCGACCGTGGCCGTACCCGCATCGCAGCGATCGGCGCGCAGCCGAAGGAGATGTATGCGACGCCGTTGCAGCGCACCGAGGGATTCCGCAAGGCGCTCGACGAGAGCGGCCTGGAACCGGTGAACGCGCTGCAGGCCACGGCCGCCCACTACGGCCGGGCGGACGGCTACGCGGCCACCGCGTCGCTGCTTCGCGAATCTCCGCGCCCGGACGCCATTTTCTGCTACTCCGACCTGCTGGCGATGGGCGCGATCCGCGCGGTGTTCGACGCCGGGCTGCGCGTCCCGGAGGACGTGGCGATCATCGGCATCGACGACATCGAGGAAGGCCGCTATTCGCGACCGTCGTTGAGCACCGTTTCGCTGGACACCCCGTTCATCGCGCGGACCGCGGTGTCCCGTCTCGCCGCGCGCATCGAGAATCCGGGGCTTCCCGCCGAGGAATTCGTCGCGCCGCACAAGCTGCTCGCGCGGGAGAGCACGGGCTGAGCGCGGCGCGCGGATTCCGGTGGTGTGTGAGGATGCGGGAATGAGCGAAGAAGAACCCCGGGTATCCCGCAACGACAGCGAAAACCGCTACGAAGTGTATGCGGACGGCAAGCTCGCCGGCTTCGCCGAATTCACCCCGAAGGACACCGAAACCGTTTTCACCCACACGGAGATCGGCGACGAGTTCGGCGGCCGCGGTCTCGGCAAGGTACTGGCGAAGGCCGCGCTGGACGACGTCGTGGCGCGCGGCGGCGTGATCGTTCCGGTGTGCCCGTTCATCGCCGGGTACCTGCGCAAGAACGAGGGCTACGCCGAGCACGTCCGGTGGCCCGGACAGCACTGACGCAGGTCAGCAGCGCCGTTCGGGTTATTCCAGGTGGTCCGAACGGCGCAACCGTGTCCGAATGGCCCGTTTTTTTGGTTATTAACCAACCTTCGTCGGTTTCGCGTTGGTTGCCGGGCAACAAAAGTGTGTGGCGTCCCACCGGTCGGTTTCATCCCACCTGGAGGAAGATCCATGACTTCCCGGAAGACGCTCGTCGCGGGATTCACCGCACTGTCTGCCGCGGCCTTGACCGCGGGCATGTGCGTGAACGCCGCCTCGGCAAGCCCGATGGCGTTCGCCCAGATGCAGGCACAGGCGATCACCCAGGCGACGCAGGTCGCAGACACGCTCGGCGCCGGAAACGGCGGCATCTACCTCGAACGCGGCAAGGCGGTGCTGAACGTCACCGACGCCGCCGCGCAGGAGAAGGCCGAGGCGGCCGGCTTCGCGACCAAGCTCGTCAAGCACAGCTTCACCGCCCTCACCGGCGCGAAGAACCAGATGGACACGGTCAAGAACGTGCCGCAGACGTCGTGGGGCATCGACACCAAGACCAACCAGGTCGTGGTGAAGATCTACGACTCGGCGTCGCAGGCCACGAAGGACAAGGTCGCCGCGGCGGCGGCGAAGCTGGGCGACGCGGCGCGCGTCGAGCAGCGCTCGGGCAAGCTGTCCACCTACATCGCGGACGGCGACTCGATCAACAACGGGCAGTTCACCTGCTCGCTCGGCTTCAACGTGACCAAGGGCGGCCAGCCGTACATGCTGACCGCGGGCCACTGCACCAATGAAGGCGGCACCTGGTCCGGCGGCGACGTCTCCGGCGCCCAGGTCGTCCAGAGCGACTGCCCCGGAGCCGACTCCGGCCTGCTGACCCGCCCGAACGGCACCGGCGACGGCGCGATCAACACCGGCCAGAAGATCTCCAGCGCCGGCACCCCGACCGTCGGCGAGCAGATCGAGAAGATGGGCCAGACCACCGGCGGCGGCAGCGGCCAGGTCACCTCGGTCGACGAGTCGGTGAACTTCGACGTGGGCGTCCTGAACCACGAATTCGGCACCACCGCCCACACCGACCACGGCGACTCGGGCGGCCCGGCGTTCGACGGGGACAAGGGCCTCGGCACCCTCTCCGGCGGCGACACCCAGACCAGCTACTTCTACCCGCTGACTCTGGAACTGCAGTCCTACGGCCTCGAGCTCGCCTGAGGCTCTGTCGTTCTTCGGCCCGCCGTCCCCCTTCCGGGGCGGCGGGCTTCTTTTGTGTTTTTGTCGTACCCGGGGCTTAGAGTTGCTCGCATGAAGCCGAGCCCGGCCCGAAACCTATGGACAGCAACAGAACCCCTCCACGCAGTCGTCTACTTCGCCCCGGAACCCGCCGCCGCGGCGAAGGAAGTCGGTCTGCGCGGCTGGTGGATGGGCTACTTCGCGGGCCGGGCGGCACCACTCGGTCCGATCGGCCCGGAGCCGGTCACGTCGATGTTTTTCGGTTTCGCACCAGGGATGGTCGCGCGAGCGCTTCCTGACGCGTGGACGTTCGCCTCGCCTGACGATGTGTTGCGCACCCGAGTGGAAGCAGTCGAGGCGGCCTTGGCGCGACTGTTGGGGCCGGACACTGTGGACGAGCTAGTCACGTTGCTGGAACAGGCAGTCGCCGCCTGCCACTTCGATGCGCGACCACTCGCCGCTGCTTGGTCCGCTGTGCCTCGTCCGGATCGGCCGCTGGCCCGATTATGGCTGGCGACTGCGGTCCTGCGCGAACACCAAGGCGACGGCCACGTCCTGGCCGCAGTCGCCTCCGGCCTCACCGGCCTGGAAACGACCCTCACTCATCTCGCCACCGGAGCCACCACGCGCGAACAAGTCCAGCGCGCCCGGGGCTGGACCGACGAAGAATGGTCCGCCGCAACAGCGAACCTGGTCGATCGCGGTCTGCTCGACGCGGGCGGCCTGACCCCGGCGGGCGCGGAAATCCGCCGCACCGTCGAAGAAACCACCGATCGCCTAGCCGCCGCCCCGCTCGAAGCGTTAGGCCCAGCAGGAGTCGACCGAGTACTAGAGCTGGCCACCCCGCTGAGCCGACGGATCATCGACCGCGGCGGCGTCCCCATCCCCAACCCGATGGGGGCGAAACGACCTTAAGGAACGATGTCGATTCTCCGGCTCCCCGCTCGACGCGCTAGTGACAGCCACGAGAAGGGAGCCCTGAAGATGCTGCTGGAAGGCAAAAACGCGGTCGTGTACGGCGCTGGCGGAGGAATCGGCGGCGCGTTCGCCCGAGCTTTCGCCGACGAAGGCGCGCGCGTCTTCCTGGCCGGACGGACCCGCGAAAAGCTGGACCGCGTAGCCGGCGACATCCGCGCAGCCGGCGGCACCGCCGATGTCGCCGTAGTGGACGCGCTCGACGAGCAATCCGTCGACGCCCACGCCGACGCGGTCGTCGAAGCCGCAGGCAGCCTCGACATCTCGGTGAACGTGATCAGCCACGGCGACGTCCAGGGGACCCCCATGGTCGAGATGTCGCTGGCGGACTACGAACAACCGGTGGTCAACGGCGTCCGCACCACCTTCCTTACCATGCGCGCGGCTGGCCGTCACATGAAACGCCAAGGCAGCGGCGTAGTCCTCCTCTTCGGCGGCGACGGCGATCCCGTGCGCAACCACGCGGTCGGCGGCCTGCAAGTCGGATTCGCCGCGCTGGAAGCCATGCGCCGACAACTCGCCGCCGAACTGGGCCGACACGGCGTGCGCACAGTGACGCTCCGGACCGGCGGCGTCCCGGAAACGATCCCGGCGGATTTCCCTGGTGCGGAAGAACTCACCGCGGAACTCGCCGAACCGACCATGCTCGGCCGCACCGCGACGCTGGCCGATGTCGGCGCGGTGGCGGCTTTTGTCGCGTCCGATCGGGCCCGCACGATGACTGCCGCGACGGTGAACGTCAGTTGTGGCGCGCTGGTGGACTAGGTCGTTTCGACACCAACACGGCACCGGCGGCCGCGAGTACCGCGAGCACCGCACTCACCGCGACAATCGTCGCGGTGGAGCCGAAACTGCCGACCACAAGTCCAAACGCGACAGACGGAAGTCCCATCCCGAGGTAGGCCACGACGAAGAACACCGAAAGAACCCCGGCCCGGGAGGCGGGCACCGCGGATTCGGCCGAGTGCGAAAGCCCGGTCTTGAACAACATCCCGGCGCCCGCCCCCGTCGCCGCGGCGGCGATCAGGAACAACGCGAGCGATGGGTCCGCAATGGACACTGCCGTCGCCGCGAGGCCGAGGAGGTAACACGCCGAACCGAGAATCACGAGCTGCCGCGGCCCGAATCGGCTGAGCACCAGTTGTGCCGCAGCGGAAGCACCGAACACGGCGAACGTGGCCATGCCGCCGACGAACACGTCGTGGATCCCGAGATCGTTCCGGATCACCAGCGCCCCGACCGACGAAAACACCCCGGTGGCCCCGAAAGCCGCGAACCCGAGCAGTGCGGCCCCGGTGAACACGCGTTGTCGACCGGGACGGAGATTCATTCGGGGAGCGACCGTCGGCGCCGCGGCGGCAAGATCGACGGTTTCCGGCGTCACCAGCACGAACGCGAGGCAGACCAGCACAACCAGACCGAGCACGACGTACGGCATCCGCAACGGATCAGGCAGCCATTCCGCGAGCGCCCCGGCGATCACCGGCCCGAGCGCGAGACCGCCGAGACTCGCCCCGGCCGCGACGAGCCCAGGCAGTTTCGGCACCACGACGTGCGGCCGGGCCTGCCGGTCCAGGTCGGCGAGATACGCGGTGGCGCTCGCGGCCATCAGGCCGATGCCGAGCCCGGTCAGGAGCCGTCCGGCGAGCAGGCCGGCCAGGCTGGTGGAGGCGATCAGAACGTAGCTCGCGGCGAGTGCGGCGAACAGCGCGGGCGCGATGATCCGCCGCCTGCCGAGCCGGTCGGAGAGATGCCCGAGGAACACCAGGCTCCCGACGATCCCGACCACCATGATCGCGAACGCGACCGTCACCCACACCGGGCCGAACCCGTCGGCCTGCTGGTAGATCGGCCAAAGCGGGGTCGGTGCGGTGCCGAACGCGCTGAGCGCCGCGTACGCGGAGGCGACCACCCAGAACCCGACGGAATGCGACAGATGCCGTCCCTTCGCGGTGGACAGCGTGGAGTTGTGCATGTCTTCCATGGTGTTCCGCCCGTAGTATCCGTGGCAGAGCAGTTGAAGATCTCTACTATCTGGATCAGAGATGATGCACCTTGGACATCCGGCACCTACGGCACTTCCTCGCCCTGGCCGAGGAAGGCAGCTTCACCCAGGCGGCCCGCCGTGAGTTCATCGTGCAGTCCGGAATTTCGGCGTCCGTCCGCGCGCTGGAAAGCGACCTCGGCGTCCACCTGTACGTCAAAGGCACCCGCCCGCCGCGGCTGACCGCCGAAGGCCGCGCACTCGTCCCCGCCGCCCGGGAAGCGCTGCGCAGTTTCACCGCGGTGTACGACGCGGTCAGCCAGGTCAGCAGTCGGCTCACCGGATGGTTGCGGATGGGCGTGTTCAGCCACGTCGAGCATCTAGTCCCGCTGGCCGGGGTGCTGTCGCGGATGGCCGTGCTGCATCCCGACCTCGACGTCACCCTGTCCCAACTGCCCACCGAGGAGATGCTGCGCCTGCTCAGCGCCGGACAGCTGGACTGCGCCGTGCTGTCCGCACCCGAGCCCACTCCTCGGGAACTCGAGATCACGCCGCTCGCCGTGGAACCGATCGTGCTGGCCGGAGCGAGCGGTCACCCGCTGGGTCGCGCGTCGTCGATCAGCGTGCGCGACCTCGCTGATGAACGGTTCATCGAACCGCCGCGCTACTGGGCGGTGCGGACAGACCTGGACCGGCTTTTCCGGGACGCTGGCCTGCGCCGGAGGCGGGCCTTCGAGGTCGACGACTGGGGCATCACCCTCGACCTCGTAGCGGGTGGCGCGGGCCTCGCGTTCCTGCCGCAAGCGGTCGCCGAACAAGGCCGCGAGTCCGGCGTCTGGGCTCGAACCCTGACCGACGCGACCCTCGAACGCCGCGTCGACTTCGTGCTGCCGCGCGGTCAGGCCGCAACCCCAGCAGCCCGGACCCTGCGCACCGAACTGGCCGCCGCCGTCGCGGGCTAACCCTTGGCGCGGGCGGAAATCTGCTGTACCGACCAGCTGTTGCCGTCCGGGTCGGAGAAGTGGATGAACCCGATGTTGTCCAGGTCTTCGAGCGCTCCAGTACCGGGATCCGAGCCGTAAACCTGGAGTTCGCCGACCTCGACGCCGCGTTCCACCAGCTCCTCGCGGGCTTTCCGCACATCGGCGACGACTAGTTGCAGACCCTTGAGCGACCCCGGCGGCATGTCCGGCACCACGCCCTTGCCCAGGACGATCGAACAGCCCGATCCCGGCGGGGTCAGCTGCACCAGGCGCAGCCCGGGGCCGGGGGTGGTGTCGTGGTCGAGGCGGAAGCCGACCTGGTCGGCGTAGAACGCCTTCGCCCGGTCGATATCGGTGACGGGAACGACGACGACCTCGAGAGTCCAGTCCATGCGAGGAGTTCTAGCGGTGGCCCGAGCAGGCGGTCAAGCGCTCGCCAGCTCCACCCGGTTCCGGCCCGCCTGCTTGGCCCGGTACAGCGCGGCGTCGGCGGCCACCAGCACGTCGTCGACGCTGGCGAGATGCTCGGCCGGATACAGCGCGCAGCCGATCGAGACGGTCAGGTCGCTGATCACCGAATCCTGGTCCGGCAGCGCGACGACCACCTGCGGGACCCGCCGCCGGATGCGGTCGGCGATGTGGCCGAGGTGCTCGGCGCTCGGGATGTCCGGCAGCGCGATCGCGAACTCCTCGCCGCCCCAGCGGCCGCACACGTCCTGCTCGCGGACCTCGTCCCGCAGCGACAGCGCGATCTCGCGCAGCACCAGGTCGCCGGTGGGGTGGCCGTAGGTGTCGTTGATCGCCTTGAAGTGGTCGAGGTCGAGCAGCAGGACGCCGACGCTGTCCTGGTTCGCCCGCGCGCGTTCGAGGTAGCGCTCAGCGACCGTGCGCCACCAGCGTTTGGTGGCCAGGCCGGTCGTGACGTCGGTGCGCGCGTCGCGCTGGAACTGGGTAAGCAGCAGCCCGCGGTGCAGCGCGACGAGCGCGATCACGACGCCCGCCAGGAGCAGCGGGTTGGCCAGCAGCAGGAGCGCCGCGGTGACCAGGCCGAGCCCGATCGCGCCCGCTTCGAGCAGCTGGTCGCCGAAACCGGAGAACAGGTCGGCGAACGACCGCGGCGGGCTCGACAGCGCGATCGCGACCATGACGAGCGCGGTGTTGATCGCCCAGCGCAGCCCGGCGGCGAGCACGAACACGACCAGATCGAGCAGACCCGGACCGAAGCCGCCCGCGAGAACGCCGGGGTACTCGTGCATGCCGAGCGCGAGCACCGCGACCGCGGCCTGCGTGCCGCACAGGACGGTCGCGCAGGAGAAAATCCAGCGGTGCGGCAGAACCGGCCGTTCGTGCGGCCAGACGCGCCACCAGGCGACGGCGTAGGTGAGCACGACCATCGCCGACGCGAGGATCGCGGGCAACGCCACCACGGCGGCGATGCTCCAGACGGCCTTGGTGTCGACGTACGCGACTGTCGGTGCGCGGCTGTACTCACGCTGCCGCTCGATGTGCCGGGTCGCCTCGATCGCCAGCGCCGCGCACACCGCGAGGACGCCGAAGCGGACTAGATCGATCCGGTGCACCGGGGCGAGCCACGCGGTGGCGAGGGTGGTGCCCACTGCCACGACGTTCACCAGCAGCACATACATGCGGACGTGAGAGGGCAACCGCCATAGGCGCCAGCCTGTGAACCACCCGGCAACTCGTCCGCGCACTCTTCACCTCACCCGATTGGCTTCTACGGTAAACGACGAGGCGCGTTGTGTGCTGCCTGTCGTCCGGACTCTGGGAAGCGCCGGGGCGATTTCGCCCGGACAGCCCAGCGTCAGACGGCCGGCGAGGGGAGGTGGCCACTGTGGGTAGTGGCCAGCTGCTCCGAATCCGGGCCGGACCAGGGGATCCGCGAGGGTCCCGTTTGGACCTCCATGGCCACTTTCGGTGACCGTCCCACCGGTGCTGACGTGCGAAAACCGCCGAAGGCGCGACTCTGAAACGGAGGTGACAACCGTGCGCGACAACAACTGGACGGCGATTCGGTGACGTAGGTCGCCCTCGCGGTCTCGACTCGAGGTCGAGACTTTCGGCCCTCGCTGAGGAAAGGAGATGCCCACCGTGCGGGACAACAACTGGTGAACGCGGCTGAGCCGGGAATCCGGGATGCGGAAAGGAGGCGGCGCGATGCGCGACAACAACTGGACCCGCTGATAACGGCCCGAGTGATCGGAAAGGAGGTGTGCGGTGCGCGACAACAACTGGAACCGGTGAAACGGCTGAAACCGCTGGGCGAAGTGCTGGGGAAGGAGGTGAGCAACTGCCATGCGCGACAACAACTGGACTCGCTGAACCTGCTGATCACGGACCGCTGATCCGGGAAGGGGCTGCCGCGATGCGCGACAACAACTGGAACCGCTGAAACCCGCTGTCCGCCGATTGACGACGAGGAAGGAGATCGCTGTGCGCGACAACAACTGGACTCGCTGAATCCAGCCGATTACTGACCGTCGATTCGCGAAAGGAGACGGCGCGATGCGCGACAACAACTGGACCCGCTGAGCCTCGTTGACCACCGTCCGTCGAGCCGCGAAGGGAGCCGCTGCCGTGCGTGACAACAACTGGACTCGCTGAGTTCCGTCGACCACTGCCCGTCGAGCCACGAAGGGAGCCGCCGCGATGCGTGACAACAACTGGACCCGTTGAGACCCGGCGACCACCGTCCGTCGAGCCGTGAAGGGAGCCGCTGCCGTGATGCGTGACAACAACTGGACTCGCTGAGCCCGCCAACCACCGCCCATCGAGCCACGAAGGGAGCTGCCGCCGTGCGCGACAACAACTGGAACCGCTGAACCTCGCCAACCACCGGCCATCGACTCACGAAGGGAGCCGCCGCGATGCGTGACAACAACTGGACCCGCTGAGCCTCGTTGACCGCCGACCGCCGAACTGCGAAGGGAACTGCCGCCATGCGCGACAACAACTGGACCCGCTGAACCGCCCCCAGCCCGCCCCACGAGGAGGTGAGAGGGCATGCGTGACAACAACTGGACGTGATCCGAACCAGTCCCGCGGCACACCCGTCCCGCGGATTACGGCGCGGGAGGTGGGGTGGCCCCGTCGAGGGGAGTTCGGCGGGGCCGCACCGCGCGGTCCGCTCGCACCGCCCGCGCCCACGCGATCCCGGCCAGTCCGGCGCACCCGGCTCCGGCCACGGCGGCGATCGCGACCACCGTCGTCGGCGTGAAAGCCAGCGCCAACGCGCCCGCGGCGGCGATCGTCAGGCCCTGCGCCGCCCGCAACGCCGCGATCGCGACCCCGATCACCTGGCCGCGCTGTTCCGGCGGCGCGGCGAGGCTGTACTGGACCTGGGTGATCAAGTCGTGCGCGGAAAACATCCCGGACACCGTCCAGACCGCCACGACCACCGGCAACGCGGGCGTCCAGCCGGTCGGCAGCAGCACGAGACTGCTCGCCACCGCGAGCGGGCCCAGCCACCGCACCTGCCGCGCCCGCGGCAACCGGCTGATCAGCAACGCCCCGAGCAGCGTCCCGACCGGGTTCGCCACCAGCAGCCAGCCGAGCACTCCGGTACCGCCGAGTTGCGCGGCCACCGGCACCGCCAGGCCTTCCGGCACCACGTAGAACCCGCAGCAGCACGCGATCGCCAGCAGCGACCGCAGTTTCCGGTCCCGCGCGACCAGTCGGCAGCCAGCCTTCAGCGAATCCCACTGCGGCGCGTGCTCGGCTACCTTCGAGACCGGGTACAGCCGCAAACCCCAGCGCAGCGCGGCCGCCGACACCGCGAACGTCACCGCGTCCGCCCACAACGCGCCCGAAACCCCGAGCCACGCGACCACCGCGGCGCCCGCGCCGAAGCCGATCACCAAAGCGGCCTGGTACGTCGAGGAGAGGATCGCTTGTCCGGTCGCCAGTTTCTCCTCGCCGAGCAGGTCCGGCAGGACAGCTTGCCGCGCGGCCTGAAACGGCCCGGCGGCGAGTTGCACGACCACGAGCAGTCCCGCGGCGACCGGCCAGGGCATGCCGGGAATCGCCATCAACGCGACCAGCAGTGCGCGCACGACATCCGCGACCACGAGTACGGTGCGGCGCGGGAACCGGTCGGCGAGCCCGCCGAGCGCACCGCCGAGGAGGTCCGGCAAATAGGTGAGCGCGTACGTCCCGGCGGCCCATCCCGCGGATGCCGTTCGGTTGAACACCAACACAGTCAGCGCGACTCGTGCTAATTGATCACCGGCCACCGACAGCACGTGCGCGAGCCAAAGCGCACGAAACTCGCCCATCCGGAACACGCTCCGGAAAGACGGCGCCGTCGTGGTCATGTGCTCACCCTGTCGTGACTCGGCCACCCGGAGCAACCCCGGCCGAACGCGGGTGGGTCGCGGATCCGGCTCCGGCCGTCCGTGGAAAACTGGGTGATCGCCGTCCGTGGATGATGTCGCACCGAAGGGTTTTCCGTTGACCGAGGAGAGCCGGCAGGTCGCCGGTCGCTACGAGCTCGTCGAACTGATCGGCAGCGGCGCGATGGGGATGGTCTGGCGCGGGGAGGACAAGATCCTCGGCCGCGTCGTCGCGGTCAAGGAACTCCTCATGCCCGTGAACCAGGGCGAGGACAAGGTCGAGGAAGCCCGCAACCGCGCCATGCGCGAGGCTCGCATCGCCGCCCGGCTGCAGCATCCGAACGCCATCTCGGTGTTCAACGTGGTCGAGCACGAGGACCGCCCGTGGCTGATCATGGAGTACCTGCCCTCGCGCAGCCTCGCGGTGAAACTGCGCGAGGACGGCCCGCTGACCGTCGACGAGGCGATCCCGTTCGCCGTGCAGCTGGCCGGCGTGCTCGCCGCCGCGCACCGGGCGGGCATCGTGCACCGCGACGTCAAACCGGGCAACGTCCTGCTCGGCGACGACGGCACCACGGTCAAGGTGACCGACTTCGGCATCTCCCGCGCGGTCGGCGACGTCACGCTCACCGCGACCGGCGAAATCTCCGGCACGCCCGCGTTCCTCGCGCCGGAGGTCGCCCGCGGCGAGGACGCGACCTTCGCCTCCGACGTGTTCGCCCTCGGCGCGACGCTGTACATGGCGGTGGAGGGCGATCCGCCGTTCGGCACCGCGGACAACGCGATCGCCTTGCTGTACCGGGTTTCCAGCGGTTCGATCAACCCGCCGAAACAAGCCGGGAAGCTGGAACCGCTGCTGCTGAAGCTGCTGGAGCTCAAGCCGGAGGACCGGCCGTCGATGACCGAGGTCGTCGCGGAGCTGCGCAAGCTCGACGGCGGCGTCACCCCGGTCGCGACGGTTCCGGAACCGCCGACGCTGCCCGAAGCCAAGCCTCCGGTCGTGCCGACTACGGTCGCGGTTCCGGCCGCGGGTGCCGCCGCCGCGCCGCCCGCGGGTTCGGACCGAAGACGCCGCGGGATGATCTTTGCCGGGGCGGGCGCGCTGCTTGTCGTGATCGCCGTGATCGTCACCGTCGTCCTCACCCGCAACCACGGTGAAGAGAGCCCGGCCGCGAACCCGCCGCCTGCTTCTGGGACTTCCGCGCCTTCCAGTGCTCCGCCGCCTTCGTCCGCGTCGCAGCCTCCGCCGTCGACTCAGCCGTCAACTGCGCCTTCGTCGAGTGCGCCTCCGTCTTCCAGCTCGGCAGCGAACTCGCCTGATGCGATGGCTTCCGCGCTGCGTACTTACTTCTCGTACCTGCCGAGCAATCTGGAGAGCGGCTGGGCGATGCTCAGCGACGGGTTCCGCTCGTCGCGAGGCCAGACTTTCGACCGGTACAAGTCATGGTGGAGCCAGTTCAGTTCGGTGACCGCGAACGACGTCCAAGTCACCGGCGAGAACACGCTCACCGCGAAGATCACCTATCACCGTGCGAGTGGCGGCGTGTCGAACGAGACGCACCACTACAAGATGTCGCAGCACAACGGCACCTGGCAGATCGACGTGGAGAGCTAGCTCTCAAGCAACAGCGCGATCGCGGCGGCGGTGTCGCGGTCCGGGCCGAGTCGCATGGTGCGCAAGCCGGCGGACCGCCCGGCTTCGACATCCGCGCCGACCAGCCAGGCTCCGTCGAGGGTGGTTTCGCAGCGTTCGGCGGCGAGCGCGAAGAGCTTCGGGTCCGATGTGGACAGTCCGTCCGGCCCGGCGAGCGCCCAGCCGTCGACAAGCCCGGCGATTCCGGTGCACAGCAGGGTGGACAGCTGCGGTTCGCCCGCGCCGAGGACACCGATCCGCCAGCCCGCCGCGCGCAGCCGGGGCAAGCCGGTCAGCACGCCGGGCGCGGCAGGGACGAGCGCGGGATGGCGTTCGCGGTAGGCGTCTTCGAGGTCGGCTTCGTGCAGGTCGAAGCGTTCGCGGAGATTCTTGAAGAACGTCGCCCGGTCGGCGCGCCCGCGATCGTCGGCGGCGACGAGCCACGCGGCGTCCGTTTCGGCGAGCCGGTGTTCCGCGCAGAACTCCCACACCCAGCGGCGGAAGCCTTCCGCGCGATCGACGAGCGTGGTGTCGAGGTCGAACAGGACGAGCCGCACGGGGAGAGACATTAGCGCGTTCCGCCGGGGCTCTGGGAGATTTTTCTACTCCGTTCGAGTGAACGGATCGCGGTTTTTGTCGGTGTTCGATGCGAACATATGTTCGTGACGAGCGAAGGACCGATCCTCCACGCCGACCTCGACGCGTTCTACGCCTCGGTCGAGCAGCGCGACGATCCCCGGCTGCGCGGCAGGCCGGTGATCGTGGGCGGTGGCGTGGTGCTGGCCGCGAGCTACGAGGCGAAGGCGCTGGGCGTGCGCACCGCGATGGGCGGCGCGCAGGCGAGGCGATTGTGCCCGCATGCCGTGGTGGTGCCGCCGCGGATGTCGGTCTACAGCGCGGCGAGCAAGGCGGTGTTCGAGGTGTTCCGGCAGACGACGCCGGCGGTGGAAGGAGTGTCGATCGACGAAGCTTTCCTGGATGTCGGCGGCCTGCGGCGGATCGCCGGGCGTCCGTCCGAGATCGCGGTGCGCCTGCGCGCGGAGGTGCTGGCGCAAGTCGGGCTGCCGATCACGGTAGGCGTGGCGCGCACGAAGTTCCTCGCGAAAGTCGCGAGCGGCGTCGCGAAACCGGACGGCCTGCTGGTGGTACCGCCTGACGCTGAGCTGGAATTCCTGCACCCACTGCCAGTGGAACGATTGTGGGGAGTGGGAAAGGTGACGTCTGCGAAACTGCGGGAACGAGGCGTCCGCACCGTGCGCCAAGTCGCCGAACTGCCCGAAGCCGCACTGATCTCGATGCTGGGCCCAGGCTCCGGCCGCCACCTGCACGCCCTGGCGCACGGCCGCGACCCACGCGCGGTCCAGCCAGGAAAACGCCGCCGCTCAATCGGCTCCCAACGCGCACTCGGCCGCCGCTCCCGCTCCCCAGCCGAGCTGGACGAGATCGTAGTGTCCATTGTGGACCGATTAGCGCGTCGGCTGCGCGGCGCGTCGAGGGTCTGCCGAACGGTAGTGCTGCGAATGCGCTTCGCGGACTTTACCCGCGCCACGAGGTCGCACACGCTCGCCGACAGCACCGACCACACGGAAACGCTGCTGTGCGCTGCCCGCGGTCTGCTGTCCGCGGTGCAACCACTGGTGTACGACCGGGGTTTGACGTTGCTGGGCCTGTCGTTCTCAAACCTCGACAGCCATGGTGCGGTGCAGTTAGCGCTGCCGCTGGACCAACCTTCTCGCCCCGCGATGTCCGCCGAAGCCACCGCCCTGGACTCAGCGGTGGACGCCCTGCGAAACCGCTTCGGTGCGGCGGCGTTGACTCGGGCGGCGCTGCTGAGCCATGACGCTGGGGTGGAGATGCCTATGCTGCCGGATTGATCGATTGCGGTGGTCCCGCGAGGGCTGTTTCCCAGCTGCGCCCGGCTGAGTCCGATGGGGCCTGGCTAGGCCCGACGGAGTTCGACGGAGCCTGGCTGAGTCCGAACGAGCTTGGCCGAGCCCGACGAAGCCTGGCTGAGTCCGGTCGAGTCTGACGGAACCTGGCCGAGTCCGGTCGAATCCGACGGAGCCCGGTCGAGCTTGGCCGAGTCCGGCCGAGTCCGACCGAGCGTGACCGAGCCCGACCGAGTCCGGTCGAGCCTGGCCGAGTCCGGTCGAGCCTGGCCGAGTCCGGTTGAGCGTGACCGAGTTCGGTCGAGCCCGGCAGGGCGGTGTGCTGGGCGAAGTTTGGCGCTTGCTTGCCGGGATGCGAGCACGGCGCCGTGGTGCGTCGGTGCTGTGATGCCGGGTGCTCGGCGAGGTGGTCAGGACGGTCGGGGTGCTGGCCAGTCTCGAGCCAGCTAGTGCGGGGCTGGCTGGGGTGCTGGTTCTCGGCGAGCATCTGCGCGCGGTGCAGTGGGTGGCGCTGACTTTCGTGGGCCTCGCGAGCGCCGGGGCGGTGGTCGGGCGGAAGGAAGCGCCAGTTACTCAGCAGATCGGTTGACCAGCGCGGCAATGCCTTCGATCAGGCGGTCCAGGCCGAACGCGTACTCGTGGTCGACGCTGTAGGGAGCCTGATGGATCTGCCCGGCAGCGGTGCCGACCCGGTCCGCGACTGGGAAGCGCCGCGGTTCGTAGACCTCGGCAAGGGCGGGCGCGGTCGCGGCCCACCACTGCTGGTCGGTCATTCCGGTTTGCCGCACGATGCGCGCGGCCTCGACCTTGCGGCGCGCCAGGCCTTCGACGTGCGTGGTCATCAGGGTGATCGTCGAATCCATTTCGACGTCCGCCAGGCCGATGCCGTCGACGACAGCCAGTTCCAGGTCGTACTTCGCGATCGCGTTGGGGCCTAGCGTCGGACGTCCGGAGAAGACCTGCAGCAGCCACGGATGCCGCAGGTGCATCGCCCAGTTGACGGCGGCGACGCGGCGGAGTCCGTCGCGCCAGTCGTCGGCGTCTATTTCGGACAGTTCGGCTACCGCTTCGCCGTAGACCGCGTCGACCATCGCTTCGACCAGTTCCGCGCGCGACGCGACGTAGGTGTACAGCGACATCGTCCCGACGCCCAGCGACTCGGCCACCCGGCGCATCGACAGCGTCGCCAGGTCCTGTTCGGTATCGGCGACCTCGACCGCCGCGTCGACGATTCGCGCGGGGGTCAGGCCGTGCTTCGGGCCGCGCTTCGGCAGCTGGCGGGTGCCCCACAGCAGCGCGATCGTCGCGGCGGGGTCGCCGTTGGTGCCGTCAGTCGTCACGTGACCAGCATAGGAACTTTACTCCGTAGGCAATACGGAGTGATGTGCTAGCCTTCTTCGTATGGCATACGGAGAAGGCGGGCTGCTGGCGCGCGGGGTGCGGAAGCGGTATGGCGATAGGGCGGCGTTGGACGGGTTTGACCTGCGGGTGGAGCCGGGGACGGTGTTCGGCCTGCTCGGTCCCAACGGTGCGGGCAAGACGACGGCGGTCCGGATCCTGACGACGTTGCTGCGGCCGGACGCGGGCGAAGTACGGGTCGCCGGTTTCGACGCGGTCGCTGAGCCGGACGAGGTGCGGCGGCGGATCGGGCTGGTCGGGCAGAACGCCTCGGTGGACGAGATCCTGACCGGCAGGCAGAACCTCGAATTGTTCGGCAGGCTCGGCGGGTTGTCGTCGCGGGTGGCTCACGCGCGGGCGACAGAGCTGCTGGAGCGGTTCGGTCTCGGCGAAGCGGCGGGGCGGTCTGTCTCGGGCTACTCCGGCGGCATGCGGCGCAAGCTGGACCTCGCCGCGGGACTCCTGCTGAACCCGCAGGTGCTCTTCCTCGACGAGCCCACGACCGGACTCGATCCGGCCGCTCGCATCGACGTCTGGGCGGACGTCCGTGCGCTGGCCGGTACTGGCACCACGGTGCTGCTGACCACGCAGTATCTGGAGGAGGCCGATCAGCTCGCCGACCGGATCGCGGTGCTCGACGCGGGCCGGGTCGTCGCCGCGGGCACGCCGGACGAATTGAAGGCGAAGGTGGGGCCGGACCGGGTCGAGACGGTCGTCCGCAAGCCGACGCTCGACGAGGTTTTCCTGCACCTGACCGGTCACGCCCGCCTGTCCGAGGAGGGGAGGCGCGATGACGAGGCGGCTTCCCGGAAGACCTCGTCCGCCGTCTCCGAGGAGGTTCGATGACCATCCCCGCCGCGGCACCCGCGCGCGTGTCCTGGCCGACGCATACCGCCGTCCTGACCCGGCGCATCCTGGTGCATTGGAAGCAGCGTCCGTTCTCGATCGCGGTCACGCTGCTGTTCCCGGTCCTGATCGTGGTGATGTTCGGCCAGCTTTTCGGTGGCGCGATGGCCATCCGGGACGGCGCGTACATCGACTTCCTCATCCCCGGCATGCTTGCGATGACCATGCTGTTCGGGCTCGAATCCACTGTCCTCGCAGTGACTTCCGACGCCTCGAAGGGCGTCACCGAGCGGATCCGCGCGATGCCGGTCAGCGGGCTCGCCGTGCTGACCGGACGTTGTCTCGCCGACCTGATCAGCTCGGTCGCCGGGCTCGTCGTGATGATGGGGGCCGGGCTGGCGCTGGGGTGGCGTCCGCAGCAGATGTCCGTGCTGGGCGCGGTCGGGCTGCTGTTGTGGTTGCGGTTCGCTTTTGTCTGGGTCGGGATTTACCTCGGGCTGCTGCTGAAGACCCCGGAATCGGCGGTTTCGGTGCAGGTGCTGGTGTGGCCGGTCGGATTCCTGTCCGGCGTTTTCGTTTCCCCGGACACCATGCCTGCCTGGCTGAGCGCGGTCGCGAACTGGAATCCGCTCACCGCAACGGCTTCCGCGGTGCGCGAGCTGGCGAGTAACCCGGCGTGGGCCGCGAATGGCTGGGCGGCGGAGCATTCCGTGCTGCTCGCGATGGCGTGGCCCGCGGTGCTGACGCTGATCTTCCTGCCGCTCGCCACCCGGCGGTACCGCATGCTCGGGCGGTGAAAAACAGCCGGGCGGCAAGGGAAATCCCCTGCCGCCCGGCCGTACCCCGAGGAGAAATTCAGGCGCGTGCCTTCGAATGCGTCCGGCCGCGCAGGTCGAGTTCGATTTCCTCCAGGCTCCGGCCCTTGGTTTCCGGGACGAGCCACTTCGTGAGGAAGAACAGGACCACGTTGATGCCCGCGAACAGGAACATCGAGCCGCCGAGGCCGAGTGCGCCGGGGTCGGAGATGATCGGGAACACGGCGCTGATGATGCCGGTCGCGGCCCACAGCACGACGCTGCTCACGCCCATGCCCGCCGCGCGGACCTTCAGCGGGAACACCTCGGCCATCATCACCCAGACGACCGCGCCCCAGCCCAGTTCGTAGCCGACCAGGTAGAGCACCATCGCGACCAGCATCAGGATGCCCTTGGTCGCCGTGTCGTGGACTTCCAGCACGATGAACCCGGCCGCGACCAGGGTGAGCACCATCAGCACGTTGCCGATCAGCAGCAGCGGCTTGCGGCCCCACCGGTCGACCACGAACACCACCCACGCGGTGAACAGGAACTTGGTCACGCCCAGCAGCACGCCGGACAGCAACGCCGCCTGAGTCGCGAAACCGAGGCCGATCAGCATCGTCGGGAAGTACGCGTTCACCGCGTTCACGCCGCTGAACTGCTGGCCCATCGCGAGCAGCAAGGCCACCACGAGCATCGGCCGCACGGTCGGCGTCAGCAGGTCGCGGAAGCGGGTCTTCGCCGATTCCGAGTCGAGCCGGATCACCTCGCGGATCGTGCCGATCTCCTCGTCGACGTTCACGCCGCCGCCGTGCGAGCTGAGCAGGACCGCGCGGGCCTGTTCCTCCTGGCCGTTCGCGACGAGCCAGCGCGGCGTTTCGGGCAGGAATCCCAAGCCCGCCAGCAGGATCACCGCGGGCACGATCGCGCCGGCGAACATCAGCCGCCAGTTGCCCGACGTGCCGAGCCCGTAGCTGACCAGGAACGCGATCAGGATGCCGAGCACGATGAAGATCTGGTTCAGCGCGCCCATCGCCCCGCGCAGCCGTGCCGGAGCGAGTTCCGACAGATACGTCGGGACCGTCGAGGACGACAGGCCGATGCCGACGCCGATCACGAGCCGGGAAACGATCAGCAACGCGAACGTCGGGGAAAAGGTGGCCGCGATCGTGCCGATGATGACGACGACGGCCGCGACCATGATCGTCCGGCGGCGGCCGAGCTTTTCGTTGAGCCGGGAGGAGAAACTCGCACCGACGATCGCACCGATCGAAATGCTCGCGGTGATGACGCCCTTGTCCCATCCGGACAGGCCCCAGAGTTTCCCGATGAACGGCAACACCCCGGAAATGACGCCGAGGTCGTAACCGAACAGGATGCCGCCGAGGGCACCGAAGAAGTACAGCGTCGTTCTGCCGATGGGCCGCCGCGCCGCGGCTGTCTGTGTCATTGCCGAGCCGTCTCTTTCCGGGATGGCCGGCCGGTCCTGGTCCGCTGACCGGAAGGCCAGCGCCGTCCGGGCCGGACGAGTGGGGGTCGAGGGACAAGGACTGCCGGACTGGTCCAGCACTGCGGAACGGCCGAACCCGCCGCCGCGCAACGCCTTTCCTCGTCGCGTGCCGGCTTGGCCCGCTCCGGTACGAACTTCGCCGTACACAGTCACACGCTGGTCAGCGGCGGGCAAGACGCGGGCTGATAACTATTCAGTCACGTGACTAGCGTTCACATATGTGGACAAGCTAGGCGAGGGTTTGCGCAGGTCAGAGCCTTGGCGGGGGAATCATGGCAGGAGTTTTCGCGAAGGTCGAACTGCGGGGAACCGGGTGCCGCGGACGTCCGTCGTACGGGTCGTCCGGTCGCCGCGGTGGGGGAGATGCGCATGGGAACGGGTTTCGAGGTCGCTCCGGCGGAGGTCGCGACCGCGGCCGGACGGGCGCGGCAGGCGGCGGCGACCGTGCGGGCGGCCGACCTCGCGGGCGCGCTCGCCGGGGTCGGGCTGTCCGGCGGCACGAGCGTGGCCGCGGCGGATCGGCTGTCCGGCGCCTGGGGCCGGGCCGTTCCGAAGTGGACAGCCGACACCGAGGCCTACGCGGGGAACCTCGACCAGGCCGCAGCCGGCTACCGCGACACCGACCACAACGCGACCGGCGAGATCGCGGCGGCGGGCCGATGATCACTTGGGGAGACGTCCGGCGCTGGAACCCCGCCGACCTCGCTTCGGCGGTCGACGCGCTCGGTGCCCGGGCCGCCCGGCTCACCGGGGCGAACGACGATGCCGAAGCCATGACGAAGTTCGGCTCTTGGCAAGGCGACGCGGCGGACGCGGCAACGGCCAAAGGCACTGCGCTGGCAACGGAATTGCGGCAGCTGACCACTGATGTGTCGGCGGTTCGGCGCGGGGTGCACGACGCGCAGCTGGCGGTCGAGCGGATCAGTTCGGCGGTGCGCGAGGTCGACGATTTCGCCGCACGCAACGGAATGCGGATCGACGACGGTGGCGGCGTCAGCGGCGAACCCGAGCGACAGGCTGAAGTCGCCGATCGCGTCGGCCAGATTCTCCGTGAGGCCACCGGGGTCGACGCGGATCTGACCGTCGTGCTCGACCGCGCGACCAACGGCGAAAGCGGTGGCTCCGGGGTCGTCGCGCTGGCGATGGCGACGAGCAGCCAGCCGAAACCGAACGGCACCCCGGCGGAGAACCGGGCGTGGTGGGACAGCCTGTCCGACTCCGCGCAGTCCTCGATCCTGCGCGACAACCCGGACCTGATCCGCAATCTCGACGGCATCCCGGTGGTCGATCGCGACGCGGCGAATCGCGTTGTGCTGCAACAGGAGATCGACAAGCGGAAGGGCGATGACGCCCAATTGCGCGGCCTCACCGCGATCCGCGACCGGCTCGCGGCCACCGGCGACGGCAAACCTCCGGCTTTCCTGATCTCGCTCGACGTCAGCGGCGACGGCACAGCGGTGGTCGCCGCCGGAAATCCGGATACCGCGGCGAATGTCGCGACGTACGTTCCTGGCACCGGCAGCGAGCTGGCCAAGATCGGCGGCGACCTCGGCCGGTCGGACAAGATGTGGCAGTCGGCGACGATGGCGGGCTCGCCGTCGACGTCGGTGATCACCTGGGTCGGTTATGACGCGCCGAATGAGCTCGTGGACGCCGCCAGCGAGAAATACGCCGACGGCGGCAAGGAGTCGTTGTCGAAATTCGAGGACGGTCTGCGCGCGTCGCATGAGGGCTCCCCGTCGCATAACACCGTGCTCGGTCACAGTTACGGCACGACGGTGATCGGCCACGCGGCTCGCGACGGCGGGCTCAACGCGGACGATCTGATCTTCGTCGGCAGTCCTGGCGTCGGCGTCGAGCACGCGAATCAACTGCATCTCGACGGTGTGCCGCAGGACCAGGTCGCCCAGCACGTGCACTCGACGGTCGCGCAGCACGACCTCATCAAGATCACCAACATCGGTCTCCCCGGTCACGATCCGCTCGGCCCGAGCCCGGCTGGCGGCGACTTCGGCGGGCAGGTCTTCGAATCCGCGCCGGGTGACAAAGGCCCGTGGTACGAGGGCGGCCTGTCCGGGGCCGCGCACAGCCAATACTGGGAGGACAACAACCCGTCGCTGCGCAGCTTCGGCCGGATCATCGCCGGGCTGCCGGCGTGACGGCGCGCCGCACCGCGCTGGCCTGCCTCGCCGCCGTTCCTCTCGTAGCCTGCTCCCCAGGAGGTGCAGCCATGAACCCCACGATCACCGAAAACGAAGCCCGCGACCAGGTCGAGGACTACGTGCGCGGCGCGTTCTCCGCGTTGCCCACGCCCGCCGGGCGGGAACTGTTCTCCCGCAACCGTTCCGAATGCACCGACCCGACCGACAACGGTCCGGCTGGGCGATTCGAGATCTCCGCGACCTACGAGGTGACCGGCCTCGAACCGGACACCTTCAAGACGCAGTTCGAGGCCGTCGTGAAGTGGTGGCAGGGACACGGCTTCACCGTCCTGACCGACCGGCGGCCCACCGACCAGTACGTCTTCGCGCGCAATGAGCGGGACGGCTTCGACATGTCTTTGCAGGCCAATGAGCTCGGGAAGCTCTACTTGGGTGCGACGTCGCCTTGCGTTTGGCCGAAGGGGACTCCGGAAGCTGAGGCTGTCGTGGAGGAGCCGGAGCCTGAGGTCGCGGAAGCTCCGGAACCTGAACGGCCCCGACCGCGTCGTGCGCCGGTGGACGACGAGGACTTCGGCCAGACGTCCTGGTCCGACGGAGGCGCTGCGTTCTAGAGTGGACTAGCAGGTCCAGTCAGGAGGCAGTCGATGACGCTCACGCGCAAGGGCGAGGCCACGCGGCAACGGATCGTGGAGGGCGCGGCCGACGTGATCCGCGAGCGCGGCGTGCTCGAGACGACGCTGGACGACGTCCGCGCGCGGACCAAGACCAGCAAAAGCCAGCTGTTCCACTACTTCCCGGACGGCAAGGAAGAACTGCTGCTGGCCGTCGCGCGCTGGGAGGCGGGCCGGGTGCTGGAGGTGCAGCAGCCGTCGCTCGGCACGCTGCGCACCTGGGAGGATTTCCGGACGTGGCAGAAGGTGGTGCTCGGGCACTACACCGAGCAGGGCCGGCACTGTCCGTTGAACGTGGTGATGTCGCAGATCGGCCGCAACACGCCGGGCGCGCAGGCGGTGGTGACGCAGCTGATGCAGCGGTGGCTCGGCGAACTGACCGCGGGGATCGAGAACCTGCGCGCGGCGGGGGAGGTCCGGCCTGGGCTGGACCCGAAGCAGGCGGCGTCGGCGCTGCTGGCGGGGGTGCAGGGCGGGGTGTTGATGCTGCTGACCACCGGGGAGGCGGAGCATCTGGAGGCGGCGCTCGAAGTGGGGATCGCCGGGTTGCGCGCCTGAAAAATAGGGGTCCCCGAAATAGGGGTAGCTGGCGGAAATGTGCCGGACCGGCGGCGAGTTGGGCCTGGCATGAGTCAAGGACCCGCACCCCGGCAGCTGTCTGACGAAGCCCTCTCTGCCCTGCTCGGCCAGCAGCAGTTCGGCACGCTCGCGACGATCAAACGCAGTGGTCAGCCGCATCTGACGACAATGCTGTACAGCTGGGATCCCGACACCCGGACGGTGCGTTTCTCCACGACTGCCGACCGCAGCAAGGTCGGCCATCTGCGCCGCAACTCGCGGGCGACGGTGCACGTTCAGGGCGGCGACGTGTGGTCGTTCGCTGTTGCCGAGGGGCAGGCGGAGGTTTCCGAAGTCACCGAGGTCCCCGGCGACGCGGTGGGGCAGGAGTTGCTCGCGATGCTTCCGGAGGCCGCGCGGCCCGAGGACCCGGCGGCGTTCCTGAAGCAGCAGGTGGACGAGCGGCGAGTCGTGATCCGGCTCCCGGTCGAGCGGCTCTACGGCACCGCGCTCGACGTCTGAGACCCCGCGACTGCCCTGCGACACGGTGAAGGGTCCCGATTCCGGAACCCTTCACCGGCTGTTCGTTCAGGCGTTCTTGATCGCGGAGATCTCGAACTCGAGGGTGATCTTGTCCGAGACCAGCACGCCGCCGGTCTCGAGCGCGGCGTTGAACTTCACGTTGTAGTCGCTGCGGTTGATCGAGGTGGAGCCCTCGAAGCCGACGCGGTCGTTGCCGAACGGGTCCTTCGCGGAGCCGCCGAACTCGAACGGGACGGTGACCGACTTGGTGACGTCCTTGACGGTCAGGTCGCCGGTCACGTCGAAGGTGTCCTCGCCGGTCTGGGTGATCCCGGTGGAGGTGAAGGTGATGGTCGGGAACTCTTCGCAGGACAGGAAGTCGTTGGCGCGCAGGTGGCCGTCGCGGTCCGCGTTGCGGGTGTCGACGCTCTTGGTCTGGATGGTGATGTTCGCGCTGGAGTTCGCCGGGTTCTCGCCGTCCAGGGTGAACGAACCCTCGAACTCGTTGAAGGAGCCGCGAACCTTGGTGACCATGGCGTGGCGGGCGACGAAGCCGATCCGGCTGTGCGAGCCGTCGATCGTGTAGGTGCCGGTCAGGTGGGCGTAGGTGGTCGCGCTGGTCATGTGTTCCGTTCCTTCGGGTCCTTGGTTGAGTGTTCAACTAGCACTGTAGCCCACAATAACTGATTGCGCGAGCAAGTGTCGGATATACTCCCCCTCTGTGGTGAACAGAACCCCCCTGACCAGCGAAGAGGAGGCAGTGTGGCGTCCGCTGATGCGTGTCGTCACAGTCCTGCCGAGGGCTCTCGACGACCAGTTCGCGCACGACAACGGCGTCTCGCTGACGGATTACAGCGTGCTCGTGTCGCTGTCGGAAGCGGCCGAAGGCAGGCTGCGGCTCACCGATCTGGCGGAGTCCACGGCGCTGTCGCTGAGCCGGATCAGCCGGGTCGTGGAGGCGATGGTGCGCCGCGGCCTGGTGCGGAAGGTGAAGTGCCCGCAGGACCGCCGGGCCGCGCACGCGACGCTCACCGAACTCGGGCGGGCGAAACTCGCCGCCGCGTACCCCGGGCATCTCGAGCGCGTGCGATCGTTCCTGTTCGACCACCTCTCGCCCGAGGAGGTCCGCGCCGCGGGCCCGATCCTCGCCCGGCTGGCTGCCGCGCTGGAGCCGCCGGACTGTTCGGCCTGCCCGGACGACTAGACCCGCCCCCGACGAAAGGCTTCCGATGCCCGACCAGGGTGAGTTCAAGCGCGACACGAACTACATCTCCGACCGCGTCACCGCCGACGGCCGCGACGGCTGGCCGGTGGAGCCGGGCCGCTATCGCCTGGTGATCGCGCGAGCGTGCCCGTGGGCGAACCGCGCGTCGATCGTGCGCAGGCTGCTGGGTCTCGAAGAGGTGCTGTCGATGGGCCTGTGCGGCCCGACGCACGACGAGCGCAGTTGGACCTTCGACCTCGACCCCGGCGGCCGCGACCCGGTGCTCGGCATCGAACGGCTGCAGGAGGCGTTTTTCGCGCGGTACCCGGACTATCCGCGCGGGATCACCGTGCCGTCCATTGTGGATGTCCCGAGTGGACAGATCGTGACCAACGACTTCAAGCAGATGACGGTGGACCTGTCGCTGGAATGGGGCGCCTACCACCGGGACGGCGCGCCGGAGCTGTACCCGCAGCGGCTGCGCGACGAGATCGAGGACGTCGCGGAGAAGGTGTTCCGGGACGTGAACAACGGGGTGTACAAAGCGGGTTTCGCCACGTCGCAGGAGGCTTACGAAGAGGCGTACCGCACGTTGTTCTCCCGGCTGGACTGGCTTTCCGAGCGGCTGGCCGGCCAGCGGTACCTGGTGGGGGACACGATCACCGAGGCGGACGTGCGCCTGTTCACGACGCTGGTCCGGTTCGACGCGGTGTACCACGGGCATTTCAAGTGCAACCGGCAGAAGCTCACGGAGCTGCCGGTGCTGTGGGCGTACGCGCGGGATCTGTTCCAGACGCCCGGTTTCGGGGACACGATCGATTTCGGGCAGATCAAGGAGCATTACTACGTGGTGCACCGGAACGTGAACCCGACCGGGGTGGTGCCGCTGGGGCCGGAGCTCGCGGGGTGGCTTACGCCGCATGGGCGGGAGGAGCTGGGCGGGAGGCCGTTCGGGGACGGGACGCCGCCTGGTGCGCCGCCGGTGGGGGAGCGGGTTCCTGAGTTGGCCTAGACCGCCGCGTCGAGAAGAATCCGCAGCAGCTCTTCGGGCGCGTCGCGCATCACGTCGTGCTTGCTGTCCAGCGCGTGGACATTCCACTGTGGATCGTCGAGAAGCCGCCGGTACGTCGGCTCGAACGGCGACCCGCCGTCCCAGATCGTCGCGTACACATAGTCCCGGCGGCGGAAGCGGCTCAGGTCGGCGTCCAGCCGGATCGACTGGAGCAGCGACGCCAGCGGATGCGCCGACGCACGCGGGTCGAAGAACGGCAGCGGCGGCACGGCGTATCCGGTCTCGCCGACGCTCAGGTACCACTCGCGCTGCCGGTCATCGGTCAAAGTCCAGCAGGAGTCGCCGTTTTCCGGGACGAAAGCGTCGAGGTACACCAGTGAATCGACCAGTTCCGGCACCCGGTCGGCGGCACCGGTGATGACCATCCCGCCGTAGCTGTGGCCGACCAGCACGGCGCGTTCGACCTGCTCGGCCTGCATCGCGCGCACGACGTCCTCGATGTGGGTCTCGAGGTTGACCCCGCCGTTCAGCAGGTGCTGCCGTTCGCTGAGGCCGGTGAGCGTCAGCGGGAGCACGCGGTGGCCGCGGTCGCGCAGTTGGCCGGTGAGCCGGTCGAAGCACCAGCCGCCGTGGCAGGCGCCGGGGACGAGGACGTAGGTGGTCATGGGCGCAACGCTAGAAGCCGTGCGGCGAGAAGTCCAAGAGCTGGTTCTTCCGTGATCCAGAAGCCGTGGTTATGCACGGCTGGGCAAGGGCAGGTCGTGTGCTTTGCGGAACTCGTTCAGGGCGGCCCAGGCGAGGTGCGGGTCTAGAGCGAGTCGCCGTCGGGCGATGGCCAGTTCGTGCAGGCTCGGCGTCAGGCGGGACTGGGTGAGCGCGTCGGTGAACATGTCCAGAACAGTGGCGCAGAAGAGGACGAACGCGCTGCTGTGCAGGCGCAGCCGGTTGACCGCGTCGGCTAGGTCGGGTGTTGCTCCTTCATGCAACGAGGCGGCCAGTTCGGCGAGTTCCACTGCTTCGCGGGTGTCGGGGACGCGGAGCAGTTTCGGCCACAGTTCCGCCAGCTCCGGTGTCTGCGGGAGCCCGCGGGCTTGCGCGATGAAGCCGCTCGACTTGGCTGCCAGGTCGGTGCAGACCAGGATGCTCGTGACGGTCGACAGCGACGGCTCGTAGTGTTCGGTCGTCACGTCCACCATGTCGATGGTGGTGCGGCGCAGGTCGCGCGGCAGGCCGCCGGAGAGGCAGTGGCCGAGATAGCAGAACTGCTCCGGGACGCCGGGCAGCCGTTGCGCGATCCACAGCCTGCTCTCGTCGAGCGTGAACGATTCCAGGCGCACCACTTCGGAAAACGCGCTGTCGAAGGCATCGCGCACGGCCAGGCCGCGTTGCTCGAAGCTGAGGACCGCGTCGTCGGACACCGCCACGAAATACAGGCAACCGGGCACCCCGAAGATGCCCTTGATGTCGTTCACCAGCTGCTGGGCCTTGTCCTGTTCGCCGATCTTGTCCAGCTCGTCGATGGCGACCACGACCCGGTCGGTGATCCCTTCCTCGCGCAACGACTCCGCGGTCAGCTGGGCGAACGCGCGGAACTCGTCGACGACCTCCGGATGGGTCAGCTGCTGTTCGGCCCGTTGCGTGGTGCGGGTGCGGCCCAGTTCGCCGCCTGCCGGGACGGCGAGTTTTCCCGACCAGCCGGTGGTGTAGGTCAGCAGGTACTGGATCCGGAGCAGCTGGCGGCGAGCTTCGGCTTGCAGGGCGCGCGGTCCGGCTGATGACTTCCGCCACAGGAAGTTCACCAGCGCTTCGGCCCCCGCTGGGACGGCCTTCGACGTCCAGCGGAATGTGAGAACAGCGACTACGACGAGGGCGATCCGGTTGCTCACCGGCTGATGTGTCCATAATGGACCTAGCGGGTCCGGTCGCAGCGGTTTGGTGAGCGTTTGCCAGAGTTCTGCGGGGAACTGTGTGAATTCTCCGTTCCACAGCAGGCCGCCGATCGCCCACCCGAGTGCGGCCGTGACGACGAGGTCGACCGAGCCGCGCCGGAACCGGCGGGCCCACCATCGCCAGTCGGTTTCTGGACCCAAGGTCTGCCGGATCCGCGCGAGTACGGCTTGGCACAGCAGTTTGTGCAGGTGCAGCACGAAATCGCGGGCGTCGTAGGTGGCCGGTGCGGAGGCGACCACCACCAGTGGCGCCGGGTTTTCGCTGCCGTGCAACAGACCTCGTTGCATGGAACGGATCGCGGTCGTCTTGCCTGACCCGCGCTGCCCGCCGAGCGCGACCGCGCCGGAACCCGCGCGTTCGAGGACGCGCCGGAGCCGTTTCGCCGCCGCTGTCGGCACGATTCGGCTGCTGTCCTCCTCGCCGAGGTCGTGTTGCTGGTCGAAAACCAGTGTCGTGCCGAAGTGCAGCCGCCGGTGCGCGGAAATGACGTCGCGGACCTCGGGCAGCACGATCTCGCGCGCGGCGAACGAACGGCGTGGTCCGAGGCCGAATTGCTCCTCGTGGAACTGCATGGCGTCCGGGTTGGTCCATTCGCGCAACGCGGTGACTTTGCGGACCGCGAGCGCGCCGGTGGCGAACAGGACGCACGGCATCATCAGGCCGGCGAAGATCCGGAAGAACAGGGGGAGCTGCGCCCACGCGGCGGTCATCAGGCTGAGGTAGGCGAATCCGAGCAGCACGGCGACGACCAGCCAGCTCGCCTCGCGCGGCGACATCGCGCGGTTTCGCGGACGGAACCCTCGGTCGCCCTCGGCCATGACCTGGTCCTGGAGCGTCCGGATCTTCGCGAGGAGGGTCTCGTTCGCGAACAGTTCTTCGCGCACGACTTCGGTACGCAGCGATTCGCGGGCGAGGAGCTGGGTGACCGCGGGGGAGCCGAGCGTTTCGTCGATGAGCGAGGCGAGCGCGGCTTGCGCGGTCCAGGAGTCGAAGTCCTCGAGGTCTTCCTCCCCGATGGAGTGCGGGTCGCTCCGCTCGCCGGTCACCGGCGGATGATGCCATACGAAGGGCGTTGGGCAGGCCGGTTAGCGGGAAGCGACCTCCAACAGCCGCAACGCGTCCCGGGAAGCGGCGTCGCGCGGGGTGTACGCCTCCAGCTGGTGGTCGGGGCTGTCGGGCTGGAGCCAGACCTGGTAGTCGATGTTCACGGTGCCGAGCGTCGGGTGGCGCAGGTCCATCGGGCCGCTCGTGCAGTCGACGACGTCGCCGGTCGCCCAGAGCGCGGCGAATTCCGGGCTGCCCATGGCGAGTTCGCCGATCAGCTCCGCGAGCCGGGCGTCGGTCGGGTGCTTGCCGGACATCAGGCGCAGGTAGCCGACATGGGTGCGGGCGAGCTCCGCCCAGTTGCGATACAGGTCGCGGTGCAGCGGGTCGAGGAAGAACATCCGCGGGATCGACGGGCGGGTTTCGGGCGAGTCCGGCGCGGCGTAGTCGAGGTGTTCGGCGTGCAGGAGGTGGCCGGTGCGGTTCCAGCCGAGTACGTCGCCGCGGCGGCCGAGGACGATTGCGGGGACGCTGTCGCTCAGCGCGTGCAGCAGGGTCGCGACGTGCGGGTCCAGCGTTTCCGGCGCGGGGCGCACCAGCCGGGGGACTCCGCAGCGCTGGGCGAGGTTGTGCAGGTGGCTCGACTCGGTCTCGTCGAGGTTGAGCACCCGCGCGAGCGCGTCGAGCACCTGCGGCGACGCGGTGCCGGACTGGTCCTGCTCCAGCCGCGTGTAGTAGCCGGCGCTCACGCCCGCGAGCTGGGCGAGTTCCTCCCGGCGCAGACCAGGCACCCGGCGGAGCGTGCCGTACGTCCGCATCCCGGCGGCGTCCGGTGTCACGCGGTCACGGCGGGTCTTGAGGAACACGCCGAGGGTTTCAGTCTGCATGATCTCGATCGTAGGCAACCAGGCAGAACCGTGCCTGCACCTGCGAGGGGTACTCATCGCCGGTGCTGGCCGAGTGCGGCCGCGGGTTCCGAGGATCGGGGGCATGACGGAAACTCGCCGCGCCTGGCTGGGACTGCTCGTGGTGCTCGGACCGGTCCTGCTGGTCTCGATGGACGGTTCGATCCTGTTCCTGACCATGCCGACCATCACCCGCGCCCTCGCCCCGACCGCCGACCAGGCCCTGTGGATCCTCGACAGCTACGGCTTCGCGGTCGGCTCGCTGCTCATCGCGTTCGGCAACCTCGGCGACCGGTACGGGCGGCTGAAACTGCTGATGATCGGCGTCGCGGTCTTCGGGGCGGGTTCCGCGGGCGCCGCGTTCGCGCCGACGCCGGAATGGCTCATCGGCTGCCGCGTGCTCATGGGGCTCGGCGGCGCGACGCTGTTGCCGTCGGGGCTCGCGGTGCTCAGCGAACTGTTCCCCGAGCCGCGGCGGCGGGCCAGGGCGATCGGGATCTTCGCCGCGACGTTCGCCGCGGGTTTCGCGATCGGCCCGATCCTCGGCGGGCTGCTGCTGAGCCGATTCGGCTGGGGGTCGGTGTTCCTGGTCAATCTGCCGGTCGTCGCAGTCTTCCTCGCGGCCGCGCCGGTAGTGCTGCGGGAGGCCAGGACGACCCGGCAGGGCAAGGTCGACCTGCTCAGCATCGCGTTGTCCGCGGGCGGGTTGCTGCTGGCGGTCTACGCCGTCAAGGAATTCGCCGCCTACGGTCCTTCTTGGCCGGTCGCGTTCGCTGGCGTCGCCGGGGCCGGGGTGCTGACGTGGTTCGTGCTGCGGCAGCGGACGTTGGAGTATCCGCTCCTCGACGTGAGTCTGTTCCGCGAGAAGGTGTTCACCGTCGCGGTGATCACCGGGGTGCTGTCCCTGTTCGCGTGGTCGGCGGCGGCGTATCTGACCGGGGTCTACCTCCAATCCGTGCTGGGGTTGTCCGTGCTCCACGCCGCGCTGCTCGCGCTTCCGGGCGCGGTCGCCCTGACCGCGACGTGCGTGCTCACCCCGGCGCTCGCGGCGCGGATCGGGAGCCGGGCGGCCTTGGTGACCTGCCATTTCGCGATCGCGCTCGGGCTGGCGCTGCTGCTTGCGACCACGGTGACCGGCGGGGCCGGATGGTTCGTCGCCTCGACCGTGGTCGCCGGTTTCGGCTACGGGATCTCGTTCTCGCTGGTAGCGGACACGGCGGTCGGCGCGGTCCCGGCGGATCGGGCCGGTTCGGCGGGAGCGATCAGCGAGACGGCCAACGAGATCGGTCATGCGCTGGGGATCGCGTTGCTGGGTTCGGTGGCGGCGTTCGTTTTTCGGTTGCTGGCGCCGGAGGGGGCCGCAGCTGAGAAGGAGGCTGTGGTGAGTGGGTTGCATGTCGCGATGGGCGTCGCGGCGGCGCTTTGCGTGGGGTTGGGGGTGCTTGCGTTGCGATGGCTGCCCAAATCAGCTGAGGACGTCGTAAGCGAGGGCGATCGGGTCGTCGACTGTGCCTGACGGTTCGGCCTGGACGGCGGCTGCGACGGCGGTCGCGTCCGGCAGGGCCAGGTGCGGGCCGCCGAGGAAGCGGTGTGCGGCGGCCACCAAGTCTGCGGCGGCGACCGGGCGGTTGACGCGCAGGGCGTGGTCGGCGATGCCCAGGAGGATGATCGCCAGATACAGCACCTCACCGGCTTCCGCGGCCAAGGCGAGTGCTTCGCGGCGGCGGTCCCGGGCTGCGGGCAGGTCGCCGGTTTGGGCGTCCAGGTAGGCGTGCGAATGCTGGATCATCGCGCGGAACAACGGATGCGGCTCGGATTCGCTCAACAGCGCTTCGGCGCGGTTTAGTTCCAGCCGCGCTTCCGCCAGATCGCCGCGCCAGCGGGCCAGGTCCGCTTTCGTCTGGGCCAGGAACGCGAGCGAATCAGGGAACGGCACGCTCCGCGCGTCGCGTTCGGCGGCGGTTACCGCGGCCGACGCCGCTGCCTCGTCGCCGAGTTGCCAGAACAGGTGCGCTTGCCGTCCGCGGGCGAACAAGACGTCTTCGGCTGAACCGATCTCCGAGACGACCTGGATCGATTCCTCGTAGCACGAAACGGCTTCCTCCAGTTCGCCGCGACGGCCGACGACATCGGCGAGGCTGTTCAGCGCCAGTGACGTTCCCCAGCGTTCCCCGCACAGCCGGAACAGCCGGACGGCCTCGCGGATGTCGGCTTCCTGCGCGGCCGGGGCGTGCCAGAGGTTCAGTTGCGTCCGCGCCCGGTGCAGCCGGGCATGCGCGCGCAACCACGGGTCATCGTCGGCCAGCAATTCGTCCAATGTGGACTTAATCGTGCCGCTGTCCGCGGTCTGCGTGAACACCGGGAGGATGGACCGCAGCAAGGAATTCTTGCTGTCACGGCTGAGTTCGAGCGCTTTGCGGCCCAAGGCGTCGGCGGAGGTCTCGGAGGTCATCCCGATGGTCAGCAGCAACGCGGCCATCGCGTACCCCATCGCGCGCAGTTCGCGATCCACCTCGCCGGACAACGCCAAGGCCGCCTCGGTCAGTTCCTGCGCCTCGGTTTTGTGCCCGGTCAGCATCCAGAACCACGCGCACGACGTCGCCAGCCGAAGCGCCGTCGTCGCCTCGCCAGCGGCGATCGCGCCGCGTGCCGCCGAGATCAGGTTGCCGTGTTCGGCGGCGAAGCGCGCCAGCCATTCGATCTGCTCGGCGCGGCGCAGGTATTTGTCGCCGGTCTCGGCGAACCGGGCGAACCACTCGGCGTGCGCCTGGCGCAGTTCCTCGCGTTCGTCGGCCACAGCCAGCTGTTCCAGGCCGTACGCCTTGATCGTCTCGAGCATCCGGTAGCGCGGCTCGGCGTCCCCGGAAATGGCGATTAGCGATTTGTCGACTAATGCGCTGAGCAGCTCAGACGTACCGCCGCAGACCGCTTCCGCTGCCTCCGCGGTCGCACCGCCGGAGAACACCGACAACCGGCGCAGCAGTTGCCGTTCGTCCGGTTCCAGCAGGTCCCAGCTCCAGTCGACCACCGCGCGCAGCGTGCGATGCCGCGGCAGCGCGGTCCGGCTTCCCGCGGTGAGCAGACGGAACCGGTCGTCGAGCCGGGCGGCCAGTTGCGACACGGTCAGCGAGCGCAACCGGGCGGCGGCGAGTTCGACCGCGAGGGGCATTCCGTCGAGCGCTCGGCAGATCCGCACCACGTCGTCCACAGTGGACTCATCGACGGTGAAGCCCGGCCGGACGGCAGCGGCGCGGTCGGCCAGCAGTCGCACCGAAGCGCACGACATCGCTTCGACGGGCGTCGCGTTCTCCGCAGGTAGGGTCAGCGGTTCGACTGGCCAGAGCGCTTCGCCGGTCACTGCCAACGGTTCCCGGCTGGTCGCGAGAATGCGCAGCCGAGGGCATTCGCCGAGCAGGTGGTCGGCCAGTTCCGCGGCGGCTTCGATGACGTGCTCGCAATTGTCGAGCACCAGTACCGCGTCCCGATCGCGCAGCGCTCTTGTCGCCCGCTCGCGCGGAGTGCCGCTGGCGAGCGTCCCGGGGTACATCTGCTCGCGCAGGCCCAGCGCGTCGAGCACGGCCTGCGGAACGTCCGCTCCGTCGGTGAGCGGGGCCAGTTCGACGAACCACACGCCGTTGCGTTCGGACAGCAGATGCCGTCCGGTTTCCGTGGCCAGCCGGGTCTTCCCGGCCCCGCCGGGTCCGGTCAGCGTGGTCAGCCGGTACTCGCCGATCAGCTTGGCCACGCGGGTGATCTCAGTGTTCCGGCCGACGAAACTGGTCAGCCCGGCTCGCAGGTTCGTGCGCGCCTCGTCCTCGTCGGCCACCGTTTCGCGGAGGATTTTGGTGTGCGCGGCGGCCAGTTCCGGGGCGGGGTCGGCACCGAGTTCATCCGCCAGCGCCATCCGGGTTCGCGCGAATACCTGCAACGCTTCGGCCGGTCGCCCGGCGGCTTGCAGCGAGAGCATCAACGCCGCGGCCAGCCGTTCGCGCAGCGGATGTTCGGCCAGTTGTTTCGACAGCTCCTCGGCGAGATCCGCGCCGTGCCCCAACCGGAGCACAGCTTCCGCGTACTCCTCGGTGGCGGAAAGCCGCAGCTCATTCAGCCGCACAATGTGGCCCTGAAAGAACTGCGCGTCAGAGACGTCGCCGAGTGCCGGGCCGCGCCACAGGTTGAGCGCCTCGCGCAGCAGTACGACTCGCTCCTCGTCCGGAGCCGTCCTGGCTGCGGTGACCAACTCCTCGAAGCGCGCCGCGTCCACGGTCGCTTCGGGCAGCCGGTAGCCGGACGGTGTGGAGTCGAGCCGCGTCCCAGCGCGGCGGAGCCGCGAGACGAGCGCCTGCAGCGCGTTGGCCGTGGCTGGCGGACGCGTCCCCCAGACGGCGTCGACGAGTCGCCCGGCCGAGACGACCCGGCCGGGCTCCAGCGCGAGGGCGCTCAGCAGCGTCCGCAATCGGGCGCCGGTGATCTCGACCGCGGCACCGTCGTCGTTCCGGACCTCCAGCGGGCCCAGCAAGCCGATCCGCACCTCGTCGATGATGCCGGGTCGGCGGCCGTCCCGTCCTCCGGGATCGCCCCGATATCCGCGGGACCCGGGCAGAAAAATGGAGTCGACACCAAGTTTGGAGTCTGCTTCACTCTTCGGCGTGGGACTTCGGGAGCGGAAGAAGCAGGAGACGGTGCGGCGGGTCGCGGAAACCGCGCTGCGCCTGTTCGTCGAGCGCGGATTCGACGCAGTGACGATCGCCGAGGTCGCGGAGGCTTCCGACGTCGCGGTCAACACGGTCTACAACCACTTCCGCGTCAAGGAAGACCTGGTGCTGCCGCCGTCGGAAGCCTCGGCGGGACGGCTGGCTGAGATCGTGCGAGCGCGCGGGTCAGGAGTGTCCGCGGCGCGCGCGGTGCTGGACCGTCTGCGCGGCGAGATCGAGCAGCGCTCAAGGACGATCGGGCTGAGTCCGGGGTTCGGCCGGGTGCTGCCGATGATGCTGGCCGCGCCCACGCTCGCCGCCCGGCTGCAGGACCTCGGCCAGCAGATGGTCGCCGAACTCGCCGATCTGCTGACCGCGGAAACCGGTGCGGCGCAGGGGGATCCGGTGCCCGGGCTGGTCGCCGCGCAGATCGGGTGGGCGCACAGCCTGCTGTACGGCGAGATCGGCAAACGCACCGTCGCCGGCGAGCGGCCGGACGACATCGCGGAGGCGGCGTTGACGCTCCTCGATGCGGTTGAAGGCCTGCTCAGCGACCAAGTACTGACTTATGCGACCCGAAAGGACGCCTGACATGGACGCGTTCCGCGTGATCATCCGCGGCAAATTCGACGCTCTCGACGAGAGCGCCCGTGCGGTGCTGGCGGCTAAGACCGACGTGGCCTTCACTGAGGAAGGCACGTTCAGCTACGACGTCAACGCAACGGCGTTCACCTTCCGCTGCCAGGTCCCGGCCGGTCCGGACGACGACGAACGCGCGGCCAAAGACGGCGCGACCGCCGCGTTGGCCGAGCACGGACTGCCGTATCGGGACCTGAACTACGCGGTCACCGACTTGCGCGCGATCAAGATCCGGCGCAAGAACCGCTGACGACGTCCGCCAGCGCGGTCGCCGCGCGCCAGCAGTCGTGGAAGGTGGAATACATCGGCACCGGCGCGAGGCGGATGACGTCGGGGCGGCGGGCGTCGGCGATGACTCCGTGCCGGGTGCGCAACGCGGCGCTGACCGCATCGGCGTCCAAACCGTGCAGCCGGACGGAAAGCTGCGCTCCCCGGCGGTCTGGCTCGCGGGGCGTGAGGACCTCCATCGGACGCCCCGCACCGGCCTCGTCGAGCAGCGTCTCAAGGTAGCCGGTCAGCCGGATGCTCTTGGCGCGCAAGGCATCCATGCCCACCGCGTCGAACATTTCCAGCGAAGCCCGCACCGGGGCCATGGCGAGGATCGGCGGGTTCGACAGCTGCCAGGAATCGGCGGTGTCGACCGGCGTCACCGTCGGATGCATGCGGAACCGCACGTCCGGGTCGGTGCTCCACCAACCCGCCAGCTTCGGCAGCGACCGATCCGCGAGATGCCGTTCGTGCACGAACGCTCCGGCGAGCGCACCCGGACCGCTGTTGAGATATTTGTAGGTGCACCAAGCGGCCCAGTCGACGCCCCAGTCGTGCAGCCGCAGCGGCACGTTGCCCGCCGCGTGCGCGAGATCCCAGCCCACGACCGCTCCGGCGGCGTGCCCGGCACGGGTGATCGCCGGGATGTCGAGGAATTCCCCGCTGTAGTAGTTGACCCCGCCCAGCAGGACGAGTGCGACCCGGTGCCCGTGCTCAGCGAGCCAGCCGGTGACGTCCTCGCTGCGCAACGTCGATTCCCTGGGACGCGGCGAAAGCCGGATGACCGCTTCGTCCGGGTCGTAGCCGTGGAACGCGGCCTGGCTGCGGACCGCGTAGCTGTCGGACGGGAAAGCGGTGTCCTCGATGAGGATCGCGTGCCGTTCCGGGGTCGGCCGGTAGAAGCTGACCATCATCAGGTGCAGGTTGACCGTCAGCGAGTTCATCATCACGACCTCGCCCGGCCGCGCACCGACGAGCCGCGCCGCCGGATCGCGCAACTGCCGGTGGTAGGAGACCCACGGACGCTCGGCCTCGCCGTGCCCCTCGACGCCGAGCCGCGCCCAGTCGTCGAGTTCCGCGTCCAGCGCGGCGCGAGTCGCGATCGGCTGCAGGCCCAGGGAGTTCCCGGCGAAGTAGGCCGTCTCGGCGTAGCCGCCGCCGGTCGCGGGCGGGACGTGGAACCGCGCCCGCGACGTCGGCAACGGGTCCTGAGCGTCGAGATCGCGGGCAGCGGCCTCAGTCATGGGAACTCCCCAAATCGGAAAACGCGGGCCCCTCATCGTTCTTGCCGGACGCCATGCCCGTCCAATACCTGATTCGCTCGTTGCCATGCCTGCCCGGCTATCCCGGCGGTATTCCCGAACAGCTATGCCGCGGCAGGTATTCGGTATTTCCGCACCGCCGCGGATTGGGTGACGCTGTGCCGATCGACAACGGCCAGCAGAAGGCAGTGATCACGATGCCGACCGAACCCGCAGACGCGAACCTCAAACGAAGCATCTCCCTCTTCCAAGCCGTCGGAGTCTCGTTTCACCAGGTAGTCGGCGGCGGGGTCGTCGCGTTGATGGGCACCGCCATCGCGCTGACCGGGGCCGGCGCGCCGATCGCCTTCGCCCTCGCGGCGCTCGCGGTGATCGTCTATTCGCTGCCGATCGCGTCCCTCGGCAGCGCGATGCCAGTCACCGGCGGCCGCTACACTTACGCCGCGCGGCTGGTCTCGCCCGGGGCCGGGTTCGCGTCGATGTGGTTGTCCGCCGTGTCGGTGATCCAGCTCAGCCTGATGGCGCTGGCCGGGGCGAACTATGTCAGCGCGCTCGTGCCCGGCGTTCCGGTCCGGCCGCTCGCGATCGCCCTGATCACGGTGTTCTTCCTGACGAACCTGGCGGGCGCGACGTTCTCCAGCCGGGTCGGCCTCGTGCTCGCGGTCGTCATGCTCGCCGCCTTCCTGCTGTACGGGATCGCGGGTGCCGGGCAGGTGCGGTGGAGCGAGTTCGGGAACCTGACCCCGCACGGCATCGGCGGCTTGCTCAACGCCGCGGCCATGCTCACCTTCGCCACCACGGGCGCGTTCCTCATCGCCGACATCGGCGGCGAGATGAAGCGTCCGGGTCGCGACATCCCGCTGTCCGTTGTCGGCGGGACCCTCGTCGCGGCGGTGATCTACGTGATCGTGGCGATTCCGTCGGTGGGCGTGCTCGGGGCGGGGGCGTCCGCGGGCAAGCCGATGTCCGACGTCGCCCGACACATCCTGTCCCCGGGCGGGTTCGCGTTCTTCATCCTCGGCGGCGCGATGGCGTCGGTGATCGGGCACATCAATTCGCTGCTGCTGGCCGCGACGAAACCCGTGCTCTCCGCGACCGGGGACGGCTGGCTGCCCGCCGGGCTCGGCGCGGTGAACCGCAGGTTCGGCACCCCGCACTGGCTGCTGGCGATCCTCTACCTGATCGGCGTGGTCCCGGTGCTCGCCGGCTTCAGCGTCGCGAACATCGCGGCCATGACGTCGATCGTCACCGGGCCGTTGCTGACTCTGCTGATCATCGCGTCGTGGCGGGTGCGCCGGCTGCGGCCGGAACTGCACGCGGCGGCCCCGTTCCGGATGCGCCGGACGTCGCACGCCGTTCTCTCCGTGCTCGGCGTCGCGATCCTGGGCGGGCAGACCTGGTTGCTGCTCAAGCAGATCACGCCGCCCGCGCTCCTCGCGCTGGCAGCCTGGAGTGTGCTGGGGTTCGGCGTGTGGCTGGCGCGCCGGTCGCGAACTGATTCCTTCAACCTCGAAAGCGAGCGCGGATGACCACGCAACTGATCCTTCTCGGCACGGCGGGCGGTCCCGCGCCGAAACGCACCCGGAGCGCTCCGGCGCAGGCGATCGTCGTCAACGGCGCGACCTACGTGATCGATTGCGGCAACGGCGTCGCCCGGCAGCTGGTGCACGCGGGAATCAAGCTGGACTCGCTGCGCGCGGTCGGCATCACCCATCACCACTCCGACCACAACGCCGACTACGGCAACCTCTACCTGCTGGCCTGGGCGGCGAACCTGGAACGTCGCGTCCCCGCGTTCGGGCCGCCGCCCCTCGCGGAGATGACGCGGCATTTCCTCGCGATGAACCGCTTCGACATCGACACCCGAGTCGGCGACGAGGGCCTGCGTCCGTTGGACCAGCTGCTCGATCCGCACGAGATCGCGGCGGACGGCGTGGTCTTCGAGGACGAGAACGTGCGGATCACCGCGGCCCGCGTGGACCATCCGCCGATCGTCGACGCCTTTGCCTACCGCATCGACACTGCGGACCGGTCCATCGTGATTTCCGGCGACACCGCGCCGTGCGAGAACCTGGTGCGGCTCGCTGAGGGCGCGGATGTGCTGGTGCACGAGGTCATGTACGTCCCCGCGGTCGACGAGATGGTGCGCCAGTTCAACGGCACGACGCTGCGGGACCATCTCCTGGCGAGCCACACGAGCGTCGACCGGGTTGGTGCGCTCGCCAAGGAAGCGGGCGTCCGGACTCTCGTGCTGTCGCATTTCGTCCCGACTGATGCGGACATTCCCGACGACGTATGGCGCGAGCACGCCGCGGCCGGGTTCGACGGTGAGGTGGTCGTCGGCCAGGACCTGCTGAGCCTCTGACTGGATCCGGTGGAAGTCGCGTCGTTCCCCGGCTTCGGTGCGTTTGGTACCTACAGTGGCGAGGTGACTACGCCCGCAGAGGACCAGCGCGACCACGTGATGGCGCGCGCGTCCGCGCTCCGCCGTGACATTCGCGCGGGTCTGGCGCAGCTGCCGGACCAGGCGGACGACGAACGTACTCAGACGCTCGACGCCTTGGTCGAGCGGGCGGAGACGCTGCTGAGCACCGAGAAGGAAGTCGACGCCGCCGTCGAGCAGGTGCGGCTCGCCCGGTTGGAAGCGAAGCGCGGCAAGGTGCAGCGGACGACGCTGTACCTGGCGGTCGCGCCGGTCGCCGTCGGGATGGTGAGCGGCGCGATGATGCTGTTCGGTGCGCTCAACCCGGTCTGGCTGCTGCTCGCGTTGCCGTTGCTGGGCGCTGGCTTGCGGATCGCGTTCGGGCCGCTCGGTCCGACGCCGCTGATGGTCAACCGGCGGCAGCGGGCGGCGTACAGCGGGGCTTTGGCGGCGATCTTCACCGCGGTCGCGCTGATCGGGGCCGGACCGGCCGTCCAGCCGATCATGGTCATTCTGGCGGCGCTCGCCATGGTCGCGACCGTGGCGTTTCTGGTGCAGGAGGCGCGGTGACCTACTCCGAGTACTACCGCGACACCGAGTACTACCCGGCCGAGGAAGGCCCGGAGGCCGATCCGGAACTGGTTGCTCTCACCGACACTGTCGGCGGTATGCAAGAGACCGTCGACGATCTGGAAAGCCGCACCGTCCGCGACCTTTCCGAACTGCGCGAGACCGTCGAGTCGTTCACCGAAACGCATTCCCGGCACGAAACCCGCCTCGACCACACCGCCCGGCAGCTGGAACGGCTCCGGCAGCGGCTGCTGGTGCTCGAACGCGCGGTGCGGGTGTCGGAGAAGGTTCCGGTGGTCGATCTGGATGACGTCGGCCCGCGGCTGCGGCAACTCGCCGCCGAAGCGGAACGGCGGCACAGCCTCGCCGCGCAGCTGCTCACGCCGAGCCAGCGCCGACCGCACGAAGAGGACGTCGCGCGGCTGCCTCAGGCGCAGAAAGCGTTGGCGGAGTGCGAAGTGGCGTTGATCGGCGTGCTGGAGGTGCTGGCGACAGCCGAGCGCGGCACGCCGGAACGGGACGACGCGGAGTCGCGACTGCCCGAAGTGGTCGCTCGACGGCGCGGTGTGCTGGACCGTCAGTTGCCTGCCGCGCGGGAGGACGCCGAAGCGGCGCAACAACTTCTGGCCGCGGACGAGGTGACGCGGACGCGGGTGCTGCCGCAGATCGAGAAGTGCGAACGGGATTGGGAAGAGCTGCATTCCCGGTTGCGCGAGCGGATCACCGAGGCGATCGGGTCGAGCGCGCTGCTGCCGGTGTGGTTCACGCACGCGTTCGGAGTCGCGCCCCCGTCCGGCGCGGCAGGCGACAAGTGGATCCGCGCGGCGACGTCAGCGCTGGCCTACCGGGTGACGCACGGCGTGGTCGATCCCGCGCTGCCGCTGGGGGAGCCGCCGCCGTCGGACACGGACTGGACGGAACCGAAGTGGTCCTGGCGGGCCCGGCTTGAGCACGACATCGAGGAACTCGACCTCGGGGTGGACTAGCGCGGTTCTTCTGGCGCGGCGTCTGTCGCGGGGGCGAGTTCGCGTTGCATCCAGGTGACGTCGCGCCAGGCACCGTGTTTCCAGCCGATCCGCCGCCAGGTTCCGATCAGCTCGAAGCCCATCGCCTGGTGCAGCCCGACGCTGGGTTCGTTCGGCTGGGTCATCCCGGCCACCGCCGTGCGCAAGCCGCGTTCGGCGAGTCGGGCGAAAAGGGCTTCGTACAAGGCCTTTCCGCCACCTGCGCGTCGGCGATCCTGCGCCAGGTACACGCTCACCTCGCACGACCAGCGGTAGGCTGCGCGCTCCTTGTACGGGCTGCCGTACGCATACCCGACGACCGCGCCGTCGATTTCCAGCACCAGCCACGCGTACGACTTCGTCGCTTTCGCGATGCGGGCCGCCATTTCCGTCGGCGTCGGCGGTTCGGTCTCGAAGGTGATCGCGGTTTCCCGGACGTACGGCGCGTAGATCGCCGCGCAGGCCTCGGCGTCCCGTTCTTCGGCAGGTCGGATCAGCATGTACACGATAGTAGACATGAACCGCTGCTATAGTCGACCGCTGTGACCGATCCCCTCTCCGCTTCGCTCGCCGCGGCGGTGCGCGAAGCCCGCCAGGACCGTGCGCTGTCCGCTGGTGTGCTCGCCGAACGCTCCGGAGTTTCCCGCGCGATGATCGGGAAAATCGAACGCGGCGAGGCGCAGCCGACGGCCGTGTTGCTGAGCAGGCTCGCCACCGCGCTCGGGCTCACGCTGTCCGAACTCATCGCCCGCGCGGAGGGGGGCGACCGCCGCCTTGTCCGGCGCGAGGATCAGCCGACCTGGCAAGACCCGGTCACCGGCTACGTGCGCCGCGCGGTCTCGCCGCCCGGGCACGGCGCGACCGAGCTGGTGGAAATCGACCTGCCGCCTGGCGCGATAGCCGGGTTCCCGGCGAGTTCCTATGTCGTCGCGGATCACCAAGTCTGGGTGCTGTCCGGCCAACTGCGCTTCCACGAAGGCGAAGTGGTGCACGAACTCGCGGAAGGTGACTGCCTCCAGTTGGGCCGCCCGGTCGACTGCGCGTACGAGAATCCCGGCACCCGGCCCTGCCGCTATCTGGTGGTGCTCACCAAACGCTGAATATGACACAGTTCACGCCTGTTTTGTCCGATTACCGGGGTCTCCCGCCCGGAGATGATGCGACCGCATAAAGCATCCGGGAGGAGAAGAGAGTGGGTTCGTGGCGCGAATTGGGAGCGCACTTCAGCACTGCGGTCGTGCTGGCCGGTGGGGTGCTCGTCGGCGCGGTCAACATCTACGTGGCGGCAAGCCTTTTGCCGACCGCGGTCGCGGACATCGGCGGGGAACGGCTCTACGCGTGGAACATGACGGCGTTCCTGGTCGCGCAGGTCGTCGCGACGATGTTCGTCGGCCGGGCGCTCGCCCGGCTCGGCAACGCGACCGCGTACTACCTCGGGTTCGGCGTTTTCGCGGCGGGCTCGGTGGTGTGCGCGGTGAGCCCGGCGATGCCGGTGCTGCTGGCCGGTCGCGGGGTGCAGGGATTGGGCGCGGGATTGCTGACCGGGCTCGGGTTCGCGGTGATTCATTCCGCGCTGCCGCGGCAGTTGTGGGCGCGGGGGAGTGCGTTGATCTCGGCGATGTTCGGCGTCGGCAATCTCGTCGGCCCGGCGCTCGGCGGGCTGTTCGCGCAATTCGGTTCGTGGCGGGTGGCGTTCGTCGTGCTGGCGGTCGCGGCTGTCGTGATCGCGGCGTTGGTGCCGCGGGCGCTTCCGCGCAGTGAGCGAAGCGGCGAGACGGCCCCCGTGCCAGCCTTCGCGCTGGTAGCCGTCGTGGGCGCGGTTGGGGCGGTGAGCGTTGCCGGAATCTTGACGAACGTCGTCGCGATGGCCGCGTTCATCGTGCTGGGATTTGGCTTCGTGCTGGCATTTCTGCTCGTCGAGAAGCGCGCCGCGATCCGCGTGCTGCCCGCTGCGACCTACGAACCCGGCTCGTCGCTGAAGTGGATCTACCTGACCATCATGTGCCTCGCGGCCGGAGTGTCGGTGGAGTCGTTCCTGCCGCTGTTCGGCCAGCACCTTGGCGGATTGCCGCCTGCCGCAGCGGGATTCTTCTCCGCCGCACTCTCGTTCGGCTGGTCGGCGAGTCAGATAGTCAGTTCGTCAGCACGCCGGGTCCGGTTACTCTGTCTGGCCGGACCGACGCTGCTGGCTCTCGCGTTCGTCGTGCTTGCCTTGCTGCAGCAGGAAAACGCTTCGGTCTTGGCGTGGCTGGTTGTGCTTCTGGTTGGCGGCACCGGGATTGGCATCGCGATGCCGCACCTGTCGGTCGCGGCGATGGCCAGCGGTCAGCAAGCGGCGGCCGCGATCGCGACCGTGCTGACGATGGCGACCGCGTTCGGTGCGTCGATCGCCGGTCTGCTGGTGAACTTGGGCGCACCGTCGATGGTGACGTCCGCGCGCTACCTGCTGATCGGCTTCGCCGTCGTTGCCGCGGCGGGGATTTTCACGACAGCTGCGGCAGGCGTTGGTGCACGTCGAGCAGTTGCGCGAACGGATCTCCCGTCTTCGCCACGCGATCGAGCACCGTCCGGATCGTCCACCGATCCGGAGTGAGATCGGGGTCGTCGAGTTCGTCCCACTCCAGCGGGACGGACACCGGCGCCCCCGGCTTCGGCCGCACGCTGTACGGCGCGACGAGGGTTTTGTTCAGCACGTTCTGTGTGTAGTCGAGCCGCGCCAGCCCGCCGCGGCGGTCCTTGTGCCACGCCCAGCTCACCAGGTCCGGCAGGGTCTTGCCGATCGACTTCGACACGGTTTCCGCCCACGCCCGCGTCTCGGCGTACGTATACCGCGGCTCGACCGGAACCCAGATCTGAATGCCGCGCTGCCCGGTCGTCTTCGGCCGCCCGACGAGCCCGAAGTGGTCGAGCGCGGTGCGGTGCAGCCGGGCGAGCGCGAGCACGTCGTCGAAGGACGTCTCGGAACCGGGATCGATGTCGAACAGCAGCCAGGTCGGATGCTCGACGTCGGACGTGCGCGACGTCCAGGCGTGCAGCTCCAGCGCGGCGAAATTGGCCAGCCAGGCCAGATCCGCGACGCCGGAGGGCACGAGGTACTGCTGCACGTCGCCGGGGTCGGCTGCCTCGTAATGCCAGCGATGCAGCCACTCCGGCGCGTGGTCGGGCACTTCCTTGTGCCAGAAACCGGGTTTGCCGACGCCGCCGGGAAACCGGTTGGTGTTGAGCGCGCGGCCGGCGAGGTAGGGGAGCATCGTCGGCGCGATCCGGGTGTAGTACTCGATCAGCTCGCGTTTGGTGATCGGCGCTTCGCCCTCGCGGCCGGGAATCAACGTCTTGTCGAGGTTGGTGACCTTCAGCTGCCGCCCGGCGACCGTCCACGCACCTTGCTTGCCAAGCTCGCTCAGCGCTTTGAGTTCGTCCTCCGACGCTGGCTCGAACACCGCATGCAACGGCACTTCCGCCTCGGCCGCAGGCAAATCGCCCCGCCACAACGCGGGCGGCGCCGCAGCGATCTCGTCATTGGTGAGCCCGCTCTTCACCGACTTCGGATGATCCTCCGCGTCCCAGCCCGTCGTCGCGTGGTCATCCTGCTTGTGCAGCAGAAACCACTGCTTCCCGTCGCCGTCCCGCTTGGGATGGATCAACACGAAGCGCCCGGCCAGTTTCTCGCCGAACAGATCGAAGTGCAGGTTCCCGTCCGCGAGCGCCTGCTCCGGATCGTCGGTGTCGACCGGCTCCCAGCGTCCGCGATCCCACACGATCACGTCGCCGCCGCCGTATTCGCCGTGCGGGATCACGCCCTCGAAATCGGCGTACTCCAGCGGATGGTCCTCCACGTGCACAGCCATCCGCCGCGCCTTCGGGTCAAGCGTCGGCCCCTTCGGCACCGCCCAGCTGACCAGCACGCCACCGAGCTCGAGCCGGAAATCGTAATGCTTCCGCCGCGCCCGATGCCGCTGCACGACGAACCGGTGACCAGGTTCCTTGGGAGCGTTCGCACCAGACGGCTCGTCGGTCTTCGCGAAGTTGCGCATCGCGCGATACTTCGCGAGCCGCTCGGCGGCACCGTCCATTTCGCTGCCCCCGTTCAGCAGGCCGGAGGTTCCTCCGTGCACGAGCTGCTGTCGACCGTCCCCGAAGCCGCCTGCAACAGCAAGTTGTAGAGCTGTTCGCGCTGGTCAGGGTCAAGCGCCGCGAAAACCTCGTCCTCGACCGCCGCGAGCGCCGCCTCCGCGCGAGCCAGCTCCTTCGCCCCGCGCTCAGTCAGCACGACAACGTGCCGTCGACGGTCCTCCGGCGACCGCCGCCGCTCGATCAACTGGTCGTTTTCGAGGTCGTTGAGCAGGCCGACGACGTTGGTGCTGTCCATCTCGAGGATCTGCGCGAGGGACTGCTGAGTGCTGGACCCGCGCGTCTGAAGGACCGTCAGCGCGATCAGATGCCGAGGCCGCAGCCCGAACGGAGCCAGCACGCTTTCCGCGCGCAGCCGGATCCGTCGCGCGAAGTGCTCGAGCAACGCACCAGACCTGCGCGGAGCCTGGGCGACGAGCGGCAGCGGAGCCATGTGTCCAGTCTACGAGACGCGCCGGGTAGCTGCCGTGCTATAAATGGTTTGTCCAACACAAACTATCTACGGACGGTCATCGACATGGCACACCTGCTGCACCTCGACTCCAGCATCAACGGCGACCGCTCGGTAAGCCGCAAACTCAGCGCCCGTGCTGCTCAGGCCTGGCGCTCAGCCCACCCAGACGGGACGGTGACCTACCGAGATCTCGGCGCGAACCCGGTCCCGCACCTGGACCCGCTGGCCTGGGAAGCCCGCATCACCCCGTCGTCCGAGCACACCGCAGCCCACCTCGAAGCCGCACAAATCGGCGCGGAATTGGCGGCTGAGGTCCTGGCCGCGGACACCGTCCTGCTGGGCCTGCCGCTCTACAACTACGGTGCCCCCAGTTCGGTGAAAGCCTGGGTAGACCGCCTCATCGCCTCCGCCGGCGACGACCCGTCAGTGCTGGGCGCCGGCCGAGAACTCCTGGTCTTGGCCAGCCGAGGCGGCGGCTACGGAGAAGGCACTCCCCGGCACGGCTGGGACCACGCAGAAGGCTGGCTCCCGCACGGCCTCTCCCTGACCGGCCTCGATCCGCGCTTCATCACCGCGGAATTCACCATGGCAGACGTCAACCCAGGCCTGGCCGAATTCCGCCCCCACGCCGAGGAAAGCCTGGCAGCGGCGGAACGAGAAATCGACGCCCTCTGGACCCCCGCCAGCGCCACCCGCTGACCACCGAAGTCCGTGAAGGGCTCCTTGAAGGAATCTAATTCCCGCAAGGAGCCCTTCACGGACTTCAGAGACGGCGATGGTCCGTGAGGGGAACCCTGAGAGACTCAGATTCCCTGAGGGTTCCCCTCACGACCCGCCCCGCCCGCCGCTCGCCGGGATGCGCCCCAATGTGGCATTGGGTGCGTCGCATGCACCGAACGCCACATTGGGTGCGTCGCATGCACCCAATGCCACATTGGGGCGCTGTTCCCCGCCACCCGCGAACCGCGGCCGATGCGCCCAACCGGCGTTGCACCCACACCACCCCCGCACCCCGATACGAAGCCAAAATGCGGTCTGAGGGTGGTTGTCAAGGCATCTTTCCAGCCTTGACAACCACCCTCAG
>NZ_JBEXMH010000060.1:0-57127 GCF_040610415.1 Amycolatopsis sp. NPDC004079 | reverse complement strand
CCCCGCACCCCGATACGAAGCGTCCCTGCGGTCTGGGGTTGCTTGTCAAGGCATCTTTCCCGCCTTGACAAGCAACCCCAGACCGTCAGCACAATCACGCTTCGGGGTGCCCCACGCACGCCAGGGCCGATGTCGCCACCAGACGACGAGCCAAATCACCCACTCAACACCGAGCCGCCCACCCGCTCAGCAACCAGCTCCTCAAACCCGGGAAACTCCCCAGGCGCCAACGCCCGCACAACCCCGCTCCGTCGAGCCTCAGCCCCGCCAGGACGCCGAACCCGAACAGTCACCAAACCCGGCCCGCCGTCATGCCAATGCCGAACCCCAGCCGGAACCGTCAACACATCCCCGGCCTCGCACAGCACCGCATGCACCTCACGCCCCGCATGCAGATACCAAACCGCGGCCCCCCGAACGAAAAACCGATCCTCGGCGCCGTCCCCGAGACGCTCGACAAGCCCCGGCTCCCCAGTCACAACGCCAACCGAGCAACTCCCGCCGACCCGAGACTCGACCAACCCCCGGTACCGAGCCGACAAGTCGCCCTCGGAGCCGACTTCACCAACGGGGAACCGGGCAAACCCAGCCCCCACCCGCCCCAGCTCAGCGACGATCGCCCCCGTGTCCTCAGTCCGCAGGAGCACATGCCCAGGCTGATCGTCAGGCCACACGGTCAACAGCGTCATCGCCGCTCCCCTCTCCTTGAAGAGAAGCAACCGACGACACAGCCGAATGTTCCCGCCCACAGCACCGCCGAGCAGAAAGTGGCGCCCCTCACTCAGCCCACAAGACCGCTCAGGCTTGCCGCTCCCCCCGGATAGTCCGCCGCAACCGAGGCACCCGCTCCGCCAGCGTCCGCTCCCCGCCCCGCTGCGTGGGCTCGTAATAATCCCGCCCCACCAGCTCATCCGGCGGATACTGCTGCGCCAGCACCCCCTCCGGCACGTTGTGCGGATACCGGTACCCCTGCGCGTTGCCCAGTTGCTTGGCCCCCGCGTAGTGCCCGTCCCGCAGATGCGGCGGCACAGTCCCGATCGCCCCCTTGCGAACGTCACTCAACGCGGTGTCAATCGCCGTGACCACAGCATTCGACTTGGGCGCGGTAGCCAGATGGATCGTCGCCTGCGCCAACGCGAGCCGCCCCTCCGGCATCCCGATGAACTGCACCGCGTGCGCCGCCGCCACCGCCGCCTGCAACGCGGTCGGATCGGCAAGCCCGACATCCTCGCTCGCGTGCACCACCAACCGTCGCGCCAGGAACCGCGGATCCTCCCCCGCCTCGATCATCCGCGCCAGGTAGTGCAACGCCGCGTCGACATCCGACCCGCGAATCGACTTGATGAACGCGCTGATCACGTCGTAGTGCTGATCGCCGTCCCGGTCATAACGAACAGCGGCCTTGTCCACAGTGGACTCAACGACGGCCAGGTCGATCGTCTTGTTCTCCGTGGCAGACGCGGCATCCGCGGCCGCCTCCAGCGCGGTCAGCGCACGCCGCGCGTCCCCGCCAGCAAGCCGCACGAGATGCGCCCGGGCTTCGTCAGTGAGCGTAAGTTCCCCGCCGAGCCCGCGCTCGTCGGTCAACGCGCGCTCCAGCACAGCGACGATGTCGTCGTCAGTGAGCGGCCGCAGCTGCAGCACCAACGACCGCGACAGCAGCGGCGACACCACCGAGAACGACGGGTTTTCCGTGGTCGCCGCCACCAGCAGCACGGTCCGGTCCTCGACCGCGCCGAGCAGCGCGTCCTGCTGGGTCTTGGAGAACCGGTGCACCTCGTCGATGAACAGGACGGTGTTCTCGGTGTTGTACTGCCGGCGCCGCCGAGCCTCCTCGATGACGCCGCGCACCTCCTTGACGCCCGCCGACAGCGCGGACATCGCGACGAACCGGCGGCCGGTGGCGATCGACACCAGGTTCGCCAGCGTGGTCTTGCCGGTGCCGGGCGGGCCGTAGAGCAGCACGGACGCCGGGGCGGCCCCCTCGACCAGCCGGCGCAGCGGAGCCCCTTCCCGCAGCAGGTGCTGCTGGCCGACCACCTCGTCGAGCGTGCGCGGCCGCATCCGGACCGCGAGCGGCGACGTCGCCGGGTCGGCCTGCGGTTCGACCGGGTTCGCTCCGGTGGGTTCCGGCGGCGGCCCCGCGTCGGGGTTCACCGTGAAGAGTTCGTCCTGTGCCACGCTGACGACGGTAACCGACCACCCCGACAATCCCGCTCGCCCGGCCCCGCAGCGCCGCCGGAGGGGCAGACTGGGGCGATGGTCTCCTCGGTCGCGGTGTTGTCCGATATCCACGGCGTGCTGCCCGCCCTCGACGCGGTCCTCGCCGAACCCGACGTCCAAGCCGCCGATCTCGTCGTCCTCTGCGGCGACCTGGCCGCGGGCCCACTGCCCCGGCAGACCCTGGACCGGCTGGTCTCGCTCGGCGAGCGCGCGGTGTGGGTGCGCGGCAACGCGGACCGCGAACTCGTCACGCTCGCGTCCGGCGGCCCCACCAAGATCCCGGACCCGATCGGCCCATGGGCCGCGACCCAGCTGCGGCCGGACCAGGTGGCGCTGCTAGCCGGATTGCCGTTGACTGTCACCCTGGAAATCGACGGACTCGGCGAAGTCCTGTTCTGCCATGCCACTCCACGCGACGACGAAGAGGTCGCGCTCGTAGACAGTCCGCTGTCGCGCTGGGCCGAAGTCCTGGACGGCGTCACAGCGGAAACGGTCGTATGCGGCCACACCCACATGCCGTTCTTGCGGCTGGCCGACCGCTGCCGGATCGTGAACCCGGGCAGCGTCGGAATGCCTTACGGCACAACAGGTGCACACTGGGCTCGACTCGGCCCCGGCGTCGAACTGCGGCGCACGGCGTATGACGCGGAGGCCGTGTGCCGAGAGCTGACTGAAACGTCGGAGTTTCCCGGAATTCAGGACTGGAACGACTACTTCGTACGGAATCCGGCGTCAGATGCCGAGGCCTTGCGGGTATTCAGCCCACGCGCTCACGGAACGAGCGCCACATAATGACGGCGGCATAAGGCAGAAACTCGCGTCCACGTCGCCACAGCCACGGCACCCCCTTCGCGACGAGCCAGCCAAAGTGCCCGGCAGCGCTTGGCTCCACTCCCCCGGAGCAAGTGAGACTCACCGGCTCCGGGATCGCGTAACCCGCCGCTGCGGCGAGGTCCGTGAAGCCCTGGGCGAGCAAGCGGTGCCCCAGTTCGGACGGATGCAGCCGGTCAACGCTCCACACGGTGAGGTCGTAAGCACCGGGCAGGGCGTCCAGGTCCAGGCAAGCTATGCCTTCTGTTTCCACCACGCGGTCGATCGCCTCGTTCAGTTCCGCCACGCGGGCGCTCAAAGCCCGCTTGAGCGAGGGCGGAAGCCGAAAGACCTTGCTGTGGTCATGAAAACGTACTGGCAAGACGGTAGTTCCGACCGCCGTGAACTCACGGACGATCGCGGTGAGGTCAGCCGCGATGTCGTCCGGGTTGAAGTCTGGCCGGAGGGTGTCATTCATGCCCACGACGACCAGCGCTACGTCCGGCTTGTGAGCAAGCGCCAGCGGAAGCTGGTCGGTGCGCACGCAGGCCATCCTCGCGCCAGTAAAAGACGGATTCAGGTAGCCGGTTTCGTCGACGCCCAGGGCCTGCGCGACCAAGGGCCCCACTCCACGCCAACCACCGCGACGGGGAAGCGGATCGCCCAGCCCCACGGCGGTCGAGTCGCCGAGGATCACCAGACGTTCGGCTTGGCGGAGGGACGGGGCTCGTTCCGGGACAGGTTCTCGGGCTGCGGCTGGGGTGACTCCGACGCTGATCACGGTCACGACCAAGACCATCCGGTATCGAAACTCACCGCTGGTGATGGGAAGGTAACGCGGTATGGACGGAGGTGGGAACTTCCGGTACCTGACGAGGACGAGGTCTGATTTAGGGCATTTGAGCCTTCGCCGACAGCAGTCGCGCGCCGCCAACTGTCGCCGCCAGGCGACGACCGCCCCGCCTAGGACAGGAACTCAGCGAAAAGCCGGATAAAACGCCAGATCAGCATGCGGCCCCAACCGAGCACCCAACGCGGCTGCAACCCGAGTGGAGTGCTCAGCAACCTCAGTCAACCGCGAATACCCCGCATGCCGAGCCAACTCACGCCACCACGTGACCAGCGCCGCCTCCCGGCTGACCGGTGTGGCATGCCTGCTCAAGTCAAGATGGGGAAGCAAATCCCGAGCAGCCTGCCAAACCTGCAACATCTCGCTGACAGTCAACTGCCGAGCCAACTCAACGTCATCAGCGAACGACGGCCACACATCGACGATCTCAGCCCGCCAAGCAGCGATCATCGCCTCGCTCATCCCCGCGGGCAGGGCCATCGCACGAGGATCGGACACGAACGGCAGCCGCAGACAAGACGCATCCACCAGCGCAGTGCGAACCCGCCCCCGCTCGAAGTCCAAGAAGCGCACCCCGGACCCCGTGACCAGGTTGTTCTCCGGAGCAAGCTCAACAGGACTAAACGCCCGAAAGGCCGCCGACCGAGCCTGAGCGACAGCCTCGGCAAGGCGCTCGCGCACCGCCTCAGGAACGGGCACATCGAGCAACTCGGACAGCAGCTCTTCGACGTCGTCAACCAGCCCCGACAGCCCGTCGTTGTCGGTCCGCACCGGCCCGCCCAGCCGCCGCAGCAAAGCATTGAAATCAGCCTCGCGACTGGCAGTGCTGGCGTGCAAACGCCCCAACGACCGAGCCCAAGACAGCAAAGCCCGCTCAGCCGCACGAGAGTCCCGAGCAGCCAGCTTGTCCTGCAGGGTAGGCGCCCGCCCCAGGTCCTCGATCACCAGCACCCGATGCCCGCCGTCGTGGGCCAGCAGCTCAGGACACATCCGCTCGTCCGGAGCCAGCGCGGTGAACAGCTGGTAGCTCACCGCCTCCTGAGCGAACGGATCGACCCGCCCGGACTCCGGCGGATCCGGATAGTGCTTGACCACCAGCGTCCGCGGCAACGCGAACGAGGAAGACACGACTCGCGCCCGGACGACTGTCGCCGGTCCGCTCCCGGAGAGGTGCTCCGGCGAAACCAGCGTGATCGCACTCCCGAACCGGCGCGTGAGCACCGCCTCGCCCGCCGCGACGGCCGCGGCGACGGCGAGTTCCCCGGCTTCCGCCCGGACTCCGGCGTCGCCGGCGGAGGAGGTGTCGACTGTCATTGTCACCGACCCTACTCGTGACTGAGCAACCATGACCACAACGTTCCGGGCGCCGGGACGCGCCCGGATTCACCCACGGGAAAGCGGACGCAGCAATGCCTCGGAACGTTGCTTGCGTCGGCGAACTATCAGCACAATGGCCGCAGCAAGAACGATTCCGAAGAGGTTGACCAGCAGCTGCAGCACCGAAAAACCGGCCCGGTCCCACCGCCCCGCGACGGCCGCGACCATCGCGTAACCGGCCGCGGGAACGGTCGTCACCGAAATGAACACGCCGACCAGCGCGGCCGATTTCGCCGACGTCATCGCGAGCATTCCGGCCGCCCCGGCGAGCAATGCCACCACGAACGACGCGGGCCCGACCTGGTACACGAAATCGACCTGGTGGTTGTTGACGATCGCGTGCGGGTCGAAGAGCCCGGCCGTGCTGCCGAGCAGGACGCCGAGCAGCGTGATCGCCATGGAGACCGGGAATCCGACCGCCAGCGCGACCCCGGCCCGGCGCACCAGGTCCCAGCGGCTCAGCACCACGCCGACCGCGATCGCGGCGAGCGGGCCGAACTCGGGCCCGACCACCATCGCGCCGACGATCGTGACCGACGAGTCAGTGAGCACGCCGACCGCGGCGAGCAGGCACGCGATGGCGAGGAACGCCTGGAACGTGGCGTTCCACCGCGATTCCTCGCCGGTGCGGCCGAGCAGCTCCTGCCACACGACCGCGTCCGCGCCTTCGCCGGGAGCGGCTTCCTCGGCCGCGTCGGCGGCATCCGAAAGCGCCGTGTCCAGCGATTCCATGGTGATGCCGCCGCTGCGGTCGAGACCGAGCGCGCACAGTGCGTCGACGATGTCGTCGGCCGCTTCCCGCGCGATGTCCGCCTCGATGAGGTCGCCCTCGGGCGAGACGGACGCCCCGCGGTGCACGATCAGGTGCGCCGCGCCCGGGTGGGTGTGCAGCAGCTTCAGCGTCTCGTCAGTGCGCTCCGGCGGGCAGATCGCCCTGAGGTGCAGCACTAGCTCACCCCGCCCCGGCAGCCACCTTCAACGGACACGCTGTCCGTGGCCACTACTTCTCCTGTGCGGCAGCCGATTTGCTCTGCGGGACAACCGGTTTCGCGTCGATCCCGGCTTCCTTGCGCTGCTGCGCGGTGATCGGCGCGGGCGCCGCGGTGAGCGGGTCGTAGCCGCCGCCGGTCTTCGGGAACGCGATCACGTCGCGCAGCGAGTCGGCCTTGGCCAGCAGCATCACGATGCGGTCCCAGCCGAACGCGATGCCGCCGTGCGGGGGCGCGCCGAACTGGAACGCCTCGAGCAGGAAGCCGAACTTCTCCTGCGCTTCCTCCTCGCCGAGGCCCATCAGCGCGAACACGCGCTTCTGGACGTCCTCGCGGTGGATACGGATCGAGCCGCCGCCGATCTCGTTGCCGTTGCAGACGAGGTCGTAGGCGTAGGCAAGCGCGTTGCCCGGGTCCTGCTCGAACTTGTCGATCCACTCCGGGGTCGGCGAGGTGAACGCGTGGTGCACGGCGGTCCACTTGCCGGAGCCGACCGCGACGTCGTCGCCGATGTCCTCGACCGGCGCGAACAGCGGAGCGTCCACGACCCACACGAAGGACCAGGCGTCCTCGTCGATCAGGCCGAGCTTGCGGCCGATCTCGTCGCGCGCGGCGCCGAGCAGCGGCTGCGCGGCGGAAATCTTGCCCGCGGCGAAGAAGACGCAGTCGCCGGGCTTCGCGCCGGCGGCTTCCGCGACGTTCGCGCGCTCGGTCTCGGAGAGGTTCTTGGCGACCGGGCCGCCGAGCGTGCCGTCCTCGTTGACCAGGACGTACGCCAGGCCCTTCGCGCCGCGCTGCTTCGCCCACTCCTGCCAGGCGTCGAGCTGACGGCGCGGCTGCGAGGCCCCGCCCGCCATGACGACCGCGCCCACGTAGGGGGCCTGGAACACGCGGAACGGCGTGTCGGAGAAGAAATCGGTGAGTTCGGTGATCTCGAGGTCGAAGCGCAAGTCCGGCTTGTCGGAGCCGTACTTGGCCATCGACTCGCGGTAGGTGATCCGCGGGATCGGGGTGGCGATCTCGTGGCCGATCAGCTTCCAGAGCGACTTCACGATGGCCTCGCCGACCGCGATGACGTCGTCCTGCTCGACGAAGCTCATCTCGATGTCGAGCTGGGTGAACTCGGGCTGCCGGTCGGCGCGGAAGTCCTCGTCGCGGTAGCAGCGGGCGATCTGGAAGTAGCGTTCCATGCCGCCGACCATGAGCAGCTGCTTGAACAGCTGCGGCGACTGCGGGAGCGCGTACCAGGAGCCGGGCTTGAGGCGCGCGGGCACGAGGAAGTCGCGGGCGCCTTCCGGGGTGGAGCGGGTCATCGTCGGCGTCTCGATCTCGACGAAGTCCTGCCCGTGCAGCACCTCGCGCGCGACGCGGCTGACCTCGCTGCGCAGCCGGATGGCGGCCGCCGGACCGCTGCGGCGCAGGTCGAGGTAGCGGTACTTGAGCCGGACCTCCTCGCCGACGTCGACCCGGTCGTCGATCGGGAACGGCAGCGGAGCGGCCTCGGACAGCACGACGAGCTCGGTGGCGAGCACCTCGATGTCGCCGGTCGGAATGTCGGGGTTCGCGTTCCCCTCGGGCCGCCGCGACACCTCGCCGACGACCTTCACGCAGAACTCGGAGCGCAGCGCGTGCGCGCGCTCGGCCATCTCGCCCTCGCGGAACACCACCTGCGCGACGCCGCTGGCGTCCCGGAGATCGATGAAGATGACTCCGCCGTGATCGCGCCGCCGCGCCACCCAGCCGGTGAGGGTGACGGTCTGACCGGCCTGCCCGGCACGCAGAGTGCCGGCTTGATGAGTGCGGAGCACTGCGACTGCTCTCCCTAGGTCCACGAGTTCGGGTGCGGCGGCGTGTTCGGTTGTTTGGCCGAGCACGCATTTCGCCGGATACAGAGGCTAACGAACCCGGTGCTGGGGGGCGCGGGCAGGTTTGGGTCGGGGTGGTGGGGCGGGTGGGGTTGGGGTGGCGAGGGGCGGCGGGGCGGGTGGTCGGCGGGCTCGGGCTGGTGGGTGTGGCGGGGCTCGAGTGGCGCGTGGCGACGTGGGCTGGCTCGGACCGCACGGCTGGGACAGCGGCCGATTCAAGCGGCAGACCCGGCAGGCGAAGTGGCTCGGGCGAGCGGCAGAAGTCGGGCCGAAGTGGTGGGCGGGTGCGAGTGGTGACGCGAGTTAGCTCGGGCCGCGGGGCAGGCGCGGCGGCTGGTTCAAGGGCGGTGCGAACGCCCCGGAGCTGGGTCGGTGGCAGGTTCGGTCGGCCCGCCTCGCCGCATGGATCGCAATGCGGAATCCGAGTTGCCCGCGTCCCGGGATCGCCGTCCGCCTCGTGCCGCGGGCGGACTCGCCGCCCCAAGCCGCGGTCGCCCCGAACGGCGGTCGCCCGGCTTCCGGCTTCCGGCGCAGTCCGCACTGCCTCGATCGGCCCAGGCTGGGCAGACTCGAGCCGCCAGTCCAGCAAGTCACAAGAGCCGCAACTGCTCAGCCTCCCCCGCTCGCTGTTCCGGCACCGCAGTCTCTGTCTCCTCCGCCGGAGCCGCTTCCGTCCGGGTCTCCGAATGCGCCCGAGGTGCCCGCGGATCCAACCCATGCCGCCGCAGCAAGGGGCCGACCACCGTCGCCAGGCGTTCCCGGTAGCCGCGGTCGGCGTAGCTTCCTCGGGCGTACAGGCGGCGGTATCGCGGGGCCAGCTCGGGGTACTCCCGTTTCAGCCACTCCGCGAACCACTCCCGGGTGCCTGGTCGCAGGTGCAGCGGCAGCACCGTCACTCTGGTCGCCCCAGCCTCGGCTAGTTGGGCGAAAAGCGGGTCTAGCGCCTCGGCCGAATCCGTCAGGTACGGCAGCACCGGCGCGACCATTACTGAGCACGGCAGCCCGGCCGCCGCAGCCATGCGGATTAGGTCCAGGCGGGCGCGCGGGGTCGGGGTGCCGGGTTCCAGACGACGTTGCAGGTCGCCGTCCAGCAGGGCTAGTGACACTGCCAGGTGGACTGGGACGTCCTTGCTCACCGACTCCAGCAGAGGCAGGTCTCGGCTCAGCATGGTGCCCTTGGTGAGGATCGACAGCGGCGTGCCGGAGTCGGCGAGTGCGCGGATGATCCCGGGCATCAACCGATAGCGGCCTTCGACGCGTTGGTACGGGTCGGTGTTCGTGCCCATCGCGACCGGTTCTCGTTGCCAGCTCGGGCGTTTCAGCTGCGCGGTCAGCACTTCCGGGGCGTTGATCTTGACCACCACTTGCGTATCGAAATCCCGGCCGGCGTCGAAGTCCAGGTAGGTGTGGGTGTTCCGGGCGAAGCAGTTGTGCGACACCATCCCGTCTGCGATGAAATCGCTGGTGCCCGTGGTGATGTCGAACAGCGGCAGCTCCAGCCCCAGCGGCGAGACGCTCGTGACCGTGCGCCGGACGCCGCCGATGACGGTGCCGTCCAGGGAGCGTTTCCATTCGACCGCTGGGTCGACCAGGTGCAGGAAGCGCAGCACCTCGCCGGTGCCGCCGGTGAGCCGCGCTTGGCGGCGGCCGGGATGCTGACGGTGGCCGACGGTGTCGTAGCTGAACGAAAAACGGTCCAGCGCGGCGAACAGCATGTCCACGACTTCGTTCTCGTCGTGCGCGATGGAAAGCGTGCCGCGCCGGTAGCCGCCCGCGAGGTCGAACAGTCCGGCCAGGAATCCGCGCGCCCAGTGGGCGTCCGGCTCTCGCGGGATTCGCATGAAGCCCACTGACGAGCCGAAATCGGGCAGGTACGCCAGCGCTCGCGTGGCGGCGTCCGATTCCGCCGCGAAACCGCCTGAGCGGAGCATTCCGCACAGGTAACCGGCGCGGTAGCCGAGTGTGTCGTCCAGCGTGCGGGCGAACCGGCCGGCGCCGACCAGTTCCGTGCCGGGTTCCAGGTGCGGCCGTTGCGCGGTGCCGAGTTTGCTGCCGGTGACGTACTTCCAGCCGCGCGCGCTGAGGAACCGGTGGTCCGGTCCGGCGACGATCCGCGTGCCGTCGTCGAGCGTGACGCGGTACGCCGGGCGCACTGTGGTCCAGTGCGCGAGCACCTCGGTGGGCACGAGCCTGCGCGCGACGCCGTGCCCGCGCGTGCCCATGATCCGGTCGCCCACGCGCAGGTCGGCGATCGGCTTCGAGCGGCCGTCGGCCATCAGGACCGGCGTGTCGCCTTCGAGGCAGTACGTGCACGCGTGCGAACACCCGCGATACGGATTGACCGACCACCGGAACGGCACGGCGGACGACTCGGGCACCCGGTTCAGCACGGACCGGGCGCGCACCTCGTGAAAGGTGACGCCGCCGAACTCCGGCGCCCGCACCGAGCGCACCACATCCCCGAAGGCACCGAGACCGGGGAGCGCCGGCTCCTCCTTCCCCGCTCGCAACTGTTCCCAACGCACCCCAACAGTCGAACACATGTTCTAAAGCCGTGTCAAACATATGTTCGAACACCCCTCGAACGAGCGAGGCGGAAGCTCAGCCGGAGAACCGCTCCAAGGCACGGATCTTGTTCGTCGCGTCGAGCGCCGCCACCTTGTACGCCTCGGACAGCGTCGGGTAGTTGAACACCGCGTCCACCAGGTAATCCACCGTCCCGCCGCAGCCCATCACCGCCTGTCCGATGTGCACGAGATCAGTCGCGCCGGTGCCGAATACGTGCACTCCCAGCAACTTCCGGTCCGCAGTCGACACGAGCAGCTTCAACATCCCGTAGCTGTCCCCGGAAATCTGGCCGCGAGCGAGCTCCCGGTAGCGCGCGATACCGACCTCGTACGGCACCGAGGACGACGTCAGCTGTGCCTCGGTCGCACCCACGTACGAGATCTCCGGGATCGTGTAGATCCCGATCGGCTGCAACGCGCCGATGTCGTTCGCCGGTTCGCCGAACGCGTGGTAGGCGGCAAGACGACCCTGATCCATCGAGGTCGCCGCCAAAGCCGGGAATCCGATCACGTCGCCGACCGCGTACACGTGCTCGACCGACGTCCGGTAGTGCTCGTCGACCTCCAGCCTGCCGCGCTTGTCCGCGCTGAGGCCCGCGTTCTCCAGCGTCAGCGCGCCGGTCATGCCCTGCCGGCCGGCCGAGTACATCACCGCGTCCGCCGGGATCCGCTTGCCGCTGACCAGCGTCGTCACCGTCGCGTCGGCGGAGACCGCGACGTTCGCGACCTTCTCCCCGAACCGGAACGTGACACCCAGGTCGCGCAGCTGGAACTTCAGCGATTCCACGATCTCCGGATCGCAGAAGTCGAGCATCTGGTCGCGCTGCTCGACCACGGTCACCCGCGAGCCGAGCGCGGCGAACATCGACGCGTACTCGATCCCGATCACCCCGGCGCCCACCACGACCAGCGACGACGGGATCGTCTCCATCGCCAGGATCTCGTCCGAGTCGAGCACGCGCGCGGCGTCGAAGTCGACGTGGTCCGGGCGCGCGGGACGGGTGCCGGTCGCGATGACGACGTAGTCGCCGGTGATCGTGCGCCGGTCGCCGCGGTGCTTGCCGTCGACCAGGACGGTGTGCGGATCGGCGAACGAGCCGATGCCGCCGATGAGATCGACGTGGTTGCGCAGCAGCTGCGCGCGCACCACCTGGACCTCCCGCCCGATGACGTGCTGCGTGCGCGCCATCAGGTCCGCGATGGTGATGTCCTGTTTCACCCGGTAGCTCGCGCCGTACAGCTCGCGCTGGTTCATCCCGGTCAGGTACAGCACGGCTTCGCGCAGCGTCTTGGACGGGATGGTGCCCGTGTTGACGCACACGCCGCCGACCATGTCGTGCCGGTCGACGACGGCGACTTTCTTCCCCAGTTTCGCCGCCGCGATGGCGGCTTTCTGCCCTCCCGGGCCCGAGCCGATGACGATGAGGTCGTACTCGTATTCGCTCACGGCCCCGAGCCTGCGCACTCGCGGCGGTCCGCGCAAGTCCTCACGACCGGGTCGTCACCGGCTCGTCAGCAACAATTCGGCTGGTCAGGACCGCAAGGCGCCCCGGCGGCGGTGCAGATCGGCGACAGACCCGAGCGCGGCGTCGAGTTCCTCGCGCAGCAAGGCGGCCTGTTGCGCGGCGACGTCCTCCCCCAGCAACGCGGCGACCCGCCCCTCCCCCAGCAGCGCCAACGCCTCCCACGGCGACGACGCCAGCTGTCCGCTCAGGACACCCGCATCAGGCGGCGACAGCTGTTCGGCCAGACCAGCCGTACCCGCGGCGATCAGCGCGGCGACGACGAGGTGTGGCTGGGCGTCCGCACCCGCGAAGCGGAACTCCAGCCGCGGCGCGGACGACGTCCCGCACAGCCGGATCGACGCTGTCCGGTCATCCGGTCCCCAGCGCAGTTCGCGCGGCGAGAACGGAGCGGTCCGGAGCCGGACGTAGCTGTTCCAGGTCGGAGCCCACACCGCGGACAACGCTCGCGCGTCCCGGAGCACTCCGGCCAGAAATGCTCCTAGCGCGAAGGGAAACCCGACCGGCCCGTCTGAAGTGGACAGTGACAGATGGACGTGACAGGAATTCCCCTGGCCGCGTTCCGGCGCGGCGAGATAGTCGGCTTGCGCACCGTGCTCGGCGGCCACCCGCCGGGTCGCCATCTGCAGCAGCAACGCGTCATCGCAGGCCGCGAGCGCGTCCCGATGCCGCAGGACGACCTCGTACTGCCCCGGATGACACTCCGCCCGCGCCGATTCCACGCCCAGACCGGCCGTCGCGGAACGCAGATCAGCCAGCAGCGGCGCGAGGCGTTCGGTGCCGCCGACAGCGTAGTCCACGCCATGCGCGGTGAGCGGACCTCCTTCCAGGTCCCGGAAAACCACCTCGTGCTCGATCCCGATCGACGGAACCAGCCCGTGCTCCTCCAGCCTCGCCAGCTGCCTCCGCAACACCGTCCGCGGCGCGAGCCCGGCCGGTTCGCCGGACGGGAACTCCGCGTCCCCGACCACCGCCCACGTCTGGTCGCCGAGCGGGAACGCCGTCGCCGCGTCGAGCCGCACGCGCAGGTCGCCGAACCCGCCGAGATACGGCTTCAGCGGGCCGATCTCCGGCAGCGGCTCGCGCTCCGGCGTCCAGGCGAAGATGTAGCTGCACACGCCGTATCCGCTGTCCAGCACCTCGGCGGCGAACGGCGCGGCCAGCTCGACCGCCGCGAACCGCGCGTGCGGATCGGGCACCAGCAGCACCAGCCGAGCGCCGTCCTCGGCAAGCACTCGACGCAGCACCTCAGCCGCCGCCGAGCCCGCTTCGGCGCGCACGGCCAGCGACCTCGGCCCGACCGGACGGTCGAACGGGCTCACCAGGCACCGTCCGGATCGGGCGCGTGCAACGGGTTCGGCACGCGGCCCCAGCGGACGTCGAACTCGTCGTCGCGCTCGACCTTGTCGAAACCCTGTCCGGCGAGATGCTCACGGTTGAGCGTGACCCGCTCGACGTCCGGCGCGAACAGCCGGCAAGCGTCGAATCGCTCGGCTACCTCGGGGTTTTCGTCGCGATAGCGGCCTACTACTTCGCGCACCAACGCCCAGAAGTCGCCGCGAACCAGCCCGAGATCGTCCAGCAGCAGCTCCGCCCAGAACCGCAGCTGGCCGGAGAAAACCGAGCTGAACAACGATTGGGCGAGCAGATGCGCGGGCCAGCGCAGCATGTCGGCATCGGCGTCCGGGGGAAGGTCCGCGTAGCAGGGAAGTTCCTCGTCCAGCAGGTCGACACCCTGCGCGAAGTCCTTGATCGCGACCCGCAGCGGGCGGCCGTCCGCGTCCACCACCAGCACGAGATTCTGGCCGTGCGGGCAGAATCCGACGCCGTACTGGAGCAGCCAGTGCAGCAACGGCGTGAGCAGCAGGTCGAACAGCCGCGACAGCCACACCTCCGCACCGTCGCCGGACTGCGTGATCAGCCTGGTCAGCACGGTCTCGCCGGCGGCATCGCGGTACAGCAGCGCGGCGAAGGAGATCGCCTGCTCCCCCTCGTCGAGCCGGGCGACGAGCGGCTCCCGCCACAGCGCACCGAGCGTCTCGTGGAACCGGTACGGCAGCTCCTCCAGCAACCCGAACAGCGGGTGCTGCACCGAAACGCTCGCGACCTCGCCGAGCAGCTCGAAGCGGTACTTCTCGGACAGGAGTGGATCGGCCGCGTCGATCCCGCGCAGCCATTCGGTGACCGACGGCCCGGCGAGCGTCGCGGCGGAGTTCAGGCCGCGGTAGACGAGCGTATTCCGTACGGACACAGCGGTTTTCACGTCACGGCGGTCGGGCCGCGAACGGTTGGCCAAGGTCCGCACGGTCTGATGTGGACGGTAGACGTCGCTGCTCTCCCCCAGCTCGGCCATCCGGCCGGTCGCCAGCTCGGCCGCGTAAAGCGTGCCGATGATTTCGTCGGCCTGCCAAGGATGCACCGGCACCCAGACGTAGTCGGCGGGAGCGCCGAGACGCGCCGTGCGGGCGGTGAACTCGGCGCGGGTCGACTCGTCCAGCTCCTCGCGCAGCAAGGCTTCCGCGTCAAGTCCGGCGACGCTGCGGAACTGCGCCAGATCGCGATGCACGGCGTACCAACGCAACCGGATGTCGGCACCGGACTCCGGCGCGTAACGCGCGCGGTCGCGGGCGGAGAAGCCGACGCGACCCTTGTTGAGCACCAGCCGAGGGTGACCGGTGAGGTGGCCGTCGGCGAGGTTGTAGTCCATCGTGGACAGTGCGGCGGCGGTCGGTGCGCGGAGCAGCCGGGTCGCCTCGTTGGCGACCGTCGAGGTCAGCTCGGCGAGCACATCAGCGAGCCGGAGGCCGGTGAGCCCGAGCCGTTCCCGCGCGTCGACGACCAACGTGCGCGGGTCGTCCGCCGGGGCTTCCGCACCGCGAGCGACCCGGATTGCGCTGCCGGGCAACACTGTCCACGATTCGAACGCGCCTCGGCGTGCCTCGAAGCGGTACGAAACGTCGTCGGGAAGATCGAGCTGCCAGCTGCGATGCCCGGCCCGCGTCGGTTCGCCGGGCACCGGCACCAGCATCGCTTCGTAAGACAGCTCGCCGAGCATCTTATGCGTGACGAGCGAGCCCGCGGCCCGCCAAGCGGCGTCGTCGGTCAAGGTCACTGGTCCTCCGTCTGGTCGAGGCCGAACGTGGTGAACGCCGTCCGTTCGGGCAGGTCGTACACCGGTTTTCCGCATACCGCGTTGAGAATCGCCGCGGCCCGCCACGCGCCGAGCCCGAGATCCGGCGCACCGGGGCCGTGCGTGTGCCGTTCCGCGTTCTGCACGAACAACGGTCCCGGCACGTCGAGTTCGACGCGATAGTCGGCACCGATCACGAGCCGTCCTTGCGCGTCACGGCCGACCGCTTCGCCGAGTCCTTCCAGCAACGGCCCGGTCGGTGTTTCCGCGTAGCCGGTGGCAGCTACCACGGCGGCCGTCCGATGCACAGCGGTCGTCCCTTGCTGGGCATGCCGCAGCCCCAGCTCGATCCCGTCGCCGACGGTCGCGGACACCACCTCGACGCCCGGCGTCAGCACCGCGCCCGGCCAGCCGCCGCCGATGCTCCGCCGGTACAGCTCGTCGTGGATCTCCGCCATTGTCTCGGCGTCGATCCCTTGGTACAGCTGCCATTGTGTCGGAAGAAGCTTGTCGCGGGCCGCTTCGGGAAGGCCGTGGAAGTACGCCGTGTAGTCCGGGGTGAACTGCTCCAGGCCGAGCTTCGAGTACTCCATCGGCGCGAAGGCAGTCGTGCGCGCGAGCCAGCGCAGACCGTCCATAGTGGACCGCGAACGCAGCAGATCGAGAAACACCTCCGCTCCCGATTGCCCCGAACCGACGACCGTCACCGAATCCGCGGCGATCAACTCAGACCGGCGAGTGAGGTAGTCAGCGGAATGCACAGCAAGGACATCCGGCGCGGATACCAAGGGCTGCAACGGTTCTGGCACGCTCGGCTGCGTTCCGACGCCGAGCACGACGGCCGCCGCCAACACCGGATCCGCCCCAGAGACGGTCAGCTCGAACGCCTCTTCGCTCTCGATCCAGCGCAGCCCGGTGACCTCGTGCCCGAACCGGCACGACGGCAGCCGGGACGCCGTCCAGCGCGCGTAATCGTCGTACTCGGCGCGCGGCAGATGGAACCGCTCGGCGAAGTAGAACGGCAGCAACCGGCCGCGTTCCCGCAGGTAGTTGAGGAAGGAATGGCGACTGGTCGGGTCGACGAGCGTCACCAGATCGGCGAGGAACGGCACCTGCAGCGTCGCGCCGTCCAGGAGCAGCCCGGGGTGCCAGCGGAACTCGGGGCGCGCGTCGAACAGCACGGCTTCCAGCTGGTCGAGCGGATCCGCCAGCGCGGCCAGCGACAGGTTGAACGGCCCGATCCCGACCCCGGCGACGTCGTAGCGCCTCACGACGCGACCGGGCTTTCCCGCGAGACGTTCATGCGCGGGTCCGCAGCGACGATGGCCACCGCGTCGAGCAGCGCCCGGTAGTCGGCCGGTTCGGTGTGCGGATGCAGGAGAGTGAGCTTGAGCCACAGCTGCGAAGCACCGTCCGGACCAGTCGGCAACGCGCCACGACCGATCACCGCGGTGCCGTCTTCCAGCAACGTCCGGCGCACCTGCGCGACCAAGCCGTCCCCGGCCAACCCCGGCAGCTCGTCCGCCACCACCGGACGGAAGACCACTGTGGACAGTTCAGGCGCACCCCACGACCGCAACGCCGGATGGTCCTCGACCATCGCGTGCACTCCGGAAGCGTTGGCACAGCAGCGTTCCACGAGCGCGCCGATCCCGGACGTGCCGAGCGCGCGCAGCGTGACCGCCATCCGGAACGCGTCCGGACGCCGGGACGTGCGCAGCGAGCGACCGAGCAAATCGGGCAGTCCGGCTTCAGTGTCGTCGTCGGCGTTGAGGTACTCGGCGCGGACGGTAAGCGCCCGCAGATCAGCCTCCCCGCGCGCGCAGAGCACCCCGGCCGCGACCGGTTGCCAGCCGAATTTGTGCAGGTCAAGCGCGACCGAATCGGCCAGCTCCAGACCTGCGACGCGGGAGCGAAGGGTTTCGCTGCAGAGCGCGAGACCGCCGTACGCCGCGTCGACGTGCAGCCGCGCTCCAGTCCGGCGGCAGATCTCGGCAATCTCTGGCAACGGGTCGATCCGCCCGGTGTTGGTGGTGCCAGCGGTCGCGACGACCACGGCCTGCGCGCCGAGCGGTGCCAACGCCTCGGCCAGCGCGGACGGGACCATCCGGTCGTCCACGCACGGCACCACAACCGGCGCGGGCAGTCCCAGCAGCCACGCCGCGCGGGCGACGCTGTGGTGCGAATTAGCGCCGCAAACCGGTCGCGTGACACCGGATTCGCGAGCGAGCAGGAGGCCGAGGAGGTTGGATTCGGTGCCGCCGGAGGTGACGACGGCGTCCGGGCGGGCGGCGTCCGGGTAGTAGAGCCGGGCGAGGCCGGTGGTGAACTCGCGCTCGATCTCGCTGGCGACCGGGGCCTGGTCCCAGGAGTCCATGGACGGGTTCAGCGCGGAGGCGACGACGTCAGCGGCGACGGAAACCGCCAGCGGCGGGCAGTGCAGGTGCGCGGCGCACGCCGGGTCGGCGGGGTCGGCGGATCCGGCGGCCAGCAGGGCGGAAAGCTCTTCCAGCGCTTGTTCGGCGCCCACCCCGTGCCGCGCGAGCCCGGAGGACTGCCCGCGGGCGAGCGTCGCCGCGACCGCGGCCGGGCCACCGGCCGGGACCGGCCCGCCGCGTTCCGCCGTGCCCGCCGCCATCCCGCGCAACGCCGCGGGAAGCAGCCGGGCCAACCGGTCCGCGCCGCCGGACCCCCCGGCAAGCCACTCCGCCGAAGTGACGCCGGACCCGGGCCCGGAGGCCGCCGGCGCTGAGGGCGCATCCGCCATGGAACCGCCTTTCTTAGGGTAACCTTGCCTTACCCTGCGCAACAATACGGATACCCACCGACGTCCCGCGACCGGGGCCGCCCCCGTGCCCAGCATGCTGGGCAAACCGCCCCCACGCGTCGCCCCCGAACGCCGCAGCACACCAGGACCCGCCCAGCCCCATTCACCGCACAAAAACGGCCAGTGCCCCCGCGAAGGAGCACCAGCCGCTTCCTAAGATTTCAGCGCTTCAGACCAGCCCGAAACAACCGCCGACTTGAGTCGAGAGCGATTCCAACTGGACCGAAACGCGGGATCGCGTCGGCGAAGCCGGCGCAATCAGACACAGCCGCGACTACGAAGCCAGACCAGCCAATTCCCCGTGAATCCACTCGACCTGCGTCCGCATCAGGTTCTCCGCAACCTCCTCAGCCTGCGGAGTCATGTGCGTCGCACCAGCGAGCGGCAAGAATCCGTGCGCACGCCCCTTCGCCAACAGGGCCGACGAGAGCCGAAGCGCATGCGCCGGAAAAACATTGTCGTCAGCCAAACCGTGCACGATCAGCAGCGCCCGCTCGAGCGAACCGGCGCCCGCGATGAGCGAGTTGTGCTCGTAGCTTTCCGGTTCGTCGTCCGGCTTTCCGAGGTAGCGCTCGGTGTAGTGGGTGTCGTACAGCGACCAGTCGGTGACCGGTGCGCCCGCGACCGCCGCGTGGAAGACGTCCGGGCGCCGCAGCACGGCGAGCGCGGACAGGTAGCCGCCGTAGGACCAGCCGCGGATCGCGACCCGCTCCAGGTCCAGCTCGGGGTACGCCTCGGCGGCCGCGTGCAGGGCGTCGACCTGGTCGGCCAGCGTGACGTCGGCGAGCTTGCCGGCGATCTCCTTCTCCCACGCCGGTCCGCGGCCGGGCGACCCGCGACCGTCCACGACCAGTACGGCGAAGCCCTGGTCGGCGAGCCACTGCGGGGTCAGGAAAGCGTTGCGGCTCTGGAGAACCCGCTGCGCGTGCGGTCCGCCGTACGGGTCGAGCAGCACCGGCAGCTTGCCCTCGTCCGGCTCGTATCCGCGCGGCAGCACCAGAGCCCCGCGCAGCTGGCGCTCGCCGAGCGTCAGCCAGGTCAGGTTCGGCACGATCTCCGGGTCCACAGTGGACGATTCGATCGAACCCACCTCGATGCCGTCCCGCAGCACGGTCACCTTCGGTCCGCTGTGGTCGAGACTCCACGAGGAAAGCACCGTGAGCGCCGCGCTGCCCGAACCGACATGCACACCGTCCGTTGTGGACAGACGGCTCACCGTATCGCCTTCGGTGCGGTACAGGTGGATCTGCGTCGGGTCGGTTTCCGAAGCGGTGAACAGAATTTCATCGCCGACGTGCAACACCATCCGCAGCTGCATCCCCGGCGGCGTGACCGGCTTGCCGTCCACGAGGAGCCGGTGATCGCCGTCAGCCGCGCTTTCCACCACCAGCTTGCCGTCCGCCGTCCACGCGGGCACGCCCTGGAAGATCTCGACCCAGTGCTCGTCGGTCTCGGTGTGCACCTCGGCGACCGAGCCGTCGGCCGGGTCCAGCGCGAGCACGGTGAGCTGCTTCTGGTCTCGCGGCTGCACGGCCAGCAGCGGCTTGCCGCCCGCCGACCAGTGCACGGTGACCAGGTACTCCCAGTCGCCTTGTGCCACATCGACGCGGTTGCCGTCGAGATCCAGCACGGCCAGCGACACCTCGGCGTTCGGCGAACCAGCCGACGGATAGGCCACGACGTTCGCCGGCTGCTGCGGGTTCGCCGGGTCGCCGATCGTCCAGCGCGGCACCGGCCCGCGGTCCGCGCGCTCCACGATCACGCTGCGCCCGTCCGGCGCCCACCAGTAGCCGCGCGTGCGGTCCATCTCCTCGCCCGCGATGAACTCCGCGAGGCCCCAGGTGACGTCCTCGTCGTCCTCGCCGACGAGCACGCGGTCCTCGCCGGTCGCCAACTCGATCACGCGAAGCCGACGCTCGCGCACGTACGCGACGTGCGTGCCGGTCGGGTTCGGCCGCGGGTCGATGACGGACCCGTCGACCAGGATGCGCGTCTCGCCGCTCGCGAGGTCGAGTGTGTAGAGCTTCCCCGACAGGGTGAAGGTGACGACGGTGAACGCGTCGTCGACGCCGAAGGCCACCACGCCGCCGCCGGTCTCGCGGGCCCGTTCGCGGCGCGCCCGCTCCTCCGGCGGCAGGTCCTCGTCGCCGGACACCAGCTCGGCGGCGTCGATCAGCTTCGTCTCCTCGCCGGTCGCGAGGTCGAACGACCACAGGCTGTGCCGCGGATCGGTGCCGGTGGCGCTGCGCAGGAACAGCACCCGCGAACCGTCCGGGGCGACCCGGAACTGCTTGGGCGCGCCGAGAGTGAACCGCTGGGTGCGGGCCTGCTGGCGGAGGAACGGAACGTCGTCGAGTGCGAAATCGGTCACGACCAGCACTCTTTCAGATCATCAGCCGGGCACGCCAACACCCTGCAGCGCGGCCCGCTGCTCGTCGACGTCGTAGGCCGGCTCCGGGAACTGCGGGTCCATCTCGGTCAGCGTCTCGACCAGCAGCTCGGCGACCGCCCAGTTCCGGTACCACTTGCGGTCCGCGGGCACCACGTACCAGGGAGCGTGCTCGGTCGACGTGCGCTTCAACACGTCGGCGTACGCCTTCTGGTAGGCAGGCCACTGGCGGCGCGCCTCGATGTCCGACGGGTCGAACTTCCACCGCTTCTCCGGACGGTCCAGCCGCGCGGTGAGCCGGTTGAGCTGTTCCTCCGGCGAGATGTGCAGGAACACCTTCACGACGGCGGTGCCGCTGTCGGTCAGCTCCTTCTCGAACGCGTTGATCTGCGTGTAGCGCTGCCGTCGCTCAGCGGCGGGGAGCTGTCCGAGGACTCGCGGCACCAGGATGTCCTCGTAGTGCGAGCGGTCGAACACGCCGAGATGACCCGGCGTCGGGAGCTTCTTGCGGATGCGCCACAGGAAATCGTGCTTGCGCTCGGCGGCCGTCGGCTTCTTGAACCCGGAGTACTGCACGCCCATCGGGTTCACCAGGCCGAGCACGTGGCCGACGGTGCCGCCCTTGCCGGACGTGTCCATGCCCTGCAACACCAACAGCACGCTGCGCGCACCGCCGCCGATCCCCTCCGCGTACAGCGCTTCCTGCAACCCGGCGAGCTGTTCCCCCGCGGACTCGAGTTTCTTGCCGCCCTTCGCCTTCTTCTCCGGCCCCACGGGCGACGAAGCCGGGTCCGGCAGCTCGTCGCCCGCCCGGAGCACGTCGCGGACCCGGTTTCCGTTCTCCTGCTTCTTCGCCATCTCGGGACGATAACCGCACCGGCCGCCGATCCCGGGGACTTCTCCGCCGGTGCGGTCGGGTGTCATCCGGTCGAGCGAGCCGCGCAGCGAATCGCCGGGCAGACCCCTCGATTGCGCAACGAACGACGGGGGAAAGCAACGTTTCCCGGCTGAACTCCCCGCGAACGGGCTCTAGCCTGAACGCATGACAGCGTCCGTCCAGCCTGCCGGCACCGCGCGTCCCACCTCCTCCGACGGCTTCATCGCGCTCGACGAGCAATGGAGCACGCACAACTACCATCCGCTGCCGGTCGTGATCGCCGAAGCCGAGGGCGCTTCGGTGACCGACGTGGCCGGCAAGTCCTATCTGGACTTCCTGGCCGGCTACTCCGCGCTCAACTTCGGCCACCGCAACCCCGAGCTGATCGCCGCCGCGACCGAGCAACTGGGCCGCGTCACGCTCACCTCCCGCGCGTTCCACCACGACCAGCTGGGCCTGTTCTGCCGCGAGCTGGCCGAGCTGACCGGCACCGAGATGGTGCTGCCGATGAACTCCGGGGCCGAGGCCGTGGAGTCCGCGGTGAAGGTCGCGCGCAAGTGGGCGTACCAGGTCAAGGGCGTTCCGGCGGGCACGGCGGAAATCGTGGTCGCGGCGTCGAACTTCCATGGCCGCACCACCACCATCGTCTCGTTCTCCGACGACGAAACCGCGCGCGCCGACTACGGGCCTTTCACACCGGGCTTCGTCCAGGTGCCGTACGGCGACGCTGAAGCGTTGAAGGCGGCCATCACGCCGCGCACCGCAGCAGTGCTGATGGAGCCGATCCAGGGCGAGGCAGGCGTCGTCGTGCCGCCTGAAGGGTTCTTCGCCGCGGTACGACGGCTGTGCGACGAGAACAACGTGCTGATGATCGCCGACGAGATCCAGTCCGGTCTCGCACGCACCGGCACCGTGCTGGCGCTGGAGCACGAAGGCGTCCGCGCAGACCTGTACACGCTGGGCAAGGCCCTCGGCGGCGGCATCGTCCCGGTGTCCGCAGTGGTCGGCAGCCGTGCCGTCCTGGGTGTGCTGAAGCCGGGCGAACACGGCTCGACCTTCGGCGGCAACCCGCTGGCTTGTGCCGTCGGCCGCGCCGTGGTGCGGATGCTGCAGACCGGCGAGTACCAGAAGCGGTCCACCGAGCTTGGCGCACACCTGCACGAGCGGCTGGCGAAGCTGGTCGGCGACGGCGTTTCGGAGGTGCGCGGGCGCGGCCTGTGGGCGGGCGTCGACATCGCGCCGGACGGTCCGTCCGGGCGCGCGGCATCCGAGGCGTTGGCCGGGTTGGGCGTGCTGTGCAAGGAAACGCACGACCGCACGCTGCGCGTCGCGCCGCCGCTGGTGATCACCGAGGCCGAACTGGACCGCGGCATCGACGCGATCGCTCAGGTCGTGCGCGGCTGACTTGCCCGGTGACCGCCGTTTTCCGGGCGGCGGTCACCGGGTGGGCATCACCGCGACCGTCGATCCGTCCGGCGAGGCGGTCACGTCGATGCCGCGGCCGTACTCGTCCTGGACGGACGTGCTGAGGCTCCACGTGCCGTCGTTCTCCCGCAGCGCCACCGAAACCTTGTCGCGCGGGAAGCCGGGCATGCGCTCGTCCACCTTCGCGAGAATCGCGGGCAGCGCCTTCGGGGACAGCTCCGACAACGCGAACAGCGGCGCGCCCGGATCCGGCTGGATCGGCGAGGGCCGGTGCTCGACGAGACGTCCGCGATGCCAGTCGTAGTCGTCCGAAGTACCCGGGCCAGGGCCGGGTACCTGGAACTCGACGTGGTCGGTACGGATGATCGCTTCGTACGCTTGCGGACGGCCGCTCGACTTGGTCAGCAGTGCGGCGACCTCCCGGAAACCGTTCTCGGTGAACGCATCCGCGGTGAGCGCCGGGACGCCCTTCGCGTCCGCGACCAGCTCGCGGTTGCTGTCCTTGCCCGACCGGACGGTCATCGTGATCCCGACGTCCTCGCGGCTGATGCGCACGCGCGCGTCCGCCGGGTCTCCCCCGAACCTCGCGACGAGGCCGGGTATCGCAGCGAAATTGACCTCGCTCGCGGCGAACTGCTTCTCCCGCGCGCTGGTGCTGCTTGAGTCGCGTTTGACCGTACCGCCGCGATAGCTGAGATACGCACCGGGAATTGTGGCGCGCACCTGGTCCGATTCCACTGTCAGGTCTTCGAAACGCTCGCTCTCAGCGGACAGTTTCGCCACGGCAGTACGCAAATCGTCCGCAGTGAACAGGTCCGGCGGGGAGAGCAGCTGGCCGAGGACGTCGTCGCGGATCGGCACCAGCAACGCCGACGCGATGACGAGCGTGCTCACTGCTGTCATCGCCAGCCGTCCGACAGCATTCCCTAGCCGCGCTTCGGGTTCCGGCGTCCGGTCCGCGCCGACGACGCCGACCTGCCACGGCCGGTCAGCCCACTCTCGCGGCGGGTCGGCGTCCACCACGACGACACCGGGATACCGCGGACTGTGCTTGACCACGACGACCGTGCCCGGCTGATACGCGGCGGAACGGAGCGGATGGATCAGCTCCCGGGCGGGCGCCCGATACGCGGTCTCATTCGGCGGCGCGACGACGAGCTTCAGTTCGGTGACGTAGGCGTCGTTGATCTGCGTCCCGGTCGTTTTCAGGTGCTCGATCTTGGCGAGCGCGCGGTCGCCGTGCTGCTGGACGAAGCGCATGCCCTGCGGAGAGGCGGTCCCGCGCAGCGAGCGGGCGGTGCTGCCGAGCGTCAGCACCAGGATGGTGAGCCCGAGACCGATCGATGCGGCCGCGAGGTACCAGCCGTAGCCGAGGACGAACCCGCCGACGATGCCCGCGATCGCGAGCCCGAGCGGCAGCGCGTACACCAGCCGCAGGAACCGGATCAGCCGGATCGCCGGAGACCGCCGCGGTTCTGGTGAATTGAGCACAATTGGTGTGTTTACTGCACTCCGCGCGAAGCCACCAGACGGGGTGCCCATTCAGGCCGACGTCACCTCGACGCCGCTCAGCCCGGTGTTGTCCTGCTGCTGCCCGTCGCCGCCCGGCACCGTGGGGATGTCGCCGGTGCCGAGGCCGGACAGATAAAGCCCGGCCTCGGCGCCGGCTTCCGCGGACTGCCGCTTGCGGCGCGCGGTCTCGATCCTCGTCACCACGACCTCGCGGGCACCGCCGGGCAGCTGAACCACCGCGTTCGCGCCGACCTGGACGGTGCCGTCGACGACCGTGCCGGTGACCACGACTCCGCGCGTCGGGATCTGGTAGATCTCGGAGATCCGGAAGCGGAACGGGCCGGACGGGGTTTCAGCCGGACGGCGCGAGAACAGCGACATGGGACAAGCATCGCATCACGGCGGTTACCCGGCTTTCACCGGCTGGCCGCCGTGTGGACCGCCGCGGCCAGCTGGTCGTGTTCCGGATAGGACCAGGTCGCGGAGAACTGCCGCCGCGTGTACCCGAAAGCGATGCCGCTGCGCGGGTCCACGAAGGACTCGGAACCGGCGGATCCGTTGTGCCCGAACGCATTCGCGCTGAGGAACGGGTACCGCAGCCCCTTCGCCTGAAACCCGAGCGCGTACTGGCCCGCGTCGCCGGTCACCAGGTCGCGGCCGGTCGAATGGAGCATGGCGAACTCGCCGAGCGTGCCGGGTTCGAGCAGCGGCGGCCGTCCGTCCAAACCGGACACGGCAGCCGCGTACAACCCGGCCAGCCCGCGCGCTGCCGACCCCGCCAGCGGAAACCTGGCCCAGCGCCCGCACCCGCCGAGCGTTGACGAACGCCACCTGATCGAGCGGCGGCGTCGAGTCGAGCCCGTAGCCGATGCCGCCCAGACTGTGCGGTCCCGGAACGTACGCCTGGAACGCCGCCAGTTCCTCCGCACTCGCCTCCCCCGCCAGCACCTCGCGGTACCGGTGTTCTTCCCGCTCAGGCAGCCCGAGGTACAAGTCGAGTCCGTACGGCTCGCGCACCCTCTCCGCGAAGTGCTCCTGGACCGACTGCCCGGTGACCCGCCGGACCACCTCGGCAACAATCGAGAACCCGGCGAATCCGCTGTAGCCGTACGCAGATCCCGGCCGCCAGAACGGCCGCTGCCCAGCCAACCTTCGAGCAATCACCTGATCGTCCGCAAGGTCCTCAGCTGAGAAACCACCGTCCACCCCGATCACACCGGAACGGTGGCTCAGCACGTCTCGCACCGTGATCCCGCCCTTGCCCGCGCCAGCGAACTCCGGCCAGTGGCGCGCGACCGGCTCGTCCAGGTCAAGAACGCCGTCCTGCACGAGCAGCGCCACCACCAGCGTCGTCGCGCCCTTGGTCGAGGAGTACACGCCAGTCAGGGTCTCGCCCGTGACGTCACCCGCCCAAAGATCGACCACCAGCCGCCCGCGCACGCGGACCGCCAACTGCACGCCCGCACTCGCCTCGGCCGCCGCGGCGAACTCGTCGCGGACCGTCTCGAAGCCGTCCGCGACAGTCCCCTGGATTTCGATGTCCCCCATCAGTTCTTGTCCCTCCGATCGCCAGTTGTCGAAAGGAGGACCCGCGCGCCGCCGTGAATGTGACTAGGCTTCGCTTCGTGACCGCTAGGCGGACTCTCGCGCTCTTCGCCGCGCTCTGCGCACTCGCGACGCTTGTGCTGGGACTGCTCGTCGCGCCCTACGCACCGGGCACTGTGGACCAATGGGCCGACAGGTCCGCCTCAACGCTGAGCCCGGGCTTGCTCAACGCGCTCGTGCTGCCCACCGAGCCGTACGTGCTCATTCCCGCCGTCGCCGTCATCGCCGGAATCTGCCTCTACCAACGCTCTCGACGCGACGCTCTGCTCGCTGTAGCAGGCCCGTTCATCGCCATCGCCCTCAACAGCTGGGCGCTGAAACCCGTCTTCGACCGCTGGAAAGGCGGCACGCTCGTCTACCCGAGCGGCCACACCGTCAGCCTGGTGGCCGTACTCACTGTGGTGGTGCTGCTAGTCCGCTTCAAGGCGATCGCCGTCGCAGTGGGCGCGCTACTGGTCGCTTGTGCCGCCGTCGGCATGATCGGCCTCGGCTACCACTACCTGACGGACATCGCCGGCGGCGTCTGCTTCGCCGCCGCAGTGGTCACCGCGCTGCGGGCGGCGCTGTCACCGCGTCGCGCGCCAGAGCCGTCAACCGGCTGATCGCGCGCAGGTACTTCTTGCGGTAGCCGCCGTTCAGCATCTCCTCGCCGAACAGCTCGGGCAGCGGCACGCCGGACACGACCACCGGGATCGCCCGGTCGTACAGCCGGTCCGCCAGCGCGACCAGCCGAAGCCCGACCATCTGGTCCGGCACCGGCGTCACGTGCTTGAGGTGCACCCGCCGCACCCCGGCGAGCAGCTTCCCGTACCGCGAGGGATGCAGCCGCTCGAGATGCGTCATCAGCGCACTGAATTCGTCCACAGTGGACCCTTCGTGCGCGGCCGCCGAGGCGTCGATCTCGTCGTCACCGACCGGCGGCGGCGCGTCCGGCAGCCCGCGGTGCCGGTAGTCCGGCCCGTCGACCCGCACGACGCCGAACCGCCGCGACAACGCCTGGATCTCGCGCAGGAAGTCCTCCGCCGCGAAGCGCCCCTCGCCGAGCTTGTCCGGCAACGTGTTGGAGGTCGCCGCGACGTAGACGCCCGCGTCGGTAAGTTCCTGCAGCAACCGGCTGACCAGCGTGGTGTCGCCGGGATCGTCGAGTTCGAACTCGTCGATCGCCAGCAGCCGATGCTCGGACAGCCGCGCGACCGCGTTGGCGAACCCCAGCGCGCCGACGAGGTGAGTCAGCTCGACGAACGTCCCGTACGCCTTGGGCCCCGGAGTCTCGTGCCAGGTCGAGGCGAGGAGGTGGGTCTTGCCGACGCCGAACCCGCCGTCGAGGTAGAGCCCCATCGGCCCGTCCGGAATCGCCGCCCCGCCGCCGAACAACGACCGCAGCCGCGACTTCTTGGCTTTCGCCGCGCCGATCCGCGAAGCGAACGCAGAACACGCCTCGACCGCGGCCGCCTGGCTGGGCTCGTCCGGGTTGGGAAGGTAAGTGGAAAACCGAGCCTCGCCAAACCGCGGCGGCGGCACGAGGGACGCGATCAGCTCGTCGGCCCCAAGCTCGGGAAACCGGTCGGTCAGCGCAGCTGCGGGCATGGTGGAGGAGCCTATCCGGCCCGTTCCGGCGGGCTCGGCTCGCCTGGACGTCGCCGGACACGGCAAATCCCCCGGTCGGAGCCACTTTTGGCCGGGGACGGGGCGGGCAAGACGGGGTTCGTGTGGTGACTGTCACCGGGCCGCGTAGCTGGCCCGACGCACCTGGCGAACCGGGCCGAGCGAGGTCGGCCATCGGCGCGCGAATCAGCAGCATTGCCGCCAGGCAGCCATCGCAAGGCGGCTCGGACCCGCTGACCGCCGGTCGAGTCCGCCGCATAGCCGCGCGGATTGCCGACGGTGCGCACCGTCGACCTGCCGTCAGCGACGGCCTCTGGCCGAGGCCGCACTAGCGCCATGCCGAGCCGAACTGGCCCTACGAGTCGTCGCCTGGCTGCGCTTCGTCGCCTGGCGGTGCGCTTCTTCGCCGCGAGTCATCTCCTGGCTGTCCCGTCCGCGCCAAGCGCCGTCTTCAGGCCGCCCCGTCTGCACCCGAAGGCCCGAGCGCAGTGCGGTGAGCCCGGCGAGCCACCGCCGCCATCGCAGGACGGAAGTTCGGCCGCAGCCTCGCTGGCCGCTTGCCAACTCACCCATTCGAGGGATGCCGCGTGAGTTTTCGCCCGGTCGGGAGATCCTTTCAGCGAGCACGTCTCCGGCGCCGCGGGCCGCTCGCGGTGACACTGGACGCGCTATGTCCGCATACAGGGAGCGAGGAACCATGCCGACCCCGAACCGGCCCGATGTGCCGACCGCTGTTCCGTCTGCCGCGCTGACTTCGGTCGAGCAGACGGACACCGCTGGGCGCACCACGATTTCGTCGCTGGTCGTGCAGAAGATCGCGGCGCTTTCGGCGCGCGAGGTCGCCGGCGTGCACGCGCTCGGCGGCGGGGTCTCGCGGGCGATCGGGGCCATCCGGGACCGCATCCCGGGCTCGGCCGCGACCTCCACCGCGGGAGTCTCCGTGGAGGTCGGCGAGAAGCAGGCCGCGATCGACCTCGACGTCGTCGTCGAATACGGCGCGCGCATCGCGGAGGTCGCCCGCGACGTGCGGCGCAACGTCATCACCGCGGTCGAGCAGATCACCGCGCTCGAGGTGATCGAGGTCAACATCTCGGTCAACGACATCCACCTGCCCGGCGAGGAGGACGAACCCGAGTCGAGCAGGGTCGAGTGACCAGTCAGTCGCCAGTGCGTCGGCGCAGCCCGGTTGTCCCGCGGACTCGATACCTCGTCGGTCCTGGCGACCCAGGTGCGCCAGCGCTGCGGGCGCTGAAGCCGAAACGCTTCGGACCGCAGTGTGCCGACGCCAGCTAGACAGGACGAACGGCCTAGCGGCAGCTCCGGAATCCCGAAGCGCCGCGCAATCCGCCGCCGCGACGGCCACGAACGCACCGTCGTGCCAGTCACGGAACCGCTAGCCGCACCAACTGCTAGTCCAAGGACCACAGCACCTCAGATCAGGCAGCACAACCAACGCAGCACGCAATCCCAGGAGGGCGCACGTTGAACGCAACGCAGACCGGGATCCTCGCCGGGCTGATTCTCGGCCTGGCCGCCACTCAGGGGTTCACCGCCTTTCTGGTGACCTTCGCGGTCGGCATCATCGGGCTCGTGGTCGGCCGGGTCCTCGACGGCGAACTCGACCTCGGCGACCTGTTCGGGAAGGGCCGAGACAAGTGACCAGGGCGGTCGAGGCAGGGCCGTCCCGCAGCGATCTTCCGGAGCCCGCCGAGCGCGGTTCGCTGACCATCGCCCAGGCCGTGGTGCGCAAGGTCGCGCAGCACGCCGCCGACCAGGTGCCCGGGACGATGTTCACCGAGCGCCGCGTCGCGGGCGTCAGCACCGGGACTTCCGGTGCGTCCGCGAAGGTCGGCGGATCGGACAACGACGTGGAGCTGTCCCTCGATCTCGCGCTGCGCTATCCGGCCCCGGTGCGGGAAGTGACCGGGCAGGTGCGCGCCAAGGTCGTCGAAGAGGTCGAACGCATCACCTCCTATCACGTGCGTTCGGTCGCGGTGACGGTCACCGCGCTGCTGCCGGACGTGCCGCCGAGGGTGCGATGATGCGCGTCCTCGTCCGTCTTCTGTCCACGTTGCTCGGTCTGGCCGTCGCGGCCGGCGGCGCGTTGCTGGCGCTCGAGGTCGGCTGGGCCTGGTGGCAGCCCGGCAAGGAGCCGCTGCTCGTGCCGTGGCCGCGGTGGAAGACCGCGATCGCCGAGCTGGACTGGACCAGCACGCCGGTGCGGATCGCCGCCGGGATCGCGGTGCTCGCCGGGCTCGTGCTTCTGTTGCTGGCGCTCGGTGCGGGCGACCGTGCGGTGCGGATGACCGATCCCGCCGACGGCATCACGGTGAGCACCTCGCCGCGGGCGCTCGCGCGGTTGGTCGGGCTGGCGGTGCGCGCGGAGGACAACGTGCGCGGCGCGTCCGTGACCGCCAGCTCTCGCAGGGTGCGCGTGCGCGCGACGAGCCGTCTCGAAAACGAGGAACAGCTGCGGCCGCGACTGTTGGAGACCGTCTCCGGGGTGCTGGACGATCTCCCGTTGCAGCGCCGCCCGAAGGTGTCTGTGGTCGTCGACTCTCCGAAGGACCGGTGATGAGTGCTTCCGCGGCGCGTCGCGCGCAAGGTCGTTCGCACGGTGCCGAGCGCACGCTGACCTCCCTGGTCGGCGTACTCGGGCTGCTGGCTGGTGCCGGTGCGCTGGTAGTCGGCATGGGGTGGCTCGGGCAGTTCCGCGGGCACCGCCCGGTGCTCGACCCGATCGCGGTCGGCTGGCTTGGCGACCACGCGCTGTACGCGCGGATCGGCGCGCTCGTGCTCGGAGTGCTGCTGCTGGCGTTCGGGCTGTGGTGGTTTTTCCGTTCGCTGCGCCCGGAACGCCGTCCGGACCTGAAGCTCGACGAGACGATCGGCTCGGAGCTGACCGTCACCGCCGGGGCACTGGCCGGGGCCGTGCAAACGGATGTGGAGAGCGTTGACGGGGTCACCCGGGCCCGGGTCCGGTCGGTGGGCACGGTGGCTGAACCGGCGTTGCGGATCACGCTCTGGCTGGCCGAGGGCACGGAAGTCCGGCGGGTGTGGGAAGACCTCGACTCGTACGTGCTGACCAGGGCCAGGGAATCGCTCGGCGTCGAGACGCTGCCGACCGCGGTGCGGCTCGAACTCGACACGGCCGGCTCGGCACGCGTGCGCTGATCCCGCGTTTCGCCCAGAATGCCCGCATGGCCCTCCCCGTGCAGGCACCGATCAAGCCCATGCTGGCGAAACCGGCGAAAGCGATCCCCGATTCCGGCGGCCTGCTGTTCGAGCCGAAGTGGGACGGGTTCCGCTGCCTGATTTTCCGCGACGGCGACGAGATCACCCTGCAGTCGCGCGCGGAAAAGCCGCTGAACCGGTACTTCCCGGAGGTGCTCGCCGCGCTGCGGGAATCCTTGCCAGAGCGGGTCGTGCTCGACGGCGAACTCGTGGTGGCCCGCGACGGCAAGCTCGATTTCGACGCGCTGACCGAGCGCATCCACCCGGCGGAGAGCCGCGTGCAGCTGCTCGCCGAGCAGTCGCCCGCGCAGTTCGTGGCTTTCGACCTGCTCGCGCTGGGCGACGAGTCGTTTGTGGACGAGCCGTTCTCGGCACGCCGCGAACGACTCGAGTCGCTCCCGGGCATCGCGCTGACGCCGGCGACGACGGATCCGGAGACCGCGCGGCACTGGTTCGAGCTGTTCGAAGGAGCCGGGCTGGACGGCGTGATCGGCAAGCCGCTGGGCGAGCCGTACTCGCCGGGCAAGCGGGTTCTGTTCAAGTACAAGCATTCCCGCACCGCGGACTGCGTGCTGGCGGGCCTGCGCTGGCACGTGGACGGCGAACCGGGCGAGGTGGTCGGCTCGTTCCTGCTGGGCCTGTACGACGACAACGGGCTGCTGCACCACGTCGGCGTGGTCGGTTCGTTCCCGGTCGCGCGTCGCCGCGAGCTGGCGCAGGAGCTGGCCCCGCTGATCACTGACGGCGAAGGACATCCGTGGCTGGGCGACGCGGTCCGCGAGGGACAGCGGATCCCGGGCGGCATCACGCGCTGGCGGTCGAAGGAACAGCCGTGGGTGCCGTTGCGGCTGGAGCGCGTGGTGGAGGTTTCGTACGAGCACACGGAGGGCGGCTATCCGTCGCGCTTCCGGCACACCGCCCAGTTCGCGCGCTGGCGGCCGGACCGGGAGCCGTCGTCGTGCGGCTACTCGCAGCTGGACGAGCCGGCGCGCTACGACCTGTCGGCGGTGTTCCGGGGCGAGGTCGTGCGGACCCGCTGACCGGGCCGCCCGGACCGGCGCGAGCCGGACACGCCGCAGGACCCGCTCACTGGCTTCCCACACCAGGCGTGCCAAGCTCGTCCGAGAGTTCCGCCGAGCAGACGTGAGGATCAGCCCGTGCACCGCCGTTCCCCCAGCCGTTCCCGTTCGCGCGCCCGGCTGGTGGCGGCGACGCTGGGAGTGCTCCTGCTGGCCGGCTGCACCAGCGGGCCCTCCGTGCGGCCCGCGGTGATCGACAACGACGGGCGCGCTACCACCGCGCCGCCCCCGAGCGCCGCCGCGGTGCCGCTGCCGCCGCTGGCCGAGCCCAAGAAGTCCAATGTGCGGTGGGCCAACTGCGACGCGGACACCCGGCAGCGGATGGCCGCTCCGGCGCTGCCCGATTCGCTGCACGTCAGCTGCGCGCGCCTGACCTCCCCGCTCGACGCGCCCGACGACTCGCAGCATCTGCTCGCCCGCGTCCTCGTGCTCAAGGCAGGCGACGGCCCGATCCCGCTCGTGGTGGTCAACGACATCGGCGGCGAGCCGGGGTCGCTGTTCGCCGCGCGCCTGGCGACGAAACTGCCGCCGGAGTTCCTCAAGAAGTTCTCGCTGATCGGCGTGGACCGGCGCGGCACCGGGCTGTCCGGCGGAGTGCAGTGCGTGCCGCTGGAGGTTCGTTCCGACCTGCTGGGCGCGGACCCGGCCGAGGGCGGCCTCGGCGAGGTGCTCGACGCGGCCCGCCGAGCAGGCCAGCAGTGCGCTCTCGATCTCGACACCGCGCAGACCGCGCTGGACAGCTGGCGCACCGCCGGAGACCTCGACCAACTGCGCAAACAGCTGGGCCTGGACCGGCTGAACGCGCTCGGCCGCGGCGACGGTTCGAAGGTGCTTTCGGAGTACGCCGTGCGCTATCCGGCGCAGGTGGGCCGCATGGTGCTGGACGGCATCCCGGACCCGGGCGCTGACCGAGCGGCCGTGCTCGACGCGGTGGCCGCTGGTGCCCAGTCGACGTTCGACGCCTTCTCCGCGGACTGCGCCGCCCGCAACTGCCCGATGGGCGATGCGAAAGCCGCGCTGAAGACGGTGACCGACCGGCTCCGTACGTCCCCTGTGGACACTGACGACGGCGTGACGATGAGCCCGGGCGTGGCGACCTACGCGGTGTACCAAGGACTCGCCGACCGTTCGAACTGGCCAGCTCTCGCCGACGCGCTGAACGCCGCGAAGAACGGCGACATCACCGCACTGGCCGGCTTCGCGAATCCGATCGTCGCGGACATCCGCGGACGCACGTCGCGCATCGGCGGCACCATCGCGACCCGCTGCAACGACTCGACCACCCGGCTGCCCGCCGATCAGCTGGACCGCGCCGCGGCGGCGATGCGCGCGAAATACCCGCAATTCGGCGCGGCGGTCGCTCAGGAACTCGCCTGGTGCGGCGCTTGGCCGGTCCGCCGAGAGGCGCTGCCTCCCGCCGGTGCGCCCGGCGCCCCGCCCATCCTCGTGGCCGCCACCGCCACCGACCCGGTGACGCCGCAGATCGGCACCACCCGGGCCGCGGACCAGATGCCCAGCGCCGTGACTGTCACCTGGCAGGGTGTCGCGCACGGCGCGGTCGGCCAGTCCCCCTGCGTCACATCCGCCGCGCAATCCTTCCTGATCGACGGCAAGATCCCGGACAACGGCACTCTCTGCCCAGCCTAGGGATCGATCGCTCTTCCGCCGGTGCCGCGCGGTTTCCGCCGCGACGCAGTTGCCGAGCGATGCCATCCGACCGAGACAGCGCCGCCATCCAACGCGCAGCATCCGGCCGAGTCGTTCGCCCCGCTGTGGTCTGAGGTGGCGGGACCGGGGCTGCCCCGCCGAAGTCGTTTCGAACACCCCACCAGTATCTCGAACACTTGTTCGAGGGCGCATCACTCGAAGCGGCTGGATTACCTCACCCACCCGAGAACGCAGATCTCACCGCGAGTGCCGAAAACCCCGGCAGCGCGCCAAATTCCGCCACTCGCGGCCGGGAACCCGGCAAGCCAAGGCCGCCCCAGAGCCCGACCGTCCTAACGGGACACAGCAGGACTGGCAGCCGCCCAAGCCGCCTCGATCATCCGGAACACCTCGTCCACCGCGGCCTCCGGATCAGCCGCCTCGCGGGCCACCGAATAGGCGTCGACCACGAACCGGGCGATCGCGCGGCACGCCGTCGGAGTCCGCCCGAGCCCGGTATCGGCCGCCATCGCGGCCGCCAGCGACTCCGCGTGCCGCAGCCGCATCGATTCCTCGTACTCCCGCAGCGCGGGCGATCCGTCGATCATCCGCCAGACCGGCGCGACGCTGTCCGCCGTGCAATGCCGCACCAGTGCCTGGATCTCGCCTCGCAACGCCGGGATCAGCGGCTCTTCGGGCTCCCGCCCCTCGACCGCTCCCCGGAGGTTCTCCTCGAAGTTCGAGTCCTGCTCGAAGACCAGCGCTTCCTTCGAGGCGAAGTGCGAGAAGACCGTGGTCACCGCGACATCGGCCTCGGCCGCGATGTCCCGGATGCCCACCTCGTCGTACCCGCGCTCGAGGAACAGCCGAAGCGCGGTGTCGGCGATCTTCTGGCGGGTCGCAGCCTTCTTGCGCTCGCGCCGCCCGGACGGCTCAGTCATTCGCGGATGCTATCAGCCACAAAACCTGGCCGATTACCAAAAGCTAACAGTTAGCTTTTAATCGGGCGGAGGGCTACTGCCGGTACCCCTCGACCTCGCCCACCGACCGCACCGAAGCCTCGTCGGGGTCGTCGTCGAACTCGACGCGGGCCCGCCGCTGCCGCAGAAGGTCCCAGCACTGGTCGAGCTCCTCTTCGGCCCGGCGCAACCGCTCGCGGTCGTCCGAGGACAACCCGACCCCGATCGCCCGGTCGCGCAGTTCCTTCTCCTCCGCGATCAGCTCGTCGATCCGCCCCAAGATCCCGTCAGCCACATCAACCTCCAAGACAGCGTCGGACACCCACCAGGACGCTACCGCGCCCCGGGGAATTCCCCACCCGGCTCGTTCGTTGAACCACCCATGAGCACAGTGGAACTGACGGCGGACAACTTCGACCAGACCGTGACCGACAACGAGTTCGTGCTGATCGACTTCTGGGCAAGCTGGTGCGGCCCGTGCCGCCAGTTCGCGCCGGTGTTCGAGAAGGCGTCGGAAAAGCACGGCGACATCGCCTTCACGAAGGTGGACACCGAAGCCGAGCAGCAACTCGCCGCGGCGTTCAACATCCGCTCGATCCCGACGCTCGCCGTGATCCGCGACAAGACCCTCATCTACTCCCAGCCCGGAGCCCTTCCGGAAGCCGCGCTGGAGGACCTCATCCGCCAGGCCCGCGAGGTCGACATGGACGAGGTGCGCAAGGCCGCCGCCGCGCAAGAAGCCGAGCAGGCCTGAGCCCAGCCACCGCAGGCGCACTACCCGGGGAAACACGAAGGCCCGGCACCCACCAGGGTGCCGGGCCTTCGCGGTGATTCAGGACCGGGTGACGAGCCCGCGCAGGAAGAACGCGAGGTTCGCCGGCCGCTCGGCCAGCCGCCGCATGAAGTAGCCGTACCACTCGTCGCCGCAGGGCACGTACACGCGCATCGTCTCGCCTTCGCCGGCGAGCCGCTTCTGCTCCTCGGGCCGGATGCCGTACAGCATCTGGTACTCGTGGTCGCCGGTCGCGCGCCCGGCGTCGGCCGCGAGCTTGCCAGCGATCGCGATCATCCGAGGGTCGTGCGAGGCCACCATCGGGTAGCCCTTGCCCTCCATCAGGACGCGCAGGCAGCGCACGTAGGACTTGTCCACTTCGGACTTGTCCTGGAACGCCACCGATTCCGGCTCGGCGTAAGCGCCCTTGCACAGCCGCACGCGCGACCCGGGACCGGACAGCTCGCGGCAGTCCTGCTCGGTGCGGTGCAGGTAGGCCTGCAGCACCGCGCCCACCCACGGGTACTCGGCGCGCAGCTCGCGGAGGATGCCGAGCGTCGAGTCCGTGGTGGTGTGGTCCTCCATGTCGAGCGTCACCGTCGCGCCGACCGCGTCGGCCGCCGCGCAGATCTTCCGCGCGTTCTCGAGCGCGACGCCTTCGCCGTCGCCCGGCAGGAACTGCCCGACCGCGGACAGCTTCACCGAGACATCCGCGCCCTTGGCGAGGCCCTGTTCGGACAGCGCCGTCAGCAACTCCTCGTACGCCTGCACCGTGGCGGTGGCCTGTGAGGCGTCGGTGGTGTCTTCGCCGAGGTGGTCGATGGTGATCTTCCGGCCGTCGGCGGCCAATTCCCGTGCGGCGCGCACGGCGTCGGCGGTAGCCGAGCCGGACACGAACCGGCGCACTACGGACCGGGTGACCGGTACCGCTTCGATCAGCGCACGCATCCGCTGCGAACGAGCGGCGGCGAGCAACGGGGCACGCAGCATGGCGGTGTCTCCTTCTCAGCCCTGGTGCGGGTAGCGCACGGAGGTCGGCGGCACGAACGTCTCCTTGATCGAGCGGGGGCTCGTCCAGCGGAGCAGGTTGAAGACCGAACCGGCCTTGTCGTTCGTGCCGGAGGCGCGCGCCCCGCCGAACGGCTGCTGGCCGACGACAGCGCCGGTCGGCTTGTCGTTGACGTAGAAGTTGCCCGCGGCGAACCGCAGCGCCTGAGACGCCTTCGCGACAGCCGTGCGGTCGTTCGCGATCACGGCGCCGGTCAGGGCGTACGAAGCGGTCTCGTCGACCAGGCGCAAAACTGAGTCGAACGCAGTGTCATCCCGGTCTTCGTACACGTACACCGACAGGATCGGGCCGAAGTACTCAGTGCTGAAGATTTCGTGCTTCGGGTTCGTCGACACGAGAACGGTCGGCTGCACGAAGTAGCCGACGCTGTCGTCCGCAGTGCCGCCGACGAGGATTTCGACCTCGCTGTCGTTCTTAACGCGCTCGAAGAGCGAAGCGTGCTTGTCGAAGGCGCGACGGTCGATCACGGCACCGCCGAAGTGCGACAGGTCGGTGACGTCGCCGTAGCTGAGCGCGGCAGTCTCGGAAGCAAGGCCGTCCTTCAGCTGCTCCCAGAGACTGCGCGGCACGTACGCACGCGAAGCGGCGGAGCACTTCTGGCCCTGGTACTCGAAGGCGCCGCGGACAAGCGCGGTGCGAAGCACGTCGATGTCCGCCGACGGGTGCGCGAGCACGAAGTCCTTGCCGCCGGTCTCGCCGACGAGACGCGGGTAGCTGCGGTAGCCGGCGATGTTCGCGCCGACAGTGCCCCACAGGTGCTGGAAGGTCGCGGTGGAGCCGGTGAAGTGGATACCCGCCAGATCGCGGTGCGTCAGCGCGACCTCGGAGACGGCCTTGCCGTCGCCCGGCAGCAGGTTGATCACGCCCGGCGGCATGCCTGCCTCTTCGAGCAGCCGCATGGTCAGGTGCGCGGCGAAGCTCTGCGTCGGCGACGGCTTCCACAGCACGGTGTTGCCCATCAGCGCGGGCGCGGTGGGCAGGTTGCCGGCGATGGCGGTGAAGTTGAAGGGCGTGATCGCGTACACGAAGCCCTCGAGCGGACGGTGCTCCATCCGGTTCCACACGCCCGGCGAGCTGATCGGCTGCTGGTCGAGGATGCTGCGGCCGAACTCGACGTTGAAGCGCCAGAAGTCGGCGAGCTCGCACGCGGAGTCGATCTCGGCCTGCGTAGCGGTCTTCGACTGGCCGAGCATGGTGGCCGCGTTCAGCGTCGCGCGCCACGGGCCGGTCAGCAGATCAGCGGCACGCAGCAGGATGGCCGCACGGTCGTCGTAAGACAGCGCGCGCCACTCCGGAGCGGCCTTCGCGGCAGCGGCGATCGCGTCAGTCGCGTCCTGCTTCGTGGCGCTCTGGATGGTGCCGAGGACGTGGCCGTGGTTGTGCGGCTGGACGACGTCGATCTTCTCGCCGCCGCCCGCGCGCTGCTCGCCGCCGACGGTGACCGTCAGGTCGACGGGACCGGCCTGACCCAGTTTCTTCAGCGCACCCTCCAGCTCGGCGCGCTCGGCGCTGCCCGGTGCGTACGTCAGCACCGGCTCGTTCTTCGGGGCGGGGGTCTGGGTCACGGCGTCCACTGCGGCTCCCTCGTTGGCTTACTCGTCGGTTGCCCGAAAGATAACGCTGCGCGGCGTTCAAGGGTTTGTTCAAACGGCTAGAATCGCCCATATGGTTTTGTCCGATCGGCCTACGCGATGACGACCGCTGAGCCCTTCGCCGGCGCCTCGCTGCGGCACGTGCTCGCGACCCTCGGCGAACCGCTCGTGCGGGTGCTCGTCGCGCCGCGCGGACTGGGCGTTCCGGTGCAGGACGTGGTGATCCTCGATCCCGAGGACCCGCCCGAACCCCACCCCGGCGACCTGGTCCTGGTGATCGGCGCGCGGGGCCGGTCCGCGGCCGCGGCGATCCGGGCGGCCGGACGCGCGGGAGCGGCCGCAGTGGCGGTGAAGGGCGAAGGCGGCACGGACGTCGCGGCCGACGCTGGCGTCGCGCTGCTGACGGTCGGCGCGGAAGCCCGGTGGGAGCAGGTCGAGGCCCTAGCGCGCGGGGTGGTCGACGCGGCCCGGGCGGGCGGCGAGGCGGAAACCGGCGAGGTGCTTGGCGACCTGTTCGCGCTGGCCCAGACGGTCGCGACGCTCACCGGTGGCCTGGTCAGCATTGAGGACACCGCGAGCCGCGTGCTGGCGTATTCAAGAGCCGGCGACGAGGTCGACGAACTGCGGCGGTTGTCGATCTTGGGCCGTGAAGGACCGGAACGGTACCTCGCGATCCTCCGCGAATGGGGCGTCTACCAGCGGTTGCGGGCCGGCGAAGGAATCGTGCGCGTGGACGAACGCCCGGAGCTGGGAATTCGCCGCCGCATCGCCGCCGGAATTCACGCCGGGTCGCAGCCGCTCGGCACGATCTGGGTGCAGGAAGGCGCGCAGCCGCTGACCGAACAAGCCGAGGTCGCCCTGCTCGGCGCGAGCCGAACGCTTGCCCCACAACTGATCCGTGCCCGAACCCTGCCCGATCCGCAACTGCGGCTGCGCGAGGATTTGCTGGCCGGGCTATTGGAAGGACGCGTCGACGCCGAATCTGTCGCGGACGACATCGGCGCCGATCCGGCGCGCCCCGCGCAGGTGTTGGCGTTCACCCTCTCCCGCCAGGAGTCCGCCGCCGCTTCGAACCGGTTGCTGCGCCGGGCCGAACTGGTGCACCTGATCGCCGTGCACACGGCGGCCTACCGGCGGACCGCCCTCGTGAGCGTCCTCGGCGGCCGGGTGTACGCGTTGCTCCCGGATCTGCCGGAACACTCGGATGCCCCCGTGCTCGCGTTGGCGAAGGAAATCGTTGGTGCAGCGCGAAAACACCTCGATGCACCCGTCCGCGCCGCACTCGGCGGAATTGTGCCGCGACTGTCCGACGCGGCATTGTCGCGCGGCGATGCCGACCGAGTGCTGATGGCGATGACGCGCGGTCATTGGCCGTCCGAAGTCGCGTCGCTGGCCGACGTCCGGGCCGATGTGCTGCTGTCGGAAGTGTTGTCCTACTTAGGAGATCAGCCCCGCCTGCGCGATCCCCGGCTCGCTGAACTGCGTGCCCACGACGCCGACCACGGCGACATTCTGGTGCCCGCGGTGCTGGCGTACCTGAACGCTTTCGGCGACGTCCGCACGGCCGCCCGCTCGCTCAACATCCACCCGAACACCGTGCGCTACCGGGTGCGCCGGGCGTCGGAGGTGTCCGGGATCGACCTGACTGATCCAGCTCAGCGGCTGCTCACCGAGTTGTTGCTGCGGCTGTAAAACCGGATGCCGAGGAGGTTCGTGATCGCTAAAGTGCCGTCGTGGACCTCTTCTTCCGCTCCTGGAACGCACTTCAGAACGCCGTGAAATCGCTTGAAGGCGGGCAGTGGCTGGCCCCGTCGGGCTGCACCGGCTGGGTGGTGCAGGACCTGGTGTTCCACCTGGTCATCGACGCGCAGGACATCCTGATCACGCTCGCGACCCCCGCGGAAGGCGAGCCGACGCACACCGCCGCCCAATACTGGGAAATCGGCACCGACCTGCCGACCGGCATGGACGAAGAAGGCCTGTTCACCCGCCGCGCGGCGGTCAGCTACGGCACCACCGCCTGGCTGGCACACCACTTCGACGACCTGGCCCAGGCAGCCGGACGCGCCGCGAGACTGGCGGACCCGGCGTCGAAGGTCGAAACCCGCGACTACGTGCTGACGGTCGCGGACTATTTCGAGACCTACGTCGTGGAGGCCACGCTGCACCACCTGGACCTGGTCCTGCATCTGTCCGGAGTGGACGGTCCAGACGCGGACTGCCTGGCAGCGACCCGCCGGACGGTGGAGACCGCGCTGGGTTCGCCCCTGCCGTCGGCACTGGACGACCGGAGCGCACTCCTGATCGCGACCGGCCGCCGCGCCGCAACCGACGCCGAAAAGGCAGCGCTGGGGTCGTTGGCGGAGAAGTTGCCGATCGTCCTCGGCTAGACCGAAAGCCGTTCCGCCGCAGTCAACTCAGCAAGCGCGGCAAACGATTCGACGCGCGCGGCCGGATCGTAAGTACTGGTGCTAATGAGCAACTCGTCCGCCCCAGTCGCGGTGACCAGGTCATCGAGACGCGCGCCGACCTCGTCCGGAGTGCCGCTGATCTGCCCAGCCAGCGTGTCGTCGAGCCGACGGCGTTCCCGATCAGTCATCGGCAACGCCAAAATCTCGTCCGCGGACGAAAGCGGCGGGAACACGCCATGGCTGCGCGAGTACACAGTGGACCAAGCCTCGGGCACCAGCAGCCGCCGAGCCTCCGCCGCGGTATCCGCCACCGCGACCGCTGTCGACACGACGACATAGGGATCGTCCACATCGGACCGGAACGCTTCGCGGTACCGCGAAATCGCCTCCGCCATCGCACGCTGACCATGCGCAGGAGCGATCACCAGGGGCAACCCCAACGCCGCGGCGAGGTCCGCGCCCGCACCAGTCGCGAGCAGAAACACCGGCACCGACAACCCCTCGGCCGGGATCGCGTGCACCCCGTCGTGCTCGCCACGGAAGAACGCGAGAAGCTCGCGAACCTGGCCGTCAAAGCCGTCGGCCGCGTCCTTGCCCTGCCCGAGCGCGCGCCGCACCGGCTCGATGAACCCGACCGAGCGCCCGATCCCGAGGTCGACCCGCTCCGGGAACAAGGACTCCAGAATCCCGAACTGCTCCGCAACCACGAGCGGCCGATGATTGGGCAACATCACGCCACCGGACCCGACCCGGATACGCGAAGTCGCAGCGGCAACGGCTGATGCGAGCACCGCAGGCGACGACCCGGCGACCCCAGGCACTCCATGGTGTTCGGAGACCCAAAACCGGTGGTAGCCAAGCTCCTCGATGTCACGCGCGAAGGCGACGGTGTCCCGGATCGCCTGCGCGGTCCCCCGCCCTCGCCGCACGGGCGACCGGTCCAGCACGGAAATCGGAACGTCCACGCTCAGGCCAACGCCCTCCGCACGGCCCGAATTCCCGCCCTCCACCGTCCGTGAGGGCCACCTTCACGGACTCTGAGTCCCTCAGGGTTCCCCTCACGACCCGCCGCAGTCCGTGAGGGGCTCCTTCACGGAATCAGATTCCCTCAAGGAGCCCTTCACGGACCACCGCCACTCGCTCGCCGCCGCGATGCGCCCCAATGCCGCATTGGGTGCATCCCACGCACCCAATGCGGCGTTCGGTGCATCCAACGCACCCAATGCCACATTGGGGCGCTAGCCCCGCCCGAAACCGCAGCCGGTGCACCCAACCATCGAGGCACCTACACCACCCCCGCACCCCGATACGAAGCCAAAAACGCGGACGGCGGGTGCTTGTCAAGGCATCTTTCCCGCCTTGACAAGCACTCGCCGTCCGTCGTCACAATCAGCTTCGGGGTGCCCCACGCAACCACTCAAAAGCAATGTCGCCGCCAGGCGACGAGCCGCCCCTACGGCCTCCACCGCTCGCTGTAATCCGGATGCTCCGCATACGGCAACGCCAGCAACCGCAACGTCAAACACCAGTTGGACCCGGCCTCATCCGCGGGCACATGACAGGTCTCGCACCAATACTCACTGCCGTACAACGGAAACCCGGGCACCTTCTCCGACACCGTGGTCCGATGGGCGAGCATGATCCGCCGAGTCGCCTCGATCTCGTTGATCATCTGATTGACCACGTCAAGCTCAAGATCGCCGAGCGAACGGACCCGCTCCTCCAGCCCGACCTTGGCCTCTCCGCGGTTGAGCGGCTCTCCGGCCTTGCCCTTCTGCACCGCCTGCATGATCAGCGCCTGCCGCTGTCCGACGCGCGCGGCGAGGAACGCGATCAGGTCGTCCACGACGTCTCCCTCCTCCGGGTCCCGGCCCCCTCCCGGCCCCGGCAATAGTCGCACCTCGACCCCGGCGCGTTACCATTCAGCAGCGCACTCCATGGTAATCGACCTCGGAAAAATCGGTACGACCTGCGGAAACATCACAGAAATTCCCCGCGATGTTGATCACCCAGAGTGATCACGCCCGGCAATCGGACGATCACGCCTGGTCGGATCGAGCCTTGCTCGGCTGCACCCGCTTCGGTTCGCCGGGCATCTTGGGATAGTCCGGCGGGTAGGGGAGCTCCGCGCCGCCGAGGTCGCGGTCGTCGCGCTCGTACCACTCCAGCAGCGTCTCCAGCCCGAACGCCGTCTCGTCCATCGGCGCGTGCAGGTCGCCGCGCTCGGCGAGGAACTTGGGGACGGTCAGCACGTCGAAATCGTCCGGGTCGACGTCGGTCAGCAAATCCCAGGTCAGCGGCGTCGAGACGGTCGCACGCGGGGTGCCGCGGACCGACCAGGACGACGCGACCGTCCGGTCTCGCGCCGCCTGGTTGTAGTCGAGGAAGACGCGGCCGCCGCGTTCCTCCTTCCACCAGGACACCGTCGCCTTGTCCGGGATCCGCCGTTCGACCTCGCGGCCGAGCGCGATCACCGCGTGCCGCACCGCGATGAAGTCCCATTCCGGGCGGATCCGGACGAGGACGTGCACGCCGCGGCCGCCGGAGGTCTTCGGGTAGCCGGTGAGCCCGGCGTCGGCGAGCACCTCGCGGACCACGCCGGCGACCTCGACCGCGTCGGCGAACCCGGCGCGTTCCGGCGGGTCGACGTCGATCCGCAGTTCGTCCGGATGGTCGACGTCGGACCGGCGCACCGGCCACGGGTGGAAGTCGAAGGTGCCGAGGTTGGCCGCCCAGGCGAACACCGCGGGCTCGGTCGGGCAGACCTCGTCGGCGGTACGGCCGGACGGGAAGGCGATCCGCGCGGTTTCGAGCCAGTCCGGCGCGCCCTTGGGCACGCGCTTGGCGTAGAACCACTCGCCGGTGACGCCGTCGACGTAGCGTTTCAGCGTGGTCGGCCGTTCGCCGATCGCCCGCAGCAACGGGTCGGCCACGGCGAGGTAGTACTCGACGACCTGCCGCTTCGTGATGCCGCGTTCGGGGAAATAGACCTTGTCCGGGCTCGACACCCGGACGGTGCGCTCCCCCACCTGGTATTCGACCGGATCGCCGTTTTTGGCCATGCGGCCACCGTAGCCGCGAGTGCCGTACCGTGGCGGGGTGTCCGGGAGAACCAAGCTGATCGTCGCCCTGGTCGTGCTAGCTCTTCTCGGCGCCGCCGCGCTGTGGCTGCCGATCCCGGGTCCGGCGCAGCTGCGCACCTGGGCCGCGGCGACCGGCTCGATGACTCCGCTGGTGCTCCTCGTGGCCTACTCGTTGCTCACCGTCGCGCCGATTCCGCGCACGGTGTTCAATCTGGCCGCCGGATTGCTCGTCGGGAGCGTCGCGGGAGTGCTGATCGCCTTGGCGGCCACCACGATCGCCGCAGCGCTGGCGTACGGACTGGCCCGGCTGCTCGGCCGGGACCTGATCCTCCGGCACCTCCACCGCGCACCGGTGCGGGCCGTCAACGACCGGCTCTCCGACGGCGGCGTGCTCGCCATCACATCGCTGCGGTTGATCCCGGTCGTCCCGTTTTCGGTGATGAACTACCTGTGCGGCGTTTCGTCCGTGAAACTCCTTTCCTACCTTGCCGGAACGGCGCTCGGCAGCGTCCCCGGGACGATCGCGGTGGTGGTTTTCGCGGACGCGCTGACCGGCGACACGCCGCCCGCTTTGCTGGCCTGCTACGCGGTCTTCGCGGCGCTCGGCGCGGCAGGATTGGTGCGAGTGCTCAGGAAGCGCGTCCCAGCCGCCGAGCCGGAGGCTCCCGTGCCGTCGGCACCGGCTGGCTGACGGCGGGCAGGTACTTCCGACCGCTACACTCGTCCGGGTGCGCGAGGGGCATCCGTGCTGCGCACGAACACGATCACGGGACTTTCGTCAGGAGCGGGCGTCATCGACACCGGGCAGCTGATCGCGGGGCACTACCGCCTCGTCGAGCACATTGGTAGCGGTGCCATGGGCGTGGTGTGGCGCGCCGTCGACGTGCGCCTGGAGCGGTCCGTGGCGATCAAGCAGATCCTGCCGCAGCCGGGCGTCTCCGAGGCAGAACGCGACAACATGCGCCAGCGCGCCATGCGCGAGGCGAAGAACGCCGCCCGCTTCCAGCACCCCAACGCGATCGTCGTGTTCGACGTCGCCGAGCACGGCGGCGACCCGTGCCTGGTGATGGAGTACCTCAACGGCCCGAGCCTGTCCGCGGTGCTGTCCGACCAGGGCACGCTGCCGGTCGGCCAGGTCGCACGGATCGGCGAGCAGGTCGCCGCGGCGCTCGTGGCCGCGCACCGCGCCGGGATCGTGCACCGGGACGTCAAGCCCGGCAACATCCTGATCGACGAAACCGGCACCGCGAAGATCACCGACTTCGGTATCTCCCGCGCGGCTGGCGACATGACGCTCACCCAGACCGGCCTCATCGGCGGCACCCCGGCATACCTCGCGCCGGAGCTGGCCCGCGGCGCCGACCCGGTGCCCAGCTCGGACGTCTTCGCCCTCGGCGCGACGCTGTACCAGGCGATCGAGGGACAGACCCCGTACGGCAATACCACGAACCAGCTCGCGCTGCTGTACGCGGCGGCGAACGGCCAGGTCAACCCGCCGACGCAGGCCGGCCCGGCGACCGCGTTGCTGATGAGCCTGCTGCGCAGCGAGGCTTCCGAGCGGCCGAGCATGGCCGAGGCACGCGAGCGGCTTGCTTCGCTGGCGACCGGGGAACCGGCTGCGCCGCAGCAGCTGCTTTCGGGCAATCGCGGTCCGGGGAGCAACGGGTCTCGCCCGCCGTGGGCGCGTGCAGGTGCCCCGGCGGCTGCTGCCGCGTCCGCGCCGAAGGCTCCGTCGAACCCGCCGCGGACGCCGACTGCGGCGTTCATGCCGATGAACGCACCTTCGCGGCCTGCTCCCCCGCCGAACACGCCGCCGCGTGCGCAGCCCGCGGTGCGGCCTTCGCCTACTGCTGCTGCGCCGAATTACTCCGGTGCCGGGTCGGGCGAGCGGGTTTCGGCCGCTGCGGCGCGGAAGAAGAAGCTGGCGTTCCTCCTCGGCGGGGCTGCGGCTGTTGTCGTGGTGGCGTTGGTGGTGTTCCTGGTGCTGAGCAGCAGTCAGGACAAGGGCGGCAGTTCGTCGAACGCACAGTCGTCGGTGACGAACTCCTCCGCTCCGGCGACTCCGTCGAGCACGCCGAGTTCTTCGGCACCGCCAGCCAAATCCAGCGGCAACGTCGAGTGGAAGCCAGCAGGCGACCGCGTCGTGGACTTCTATTCGGGTGTCGGGACGCCAGGTGCGTGGGCGATGTTGACGCCGTCGGCGCAGGCCGCGTTCGGCGATCAGGCCGCGTTCGCCTCTTACTGGGGCCAGAACGGGCTGTCCTCCTACAAGGGCGCGAGCGTTTACAAACGCCAAAACAACCCAGACGGCTCCGTCGACGTGCAGATCATCCTCACGCCGAAAGGCGGCGCGCCGACGCCGAAGGTCGTCCAGGTCATTTCCACAGACGACGGCACCTTGATGATCAACAGCGATCCCCGCCTCGGAGGCGGCGCGCCCGCTCAGTGACACTCGCCGCAGAGGTGGGTCCGACGGGGCGAATAGCCTACCGTTGAGGCATGGCCGAGAACGGAGCTCTGCCGCCGGGCTGGAATCCTCGGTTCCACGAGGATCTGGTCGGGCTGGATCCGTACGACCCGGATGCCCGTGCGTTCGCCGCTCATCTCGACCGGATGGAGCGCACCGGGCCGACTTTCACCGTCGAGGCGTGCCTGGACCAGGTCGCCGACTTCGCCGAGTCCAGCAACCGCACCGGCGGGCTCCGCTACTGGGTGTCCGCGCTGGTCGTGGTGCTGATCGTGCTGGGGCTGCTGGTCACCGCCTGGGACATCGCGCTGCACACGGTCGCTTTTCTCTCCAGGTAACGTGGGAAGGGTGAAAGGTATGAAACCCGTCGTCGGCACCACTCCCCGCGTGGTGAAGTCCGACCAGGAATGGCGGGAGCAGCTGGGCCCCGAGGAGTACGCGGTGCTCCGGCAAGCCGGCACCGAACGGCCGTTCACCGGCGAGTACACCGACACCAAGACCACCGGCGTGTACGAGTGCCGGGCTTGCGGCGCGGAGCTGTTCCGCAGCGACACGAAGTTCGAAAGCCACTGCGGCTGGCCGTCGTTCTACGACCCGGCGGACACCGACGCGGTGCTGCTGCGCGAGGACCGCACCATGGGCATGCGGCGCATCGAGGTGCTGTGCGCCTCGTGCCACAGCCACCTCGGGCACGTGTTCGAGGGCGAGGGCTACGCCACTCCCACGGACCAGCGCTACTGCATCAACTCGATTTCCCTGAAGCTCGTCGAGGAATCCGGCGACTGACGCCCGGGTCCCCCAAGACCGCCCTTCCCGTCCCGGGGAGGGCGGTTTTTCGTCCGGCGGCAACCCGCGCGGAGCAGGTAGCGTGGATTGTTCATCCGGAGGGGGTCCGTGATGGAGTGGACGATCGAACGCGCGACGCCGGCCGCGCTGATCCTGGTGCTGGCGCTGGTCTGCTGGTGGCTCGGGCTGCGGACCGCCGCCCGGTTGCGCCGCGGCAGGCATCCCGAAACCCGGCTGACGTCCGCGGCGCAGGTCGCGTTGCTGACCAGCGGCCCGATCCGCGTCGCCGAAACGACAGTCGCTTCAATGCTGGAGCGGGAGCAGCTGCGGGCGGATTCCGTGGGACGGCTGTATCGCACGCCGACCGAACCGTCCGACGATCTGAGCCGGGAAGCCGCTGAGCTGGCTGGCACGGGCGTCGGGATCGCGACGGTGCTGCGCGGTCTGGTCTGGGGAGACGCTGTCCGCGAGCTGGTCGACGACCTGACCAAGCGCGGTCTGCTCGTCGACGGCCAGGCGCTGCAACGGGTGTGGAAGTGGACCGCGATCGAAGAAGCAGTGCTGGCGGCAGCCGGGGTGGCGGCGTTCGTCGGCGGGCTCAACGGCTTTGTGCTGATCTCGGTTCTGCTGCCGGGGTGGTTCGCCTTTGCCGCGCTCTCCCGTCGCCGGGCGGCCAGGTGGGTCCGCCCGACCGACGCCGGGCGCGAGACGGTCGAAGCGGCGTGGCCGGACCAGAGCCTGATCAGCGGCTTGACCGGGAACGTCGCGGTCGGCGGGCTTTCGAATCATCCGGATCGCGAGCTGCGGGTCGCGCTGCTCCGCGGGCTCCCGGCGACCCGGCAGGCGCGGGCGGCCGTCGCGGGCACCGGCGTCGCGGGCGGGTTCTCCGGAGCGGCGGGGTACTGGGCCGCCGGGGCTGGCTGCGGATCGGGCTGCGGCGGCGGAGCGGGCTGCGGGTCCGGCTGCGGCGGTTCGGGGTGCGGATCCGGCTGCGGCAGCGGGTGCGGAGGAGGCGGCGGGGGCTGCGGCGGCGGGAACAGCTGAGCCGGGGAACGAATCGGACAGCGGCTGCGTCAGTTCTGCCGACAGCCTCCGGCGACGGTCCGGTTAGGGTTCCGGCAAAGCGGAAAAGAGGGGGAACCGTGGACGAACCGTGGGGCATTTCCGGCCCGCAATTCCTGCTGATCTTCGGCCTGGCGCTAGCCGTCGTGCTGCTGGTGCAGCTGAGCTGGCCGTCGATCGCGCGGAAGCGGCAGCGGGACGCGCCCGCCGTCGTCGAGGCACCGCCGCAGCCGGACGTCTACCAGCTCGCCTACCTGGCCGGCGGCGCGGATCGCACGGTCGACACCGCGATCGCGACCCTGCTGGAACAGGAACTCCTGCGGGTGAGCAGCAAGGGCAAACTGAGCGCGATCGGCAAGCGACCGTCTCGCAAGCGGCTGGAACGCGCGGTGCACGACGCCGCGAAGAGCGGCACCGCGACTGTTGCCATGGTGCGCAAGTCGCCGGTGGTCCGGCCGGAAGTGGAGAAGATCCGCGAGGACCTCGAGCGGCGCGGGCTGATGACCGTCGTCGGCGACGGACTGGACGGCTTCCGCACCGGCGTTGTGGCGGCGTACGCGGCGCTGGTGCTGATCGGCGTCGTCCGCGCGGTCAACGGGGCACAGCTGGACCGGCCGATCGGCGGGTTGATCGGGCTGCTGGTCGTGGCCGGGATCCTGACGTTGATCGCGTTCACGTCCCGAAAGGGCAAGAAAACGTCCCAGGCGACCGACGCCGGCCACGCGGTCGTGGTGCGGGCCCGCGAAGACGCGAAAGCCGCGCAGGAACGGCCTGAGGAGTTCGCCTCCACGAGCCGCAACGGCGGCGGAACGTTGCTCGTCGGGGCCGCGGCGGTGGTCGCGCTCGGCGGGATCGCGCTGTACCCGGACGACGAGATGAGCACGGCGCTGCTCAGCGGCGGCGGAGGCGGCTGGACCGGAGGCGGCGGATCGAGCGGCGGATCGTCGTGCAGCAGTGGTTCCTCGTGCAGCAGCGGGTCTTCGTGCGGCGGAGGCAGCAGTTGCGGCGGCGGGGGCGGCTGCGGCGGATAGACGCAACGAACCGCGCGGTCCGGGCGTCAGCAGGGTATCCGGACCGAGGAGGGAGACGCCGTGCACGAGCCGTGGGGGATCTCCGGCCCGCAGTTCCTGGCAATCTACGGAGCGGCGCTGGCCTTGACGCTGGCGGTGCAGTTGGCCTGGCCGCGAGTCGGGCCGAGAGCGCCCGCGGACGTGCACCGACCGCTCGACGTCTACCAGCTCGCCTATCTCGCAGGCGGGCACCATCGCACGGTCGACACGGCGATCGCGGCGCTGCTGGAGCGCGGGTTGCTGCGGGTCGACACCAGGGGTCAGCTCACCGCTGTCTCCGGAGCGCCGACAGGGCCGGTTGAGCAGGCGGTTTACGCGGCCGTGCGGAAACGGCCGCAGACAACCGCGACGCTGCGCACGGCAGAAGTGGTCTCCACTCCGGTGCGCAGCATTGGGAACGACCTCCGCCAACGCGGTCTGATCACGGCCGCTTCGGCCCGCTTCGCGACGGGTGTGGTTCTCGTCTACGTCGCCGTGCTCCTGGTCGGTCTGGCGCGCTGGGCGAACGGCTCTGCGCTGCACCGGCCGACAGGCGGGCTGGCGGTGCTGCTGGCGGTCACCGCGATTCTCCTGGTACTGGCGGTGACCAGCCGCAAGCGGCCGAAGGTCCAGCTGACCAAGGCCGGGCGAGCGATGGTCGCGGCAGTTCGGACGGACCGGGCGGCCCAGCGGGCACAGGCCGGCGCGCTGCTCGTCGGTGCCGCTTCGCTGGTCGCGCTGGGCGGGTTCGCGGTGTATCCGGACCATGCGACAAGCTTGGCGCTGAAAAGCGGTGCGGGAAGCTCGTCCGGCGGCGGATCGTCCTGCGGCGGTGGCGGCGGATGCGGAGGCGGAGGTGGGTGCGGTGGCTGACCGGCTGGGGATCGGCATCGGCTGGCGGCCGGAACTGGACCTGTCGATCGCGCGGCTGCCGGGCGTCGACTGGGTCGAGGTGGTCGCGGAGAACCTGCACGCCCCGCACCTGCCGGAAAGCCTGCTGGCGCTGAAGGATCGCGGGATGCCGGTGCTGCCGCACGCGGTGTCGCTGTCGCTGGGCGGGGCCGAGCCACTGGACACCGCGCGGGTGGAACACCTGGCCGAGCTGGCCCGGGTCCTCGACGCGCCGCTCGTCAGCGACCACGTGTGCTTCGTCCGCGCGGGCGGGCTCGATTCCGGGCACCTGATGCCGCTGCCGCGCACGCGCGAGGCGCTGGACGTGCTGGTGGACAACGTCCGGCTCGCTCAGTCCATTGTGGACGTACCGCTGGCGCTGGAGAACATCGCCGCGCTGCTGGAATGGCCGGAAAGCGAGCTGTCCGAGGAACAATTCCTCACCGAGCTGACCGAACGGACCGGCTGCCTGCTGATCATCGACGTGGCGAACCTGTACGCGAACGCGCGCAATGTGGGTACCGATCCGGTGGCGTTCCTGGACGGGATTCCGTGGGAGCGGCTGGCTTACGTGCACATGGCCGGCGGCGTGGAGCGCGACGGGGTTTACCACGACACGCACGCGCATCCAGTGCTGCCGGAGGTGCTGGATCTGCTCTCCGAGCTGCGTCGGCGCACAGATCCGCCGGGTGTTCTTTTGGAGCGCGACGACGACTACCCCACCGATTCCGAACTCGCTGCCGAACTGGTCGCGTTGCGGACCGCGGTGACCCTGTGAGCCGGGAAGAACTGGCTGCTCGGCAGGCTGCGTTGCTGGACAGCCTGTTGACCGGAGCCGAAGCACCGTCCGGCTTCGATGCCTCGCGGTTGCGCATCGAGGCCGACGTGCTGCTCGCCAAGCGGCGGCGACTAGTGGCGTACCTGCGACCGGACCTGCCTGAGACGCTCGGCTCGCGGTATCGGCCGTTGTTCGACACCTACGCCGCGGAGCGGCCAAAGACGACTTCGATCCGGGCGCGGGAGTATGCCGACGCGTTCGCGGAGTGGCTGATCGCCCGCGGTGACCTGCCCAAACCCCGGCGCACATGGTTCCGCCGCTGAGCCCGTTCCGGTTTTGTCGGTGGTGCTGGTTACGCTGACGACATGTCTGGTTACGGCAGTGTTGTCCAATCTCTGCCGGACCGGGAGGGAGGGAACCTGTCGTGAACGGATTCTGGGCTGCCTTGAGCCCGATCTATCTCGTCTACGCGGCCACCGCCGTGGGCGTGTTGAGCATTCTGGCCATGGGCAAGAACAAACTGGCCACGCAGGCGTCCGCGCCGGAGTCGGCCGCCGTGCCGCGCGATGCCTACGACGTCGCGTACTTGGCCGACGGGCGGCCTCGGGTGGTGGAAACCGCGATCGCGGCACTGCTCTCGCGCGGCCAGCTGCAGGTCGGGCCGCTGGGCGAGGTCGCCGCCGCCGGTCCGCCACCGGCGTCGCCGCCGGTCGAACAAGCCGTGCACCAGGCGGCTGGTCGAGGTCTGCTGGCGTCGTGGATCGCGCGGACCTCGGCGGTCAAGGCTGCGATACGGACGCTCGAAACCGATCTGGTCCAGCGGCGACTGGTCAGCCGGCGCAGGCCGTTGACGAGCCTCGGGTACACGCTGACCGCGATCGCCGTGGTCGTGCTGGCGATCGGCGTGGCGCGGCTGGTCTACGACGTCGGCCGGTCTCACCTGAACGTCATGGTGCTGCTTGTTTTCATCGAGACCGGGCTGACGCTCTGGCTCTGCCTGGTCGGCAGTCAGCGGATCACCAAGACGTTCGGCGAGCGGACGGTCAAGTCGCTGCCGCCGACGACCGCTGGGGCGACGGTGCTCGCCCAGGCCGAACAGCAGGGTGCTGGGGGCCGTCGTTCAGGACCGGCCGAGCTTGTCGCGTTGGGCGGGCTGGCGGCTTATCCGGACAAGCGGATCGCGGGAGGGCTTATGCCGATTTAGCCGATGTGGCGCGAGCGGCGTTGGCTGGTGGGATTCGCGAGGCTGATGGTGCTCACGCGACCGGCGCGGTGCCTACGGGACTGGCGGTGCTTGCAGATCGGCGCGGTGCTCGCAGGCCGCGACGCTCGCAGGCCGGGGTGCTTGCGGGATCGGCAGCGCTCACGGGAGTGGAGGTACGCACAGGACGGCTGCGCTCATGGAACTGTGTGCGCTTAGGAGACCGTCTGCCCGCGGGACCGGCGCGGTGCCCACCGTCCGGTGGCGCTGACGGGACTGGGCGCGCTCACGAAACCGGTACCGCGCTGACCGGCCGGTGCGCTCGCGGGATCGGCAGCACTCGCAGGACTGGCTGAACGCACGGGACCGGCGCGGCGCTGGCGGGCCAGGGCATCCGCGAACCTGCCTGCGCTCACGAGACCGGCGGTGCCCACCAGGCCGGTGCGGCTCCCACCGTCCGGTGGCAACTCGCGGAGCTGGTTGCGCTCACCGGACTGGCACAGCGCTCACGAAACGGCTGCGCTTGCGGGACCGCCAGCGCTCACGAAACCAGCTGCGCTCACGGGACCGACGGCGCTGGCGAAACCAGCTGTGCTCACGGAACTGGCTGCGGCACAACCGGCGACCACACCGCCGTATCCGCGCCAGGTTTGGGCGACGGGTGGTCCCAGTGCGGCGGCGCGCCCGGCAGTTCTCCGGCCATCCGTACCCGGGTCATCTGGCCGAAGTCGCTGTCGACCGTCTCGAGCACGTCCGTGTAGTCCACTTCGGACGGTGTCGGATCCTTGCGGCCCAAGGAATCCAGCCATCGTCCGGTGCCGGCGAGGGACAGGCGGGCGTGCCAGCTGCCGCCGTCGGTGACCGTGCGGCGGATTGCCGTCATGATCGCGGCGGCGGTCAGCCAGCCGGTCGCGTGGTCGAGTGCTTGTGCGGGCAGCGGAGCGGGAGCGTCGGTGGCGTATTCCTCGGCGATGCCGGACGACATCTGCACGAGGCTGTCGAAGCCGCGGCGGCGGGCCCACGGGCCGGTCCAGCCGTACGCCGAGATGTCCGCGACCACCAGGCCGGGGCGCAGTTCGGCGAGTTGTTCCGGGCCGAGGCCGATCCGGGCCAGCGCGCCGGGGCGGAACGACTGGACGAGGACGTCCGCGCGGGCGATGAGCTTCTTCAGCTTCGCGCGGCCGCCCTCGGTGTCGAGCGCGACGAAGGCGGAGCGTTTGCCCTGGCCGGTGTCCATGGTCAGCATGGGGATCCGCGGCAGGTGCGCGGCACCGACGTGCAGCACGTTCGCGCCGTGCGCGGCCAGCACGCGGCCTGCGACGGGTCCGGCGAGCACGTGCGTCAGTTCCAGCACGCGGACGCCGCCCATCGGGCGGTCCGAGTCGAACAGCGTGCGCTTTGGCGCGTCGCCGATTCGGTCCAGCTCGACCAGGGGCAGTTCCGCGACGGCCTGGCCTTGCGGGTGCGCCAGCCAGTCCTCGCGCGAGCGCATCAACGCCGCCGCGCCGCCCGCGGTCACCACGGCGGATTCGACCTCTGCCATGGATTTCGCGGCCACGGTCTTGGTCACGGCTTCGCGGGTCGCCGGGACGCCGAGCGCCCAGCAGACCGCCGCTTCATGCCGTGGGGTGTTGCAGTGCAGCTTGATCCAGCCGTCGGCGGCGCGGTAGTCGCCGGCGATGGGGCCCCACGGGCTCGGCGCGGGTTCGCCGTCGATGCGCAGCAGTTGCTCACTGCGGAACGCGGCCGCGGCGTGCCGGGTGTCGACCGACACGGTGCCGGGGTCGATGCCGCGCAGGCGCAGCAGTTCGCCTGCGGACAGCGTGGCCGCGGCGATGCTGGCGCTCGCCATGGCGGGGACCCGGAAGTGCCCGGGCAGCACGGATTCGTCGCCGGTCAAGGACACGGCGGGCAGCGGTTCCCCGGCGAGCGACTGCCAGGCCCCGGCTAGTACGTCCTGCACCGGCGGTTACGGCAGAGCCGCGACGAGCTCGGCGGGCGGCACCTTCGTGCCGGTGTAGAACGGGATCTCGACGCGCACGTGGCGACGGGCCTCGGTGTTGCGCAGGTGGCGCATCAGGTCGACGATCCGGTGCAGTTCGTCGGCCTCGAAGGCGAGGATCCACTCGTAGTCGCCGAGCGCGAACGACGCGACGGTGTTGGCGCGCACGTCCGGGTAGTCCCGCGCCTCCTTGCCGTGGTCGGCCAGCATCTTGCGGCGGTCCTCGTCGGGCAGCAGGTACCAGTCGTAGGACCGGACGAACGGGTACACGCAGATGTACTTGCGCGCCTCCTCGCCGGCCAGGAACGCGGGCACGTGGCTCTTGTTGAACTCGGCGGGCCGGTGCAGCGCGGTCTGGCTCCAGACCGGCGTGGACGCGCGGCCGAGCGGCGTGCGCCGGAACCCGGTGTAGGCGGCCTGGACCTGCTCGATCTCCTCGGCGTGCCACCAGATCATGTAGTCCGCGTCGGCACGGAGGCCGGACACGTCGTACACGCCCCGGACGACGACGCCCTTGGCCTCGAGCCCGTCGAGGTACTCGGCCGTCTCGCGGCCCGCGGCGCCGCGGTCCTCCCCCAACTTCCCCGGTTCGATCCGGAAGACCGACCACGTGGTGTAGCGGATCGTGTCGTTGAGTTCGTTGTAATTCAGCCGCGCCATAGCTCCATCCTGGCACTGTCGCCGCGGCGATCGCCACGGGGCTCCGTCACACGAAGAGCTGCTCCGCGATCCGCCGGGCGGCGGCATCGGCCGTGGCCACGCAGGCCGGCAGCCCGACGCCGTGCAGCGCGGCGCCCGCCACGGCCAAGCCTGGGATGTCCGCCACCGCCGTCTCGATCCGCGTCACCCGCTCCAGGTGCCCGGTGCCGTATTGCGGGAGGCCGCCGCCCCAGCGCGTCACCAGGGTGTCGATCGGCTTCGCGGTGACCCCGGCGAGCCGGGCGAGGTCCGCGCGGACCGCCGCGACAAGCGCATCGTCGTCGCCGTTCAACGCGCCGGGCTCGCCGAATCGGCCGACGGAGCCGCGCACCAGCACCGGTCCGGAACCGCCGAGGTGAGCCCACTTGTTCGACGAGAACGTGAACGCCTTGGACGCGTACGGCACGCCTTCCGCGTCCCGCTCCCCCGCGCCGATGAGGATTCCGGACGCCTCGGGCAGTTCAGTGCCCGGCGGGAACGCGAACGCGACGACCGCCATCGACGCCAGTTCGACCGCGCCGAACGCCGTCGAAGCCGCCGGGACCACGCCGTCGAGCAGCTTCCGCGCAGCCGGGGCGGGCACCGCGAGCAGCACCGCGTCCGCGTCGACGGGGCTGTCGGCGGGCGCGTGTGCGGGGGCGGCGGCGCCGAACTCCAGCCGCCAGCCGGACGGCGTCCGCGTCAGCGCGCGGACCGTCGACGAGGTGCGCAGTTCAGCTCCGGACAGCTCCAGCAGCCGATCGAGCAATCCCCGCAGGCCGCCGGTGAGACTGCCGAAAACCGGTGCGGTGCCTGGTGTTTTCGGCAGCAGCGAGGAAGCGGCCTCGGTGAGCGAACCCGCGCCGCCTTCGATTGCGTTGGCCAGGCCGGGCATCGTCGCGCGAAGGCCAAGACCGTCTGCCCCGCCTGCGTACACGCCGCCCAGCAGCGGGTCGACCAGCCGGTCCACCAGCTCGTCGCCGAACCGGGTTCGCAGCAGCGGTCCGAGCGGCACATCGCCGTCGCCCAGCTCGACCGCGCCTAGCGAACGCTCCTTCTCGACCGCGCGCAGTCCGTCGTCAGACAGCACGCCTGCGACCGAATCGGCGGAAGCCGGGACTCCCATCACGGTGCCGGGCGGCAAGCTCTGCACCGAACCGCCCGCGTGGATCTTGGCGCGCGCCTTCGTCGGATGCACCAGGCGATCGGCCAGCCCGACCTCATCGACCAGGGAGACCATCTCGGGCCGCCGGGCGAGGAATGCTTCGGCTCCGACGTCGTAGCTGACTCCGCCGACCTCAGCCGTGCGCAGCTTGCCGCCGATCGCGTCCGTGCTCTCGAAAACAGTGATCGTGACCCGGTCGCCGAGCAGCCGGTGCAACCGGTACGCCGCGGCCAGCCCGGAGATCCCGCCGCCGACGACCGCGACGTGCTTCACAGCGAGTGCACCAGGTCAACGACGCGCTTCAGTACCTCCGGGTCCACGCCCGGCAGGACGCCGTGGCCGAGGTTGAACACGTGCCCGCGAGCGGTGCGGCCCTCCTCGACGATCCGGCGCACCTCGGCCTCCAGGACCGGCCACGACGCGTACAGCAGCGCCGGGTCGAGGTTGCCCTGCACCGAAACCTTGCCGCCGAGCCGGTGGACCGCGACGTCGAGCGGGATCCGCCAGTCGACGCCGACGACGTCCGCGCCCGCCTCGCGCATCGCGCCGAGCAGCTCGCCGGTGCCCACGCCGAAGTGGATCCGCGGCACGTTGTACTCGCCGGCCACGGCCAGCACCCGGGCCGAATGCGGCAGCACGAACTCGCGGTAGTCGCGCTCGGACAGCGCACCGGCCCACGAGTCGAACAGCTGCACCGCGTCCACGCCCGCGTCGAGCTGGGCGCGCAGGAACGTGGCGGCGATGTCGGCGAGGCGCGCGGCGAGGTCGTGCCAGACCTCGGGCTGCGAGTGCATCAGGGCTTTGGTGTGCTCGTGGTTGCGGCTCGGGCCGCCCTCGATCAGGTAGCTGGCCAGCGTGAACGGCGCTCCGGCGAACCCGATCAGCGGCGTTTCGCCGAGCCGGTCCACCAGCAGCCGGACGCCCTCGGCGACCTTCGCCACCTGCTCGGCTTCGAGCTTCGGCAGCGCGCGCACCGCCTCCGCGTCGCGGATCGGCGAGGCCACGACCGGGCCGGTGCCGGGAACGATGTCGATGTCGAGGCCGGCCGCCTTGAGCGGAACCACGATGTCGCTGAACAGGATCGCCGCGTCGACGCCGAGCCTGCGGACCGGCTGCATCGTGATCTCGGCGAGCATCTCCGGGTCGAAGCACGCGTCGAGCATCGGGACACCCTCGCGCAGCGCGCGGTACTCCGGCAGCGAACGGCCGGCCTGGCGCATGAACCACACCGGGACGTGCGCGGGCCGCTCGCCGCGCGCGGCGGCGAGGAAAGCCGAGCCGGGCAGGGCGCGACGGGGCGAAACGGACGGAGCGCCGACGGGCGCGGACGAAACCTGAGGCACGACCCCCATGGTCCCACGCGGGTCCGACAGTCCCGGGCCGCCCCGTGTCCAACGAGCCCGGACGCGGCTGCGGGCGGCCGCGGCTGCCGAGGATCCCGCACGCCTCGGCACCGGATTCGGCATCGCTCGCCTGGCGCGAATGCCGGATTCGTTGCGCATTACGCACCCCAGCGTGGCATTGGGGCTTTCTTGGAGCGGATGCCGTGTCGACGGCGCGGGGTTCTTCCCTGCCCCTGAGTAGGTCCGTGAAGGGCTCCTTGAGGGAATCTGATTCCTGCAAGGAGC
>NZ_JBEXMH010000059.1:0-60851 GCF_040610415.1 Amycolatopsis sp. NPDC004079 | reverse complement strand
GACCAACACCGTCGTCATCCGGATGCGCTGACGCTGGTCCGTGAAGGGCTCCTTGAGGGAATCTGATTCCCCCAAGGAGCCCTTCACGGACAACAACCTCGCGCCGGTCCCGCGCCGCGCTGCTTCGAACGCGAAGAACCCCCGGCCGCCTCGGACCGGGGGTTCTTCGTCAGCAAGCAGCGTCAGCGACGGCGGATGGTGCGCTGCACGTTCCGCATCTTCGCGCCCGCGGGCATCGGCCCCTTCGGCATCGCCGCGCCGCGCGAGCCGAGGGCGGCCAGCTTCGCTTCGAGGGCGTCGACCTGGGCCGGCTTGAGGTTGCGCGGCAGCTTCGTCAGGTGCGACTGCAGCTTCTTGAGCGGAACCTGCTTGTCCTCGTGGCCGATCGTGACGTCGTAGATCGGGGTGTCGCCCACCAGCCGGGACACGCGCTTTTTCTCCTGCGCGAGCAGGTTCTTCACCCGGTGCGGAGCGCCCTCCGCCACGAGGATCACGCCGGGGTGGCCGAGCACGCGGTGGACGGCGTCGAGCTGGGTCGTCGCGGCGACGGTCGGCGTGACCTTCCACTTCCCGCGCAGGTTCTCCAGCGCCCAGGCGGCCGCGCCGGGCTGGCCGTCGGCCTTCCCGTAGACCGTGCGCTGCACGCGCCTGCCGAAGATGATCACGGCGAGCAGGATGCCGAGCACGACGCCCAGCGGCAGCAGCGTCCACTGGATATTGAAGATGAACCCGATGCCGAACAGCACACCGGCGACCACCACGATCGAACCGACCATCCAGGGGATGAGCATCGGGTCTTCGCGGCGCTGCATCTTGAACGCCTCGAACAGCTGGCCGCGCCGGGCCTTGCTCGCAGCGCGCTTTTCCCGCTTGGCCTGCTTGGCCGCTTCCTTGTCCTGCTTGCCCGCCATATGACCAGGATACGGCCGCGTGCCCGGCCGGGAATCCGTCGGCCCCCTCTGCGAGGATCGCGGGGTGGCCATCGCATCGTCTCCCCAGAGCCGGCAGAGCCGCCAAGGCCTGCTCGACGGGCTTGATCCCGAGCAGCGAGCCGCCGCGGCGGCCCCCCGCGGTCCCGTGTGCGTCCTCGCCGGAGCGGGCACCGGCAAAACCCGGACGATCACGCACCGCATCGCCCACCTGGTGCAATCGGGCCACGTCTCGCCGGGGCAAGTACTGGCGGTCACCTTCACGACGCGCGCCGCGGGGGAGATGCGCACCCGGCTGCGCGGCCTCGGGGTCGACGCGGCGCAGGCGCTGACGTTCCACGCCGCCGCCCGCCGTCAGCTCCGCTACTTCTGGCCGCGGGTCGTCGGCGACCGGCCGTGGGACCTGATCGACAACAAGTTCCGGCTCGTCGCACAGGCCGCCCAGCGCGTCCGGCTGAGCACCGAGACCGAGGTGCTGCGCGACCTGGCGAGCGAGATCGAGTGGAGCAAGGCGTCGCTCGTGTCGCCGGACGACTACCCCTCGGTCGCCGCGCGGACGCAGCGCGACACTCCCGCGCCGGTCGCGCAGGTCGCCGAGGTCTACCGCTGGTACGAGGAGCTGAAGACGAACGCGCAGGTCCTCGACTTCGACGACCTGCTCCTGCAGACCACCGCGGTGCTGGAGAAGCACGAGGCGGTCGCGGCCGAGTTCCGCGATCGGTACCGCTGCTTCGTGGTCGACGAGTACCAGGACGTCACGCCGTTGCAGCAGCGGCTGCTCGACGCGTGGCTCGGCGGCCGCGACGACCTCACCGTCGTCGGCGACGCCAACCAGACCATCTACTCCTTCGGCGGCGCCTCGCCGAAGTCGCTGCTGGAGTTCACGCGGCGGTTCCCGGAGGCGACCGTCGTGCGCCTGGAACGCGACTACCGGTCCACGCCACAGGTCGTCGCGCTGGCGAACCGCGTGATCGGCGCCGCGCGCGGACGTCCGGCCGGTTCGCGGCTGAAGCTCATCGGACAGCGGCCGGAGGGTCCGGAACCTCAGTTCGCCGAGTACGAGGACGAGGCCGCCGAAGCCAGCGCAGTCGCGCGGCGGATCCGCGAACTGCTCGACGCGGACGTGTCAGCGAGCGAGATCGCGGTGCTGTTCCGGGTCAACGCGCAGTCGGAGGCCTACGAGCAGGCGCTCACCGAAGCCGGGATCCCATACCTGGTCCGCGGCGGCGAGCGGTTCTTCCAGCGCACCGAGGTGCGGCAGGCGATGGCGGCGCTGCGCACGGCGTCGATGGAACCGACCTCGCTGGAGCTGGTCACCGCGGTGCGCTCGGTGCTCGCGCGGGTCGGGCTCACCGAGCAACCGCCGTCAGGGGGCGCGGCGAAGGAGCGGTGGGACGCGCTGCTCGCGCTGGTGGAGCTGGCCGAGGAGCTGGCGGCGTCGGTCGAGGACGCGGATCTGCCGCGCTTCGTCGCGGAGCTCGAACAGCGCGCGGCGGCGCAGCACCCGCCGACGGTCGAAGGCGTCACGCTCGCGTCACTGCACGCGGCGAAGGGGCTCGAGTGGGACGCGGTGTTTCTCGTCGGGCTGTCCGAGGGCACCATGCCGATCCTGCACGCGGACGGCGACGACGCCGCGATCGAAGAAGAACGACGACTGTTCTACGTCGGGGTGACGCGGGCTCGAGAACATCTGTCGCTGTCGTGGTCGCTCTCGCGCGGACAGGGCCGGGGACGCAATCGGCGGCGGTCGCGGTTCCTGTACGGGCTGATCCCGGAGGATCACCCGGCGGCGCGCATCGCGCGTTCGCAGCAGGTGTCGAAGCCCGGGTCGAACGTCGCGCGCTGCCGGCTGTGCGGCGGTCCGCTGGTGCAGACCATGGAGGTCAAGCTGGGGCGGTGCGGGAAATGCCCGTCCACAGTGGATGAGGATTTGCTGGAGAAGCTGAAGACGTGGCGCGGGGAGCGTTCGCGGGAGTTGAAGGTCCCGGCGTTCGTCGTGTTCACTGACGCGACGCTGATGGCGATCGCCGAGCAACGGCCGACCGACGACGGCGCGCTGGTGTCGATCTCCGGGATCGGCGCGACGAAGCTCGAGCGGTTCGGCGCGGAAGTGCTCGACGTGGTCCGTTCGTCGATGCGATCTTGACCGCGTCTTCGCGGTGATCGATGCGGCGAACCTGCTGCTAGGGGGCGATCTTCGTCTCTTCGGCAGAGATTTGGGAAAATAAGTTGCCCCGGCTGTGCTGGGGCGCATAGCCTGCGTAGGCACCCGGGCGAGAAGAAGGCCCGGTCTGGGGAAGAACAAGAACACGACGGTTGCCGCTTCACGCGGCGCAGTCCGACAGAGAAAGGCGGTGCCGGTGAAATGATCAGCAATCTGATGCACACGATCCCTGGCACTGGTCTGCCTGTCTGCACGACCGTCGCCGCCCCGCGCCAGGGCACCGGTGTGTCCACGTTCGCGCACATCGACGGAACGCGTCGTCACATTGACGGATTGCGTCGCATCGAGCGCAACGGGGCCCCGGCCGGCATCACTCTCGCGACTGCGGCCGTTGTTGCCGCGTACCCGCAGGTTGATGTCGATCTGCCGACCATCAAGCAGTTCCGTGTTCCGTTGTCGATACGGGAGCGAAGTTCCTGACCTGACGTCAGGACTCAAGGCTCACGAAGGCCGCGGAACCGGTAACCGGATCCGCGGCCTTCGTGTTTTTTTGGCTGCACAACAAGAAGGAACAAGTTGTCCAGTTCGATCGCCCACCGCCACACCACCACCGAATCGCAAAGGAGCACGGATATGTCTGCCGCCATCGCCCTCGCTGAGGGCCCCTTAGCCGAAGGGTTCGACATCGGCGACCTGCTCGACGGGGTCGCTGAGCCCGAACTCCCCTGCCGCTCGCGCGACGCGGACCTCTGGTTCGCCGAATCGCCCGCGGAACTCGAGCGGGCCAAGGCGTTCTGCGCCGGCTGCCCGGTCCGCGAGGCCTGCCTCGCGGGAGCACTCGCCCGGCGTGAGCCGTGGGGTGTCTGGGGAGGGGAGATCTTCGAGCGCGGTGCGGTGATCGCGCGCAAGCGGCCCCGTGGCCGTCCGCGCAAGAACGCAGCCCTCGAACCCGTCGCCGCGGCCCGGAGCGCCGCCGCATGACCGTCGACCTCATCACCACGCGCGATTTCGAGGCCCGCACCGGAAAACCGGTCCGTGTGCAGCCGAAACCCAAGCAGAACAAGTCTCAGGAGACCACGAAGATGTTGCTTCACGAAGAACTGTCCCGAGCGCGAATACGCGACCTGATAACCGAACATGAAATCCAACGTCCATGGCGCCGAGCGCGAGCCGCGCGCCGCTGGTCGCGAGTAGCCCGCTGGGCGACCAGCCGAGCGGAGCGATTCCAACCACCCAGCTAGACCCCAGTTCGGTCGGGTGAGGTGGGTCCGGCTTCGGCTGGACTCGCCTGACCTGCCTCTTTGTCTGGGACCGTCCGGAAGCCGATGCCCGCCAGCAGGATTGCCTCCAGTTCTGCTGACGAGCGTCGGCCGCCCGGGCTTTTGATCCCGCCTCCGAGTCGATTCGCGCTGCCCGGCTCATCTCAGGCAGCGTGGCTCCGGTTCCGTCGCCCGATCATCCGGCTGCGGACCAGGCCGTCGGCCTGATTCGCCTTGCCCAACCGGCTCGGCTGTCAGCAACCGGTATCGGTTTTCGGGAACGGGGAAGCGACGCTCTGCCCAAGGGGAGGGGCAGGCGTCCGCGCGACCAATCCCGTCGCTGATCACTTCGCGGGAATGAGCCTGGAAGGCCCGTCGGGGGACCTTCCAGGCTCGTTCTCGTCCGGGGACGGGTGTTCAATGAGCCAGTGTCCGGACATACGCACGACCACATCGACTGGGCTGACCGGCTGGTCCTCCTCCGCGCAGCCGACACCCTCGACGCCCCCGCGCAGGCCGCCATCGCAGCCCGCCTGGCCGCGAAACTCCCCGCCAACCCGACGGTGATCGACCTGGGCTGCGGCGCAGGCGGGATGAGCACCCACTTCGCCCAAGCCCTGGCCACCCAGCACGGCGGCACAATCATCCTGGTCGACGCGACTCCCGAGCTTCTCCACGAGGCCGAACGCGCCGTCCGCGCTGCCGCCGATGCAGCGCAGAACAACCGCGCAGACAACCCAGCCCTCCCGCCCGAACGCCGAGGCCATGTCGCGAGCGAGGGGGACGGAGACCACCGCACGTCCGGCGCGGGTTCGAGCAACCACACCGCTGCGACCGGAAGCAGGACACCGACAGCCGAGGTTCGTGCTGCGGTCGCTGACGGGGATGAGGACGCCGCTGCATCGTCCGGGGGTACGGCACCGACAGCCGAGGTTCGTGCTGCGGTCGCCGACGTGGCCGCGGCCGACCTCGCAACCGCCGGAGGAACCGCGCCGACAGTCGAGGTTCGGGCGATCGTCGCCGATCTTGCCGACAGTGCCTTGCCTGACTTGCTTCCCGCCGCGGATCTCGTGTGGGCGTCGCGCGTTGTGCATCACCTTCCGGACCAGCAGGCCGCGATTGGCACGCTTGCGGCTGTCGCACGGGCTGGCGGCGTCGTCGCTCTCGCTGAGGGCGGGTTGTCTTTTTCTTGCCTCCCTTGGGATCTCGGAGTCGGACGGCCCGGCCTAGAGGACCGGTTGCAGGCCGCGCAGGCTGAGTGGTTCGTCGGGATGCGCGAGGGCATCGACGGCGCCGTGCCGATGCCCTACGGCTGGACAGTCGCGCTCGAACGGGCCGGGCTCGCCGAAGTCGGCTCGTTCAGTGCGTTGGTGGACCACCCCGCACCTGGTCCGGACGGTCTCACTGACTATGTGCACCACCACCTTTCCCGTCTCGCGACGCACGGTGCCGACCATCTCGCGGACGAAGACCGCGCGACGTTGGCTTCTTTGCTCGATCCGGACAGCTCCCATTACCTCGGCAAACGTCGCGATCTCTTCTTGCTCGGCGCGCGCACCGTGCACCACGGACGTCGGCCGTGACCGCGCCCGGCCCGACGTGCTCCCGGTGCGGTCGAGCGCGTGCCGCCGAAACTGACCCGCTCGCGATCCTGGCCTGGGTCAGCACCAAGGAAAACGGCGAGCAGCGCTGGCTCTGTCCGGACTGCGCGCGCAACCACGTCCGGGACATCGAAGGCAAGCTGCCGGACGAATACTGGTGACCGGATCGCGGGCAGCCAGATTCGGACGGTCAGTATCGGCCTGTTGAGCGAATATCGGTGCCCTGGCTAGGACGAGCCAGTTTTCAGTAGGTCGACGGCAGGCTGTTCAGCGAATATCGGTGCCCGGGGCCGGGCACAGCTAGGTTCGGTCGGTCAACGAAAGCCTCTCCGCCCGATACCGGTGCCCTGGGTTGGACGCAGCTAGTTTTCGGCAGGTCAACGGCAAGCTGTCCGGCGAATATCGGCGACTGGGGTTGCGCGCGCATTAATTTCCGGCATGTCGAGCGCTGGCCACTCGCCTCGGGCGTAAGCCGAAGTAAGTTGCCTCCGGGTATCGGTGAACGCGTGGCCACGCCGGGGGCGTCGAGGACATGTTGCCTGCCGAGTGGCTGACAGCAATGCCCGCGTTGTCCCGCCTGTGCGTCAGGTTTGGGTCATGCGGCATTTCCTGTCTTGTAGACAGCGCGCACTTTCGGGCGAGGAGTGCGCGCCGCATGGCGGTAGGCGTTGAGGAGTTCAGTGCTCATCTCCTCCGGTGAATCCCGGAGTTGGCGTGGGGTGCACCGAAACAACACGGTGCCGGTCGCGGCCAGGGCTAGGTGGCTGAAGTCTTCGGGGCCCGCTGCGGTGCGGTAGCGCCAGGCGAGGCCGATTTCGTCCCACCACGCATCTGCGGTACCGAGTCGTCGGCCGCGGCGGTCGCAGACTGCGACGTTCCATTGCGGGGTGGGCAGCGGTGTTCGTTGGAGGACACGGAGTGCTTGTCCGTGTGCGAAGGTTTCTTGGTCGTCGAGGCTGCGCAGGACAGTGCGTACAGCTGCTGAGCCGCGCTGGTTTCCGTTGTCCAGTTCGCGCGTCAGTTCGGCGCGATCCGCTAAGCCCCAATACAGCGGCAGCGAGACCAGCCTTGCGATCTCGTCCGGATCGTTTTCCCGCCGGGCCAGGTCGAGAGCGGCGCGGGCGGCGCTCGCGTAGGGCAAGCCGTCGATCAGGATCGCTTCGGGCATTCGGGCGGTGCGGTACGTGATGACGCTCGGTTCGTTGGCTGGCCTTCGGTTGTGCGGTACCAAAAGATGGATCTCGGCGGTCCGCGGATGGCTGATTCCGTGTGCGCACAACGCATCTGTGCCGGTGACGACGGTTCCGGGACCGTACCGGGCAACGGCCGCGTGCAGGAGTTCTTCTCGGCTCGGAGGTTTGTCGTGCACGAGGTACACGCCGGAGTACACCTGTCGCCACGGTCCGCCCGGGCCGGAAAGCTGTGCGGCTCTTCGATCCGAAATTCCCGCGACGCGCAGGTGCCGTCGGTGGAGAACTCCGTGCGAGACCAGGTCACCGAAAGCGAGGGAGTCTGTGCTTGTCGTAGTCGTCATACCTCGAGAATGACGGCTTGATCAACTCAGCGAAACCACCCTGCGCAATCTGTGGACAACTCGGCGGGGTCGCCTCGGCTTGTGGACAACTAGGCGGCGAACCCCGGCTGCCACCGTTCCACGATGCCGCGAGCTGGGATCTCGGCGTCGAGCTGGCAGAGGATGCCCGTCGATCCGGCCGTGACCCGGTGGATCATCAGGTACTCCGGCGGCAGGTTCAGCGAGCGGCCGACGTGGAAGTCGTTGCCGCGGGAGTCGCCGACGCGGCCCGCTTGCCGTTGCATCCAGCGGCGCGTGAAGTGGAACGTCGGCTCGGCCAGCGGCTCGGTGAACGGCGCGAGATAGGCAAGCACCTCGTCCGCTTCCAGGGACGAATCCGCGCGCACGAAACCGTTTTCGCGCAGCAGCCGCATCAGGTCGTCGGAGTGGCCGTCCAAAGCGAGTCGCGTGATTTCGCCCAGGTGCCGCGGAATTCCGTGCGGCAGCTTCGCGACGCCGCCGAAGTCGATCACGCACAGCCTGCCGTCGCCGGTCAGCATGAAGTTGCCGGGGTGCGGGTCGGAGTGCAGGAGATTCGCCCGCGCCGGCGACGAGTAGTGGAACTCCGCGAGAAGCCGCCCGGCGAGGTTGCGGGTGGCCGGATCGCCGTCCGAGATGATCTCGGCCAGCGGGGTGCCGGTGGCCCACTCGCTGACCACCACCTTCGGCGCGCTCGCCACGACGCGCGGGATCAGGAATTCGGGGTCGCCCTCGAACGCCTTCGCGAACGCGCGCTGGTTGTCGGCTTCGGCGAGGTAGTCGAGCTCCTCGTCCATCCGCTCGGCCAGCTCCGTGAGAAGCGGTTTCACGTCGGTGCCGGGCACAAAAGCCTGGAACAGCCTGCTGAAGCGCTGCAACTGGCGCAGGTCGCTGCGCAGCGCCTCGTCCGCGCCCGGGTACTGGACCTTGACCGCCACCTCGCGACCGTCGTGCCAGGTCGCGCGGTGCACCTGGCCGATGCTCGCCGCGGCGGCCGGCTCGTCGTCGAAGTGCGAGAACCGTCCGACCCAGGACCGGCCCAGCTGCTCGGCGAGCACGCGATGGGTCTGCCGGGCAGGCATCGGCGGCGCGGCCGACTGCAGCTTCGTGAGCGCTTCCCGATACGGCTGCGCCATGTCGTCCGGCACCGCGGCCTCGAAGACGCTTAGTGCCTGCCCGAACTTCATCGCGCCGCCCTTGAGCGTGCCCAGCACCTCGAACAGCTGCTCCGCGGCCTTGGCCGAGAGCGTCGCGCTCACCTGTTCAGCGCTCTGCCCGGCCAGCCGCTTGCCCCAGCCGCCCACGGCTCGTCCGGCGATGCCGAGCGGGAGGCTCGCCAGCTTCGCGGTACGGGCAGCGCCGCGACGCGGCATGGCGGAATCGCGGTCTCCGGTTCGGTCGCGAAAGTCGGTCACCCTGCGATTCTGCCTTGATGAGCACGACGCTCGCAGCCTGCTGACGCCACCTAGGTGTGGCCTACGTCTCTTGCAGCACCTCCTCGGGAGCCTCCTCCGCCGGTAAGGGGCCTTCCTCGACCGGTACGGGCGCTCCGCAACCGCAGTCCGGATGTGGCTCCCAGTCCTTGCGGTGCAACTTTCCGTCGAAGTTGTCGATCTCCAGCGTGGCGTTCCAGGCAGGCGGCGGGGTTTCGCTCGGCGAGAGCAGCCGCATCGCCTGCGCCACGGCGAGCGAAGCGCAGGCGTGGACGGCACCCAGATCAGCCCGTGGAATCCGGCCGACCAGCTGTGTCGCGATCCTTGGCCACGACAGATCGGCATCGGTCCGATGCAGGTCACAGCAGCGGAGGCAGGCGCTGCGGCCAGGTACCACGAGCGGGCCGACGATGCCCGTGCCCTCCCACACCCGGACCGGCAGGTGCGAGGTGGCCGAGTCGACCAGTTCGGCCACTTCTTCCGGCGGCGGGACGAGCGTGTCGGTGAGCAGCACGAGGTCAGGGAGGCGGCGCTGGTTCCGGGCGGTGGTGACGTCGGGCGCGACCCGGGCGACGACGGTCCGGATCGCGCGTTGCCTAGGTTGGCCCAGCTCAGCCGGTGTGAACCCGGAGCCGAGGTCGGCTTCGTTGACTCTGCCGGACGCACGGATGTCGAGGTGCCCGACTCCGGACGCCGCGAGCAGCGCGGCGACCGCCACGGCGATCCGTCCGCTGCCGTGGACCGCGATGAGGCTTTGCCAGCGACGGTCCGTGAGCGCTGGCTGGTAGTGGCGGGCTCGCAGCGACCACAACCCGGTCTCGACCCGTTTCGCGCTCTTCTTCGCCGCTTCGGTGACCAAACCGAGTGCGGCGAGCTGTTTCAGCAGCAGATGGAACTGGTCCCGGTGTTCGCCTACAGCGAGCAGGATGTCCTCGAGCCCGCGCCGCCCGTCGAGCCTGCGGACGCTGTCGACGATCGGAGCGGGCAGGCCGTTGGCGATGATGCCGTGGCGGGGGTCGAGGCCGAACTGGATCTCGTTGCCGTCGCGTTCGAGCACGTGGATGCCCGGAAGCAACGTCGGATACGCCGGGAGGAGCACGTCCGGCGGCGGAACACTGGACAGGGTCATGCGGCCAGCTTGGCAGCTCCGGAACGCCACTCGCGGGTGAGAAGCCGAGTTGTCCACAGGGAAATCTACTTGTGGACAACTCAGGGCTGTGACCTTTCGGCGCTCCAAGTTGTCGGTGCTGAGCCTTACCGTTGTCGAGTGGTCGAAGCACGGATGCCCTCACTGAGAGGCAGGGGCGAGAAGGCCCCGTCGGACACTTCTCAACACAAGGTCGAGGTGCGGCGCAGCCAGCGCAGGCACCGGACGGTCACCGCGTACTGGAACGAGGACACCCTGGTGGTCCTCATCCCGGCCCGGATGACCCGCGAGGAAGAGAAACACTGGGTCGCGGAGATGGAGCGCAGGCTGCTGCGCTCGGGAGGACGGAAGGCGGCGCCGCCCAAGGCGTCGGACGCGGCGTTGCTGGCGCGCTGCGCCCTGCTCGGGGCGAAGTACCTGGACGGGAAAGCGCTGCCGGCCAGCGTGCGGTGGGTGCCGCCGATGCGTACCCGGTGGGCGTCGTGCACGCCGGTGGACGCGACCATCCGGGTCAGCGACCGGCTCCAGCGGGTGCCGCAGTGGGTGCTGGATTACGTGCTGATCCACGAGCTGGCGCACCTGAAGGAGCCGGGGCACGACGCGGCGTTCTGGACGCTGGTCAACCGGTATCCGAAGACGGAACGGGCGATCGGGTACCTGGAGGGGCTTTCGGCGGCGGCTGGGTGGGGGATTTCGGAGGAGGACTGAGGGGGTGGCTGCGGCTGCTCGGCCGCGTTGGAGAGCCGGTGGACGCTGGTTGCGGAGGGTTCTGGAGGGCGGACGGCGTGGCCGGGCGGAGTTCGTGGCCAGCTGCGGTGGAGCGAAGGATTTCGGGGGAGGACTGCGCGGACGGCTGATCGCAGCCGGGAGAAGGGCCAGGCGATCCTGAACGCGGGACCAGACGGCTGAGGCGGCCTGGCCGGAGACAAGTCAGCGGCGGTGTCTCAAGTGAGCGGGGCGGCCGAGTGGGAAGGCTCGAACGTCGAGGTCTTGGCTGTCGCCTGGCGCGCCGTGATCGATGGTGCGGAGGAGCCAGCGAGGGCGGGTGTTGGGTGCGGAGCGGTCGCCTGGCTCGCCGTGATCGATGGTGTGGAGGAACCAACGAGGGGCGGGCGTTGGGTGCGGAGCGGAGTGCTGGCAATACAAAGCCCGCGCGGACCGTCTCAGCTCAGGTGAGACGGTCCGCGCGGGCGAGGTAGCTGAGAGGCCCTAGGAAGGCGGGTTCCCCTCGTCCTTCGGGGTCTCGTCGCCCTTGCCGTCAGAGGCTGTGTCGGAATCCTTAGCCTCACCGCCACCCTCGGCGGCCGACTTGGCTTCGCGGGCCTCGCGCTCGGCCTTCTCCGTGCGCTCCAGCTCAGCGATCGGGTCCAGGTCCGAAGCGAGAGCGGGCGGTTCGGCCATGCGGTCGGCGAAGTCCAGGGGCTCGTCCAGGTCCTCGGCGGTCGGCATGAGGTCCGGGTGGGACCACAGGCCATCGCGCTTTTCGATGCCGTGGCGGTCTTCGACGAGCTTCCACAGGGACGACGCGGCGCGCATCCGGCGCGGGCGCAGTTCCAGACCCACCAGGGTCGCGAAGGTCTGCTCGGCGGGGCCGCCGGTCGCACGGCGGCGGCGCAGCGTTTCGCGCAGGGCCTCGGCTCCGGGAAGGCGGTCGCCGATGGCCTCGGCCACCACCACGTCCACCCAGCCTTCCACCAGCGCCAGCAGGGTTTCCAGGCGCTTCAGGGCGGCCTGCTGCTCGGGAGTGGTCTGGGGCTCCAACAGGCCGGACGACATCGCTTCTTCGATGCTCGCCGGGTTCGCCGGGTCGATGCTTCCGGCCAGGGACTCCAGCGCGGAGGTGTCGACGGTGATGCCGCGGGCGAACTCCTCGACCGTCGCGAGCAGGCGCTGCCGCAGCCACGGCACGTGTGCGAACAGCCGCTGGTGCGCGGCTTCGCGCGCGGCCAGGAAGACCAGCACCTCGCTGGCGGGCAGCTCCAAACCTTCAGTGAACTTCTCGATGTTCGCCGGGAGCAGCGCCGACGTGGTGGCCTCGCCGAGCGGCAGGCCGACCTCGGTCGACGTGAGGACTTCCTGCGCGAGCTGCGCCAGCGCGTTGCCGAGCTGGGACCCGAAGGCCATGCCGCCCATCTGGCCCATCATCGACAGCAGCGGACCGGCGGCCTGCTTGGCCTCTTCGGGCAGCGCCTGCATCCACGCGCCGGACACCTGCTGCGCCACCGGATCGCACAGCCGCTGCCAGGTCGGCAGCGTCTTCTCGACCCAGGTGCGCGCGGACCACGACACGGTGGTCGTCGCGCCCGCGGGGAGGATCGTCGCCGCGTCGAGCCACAGTTCCGCCAGGTGCGCGGCGTCGCGCACGGCCGTCGAGGAATCGCCGCCCTCGGACGCGAAGCCGATCTTGCCGTCGTCCCGTCCGCTCAGGTTCTGGAGCGCGATCTGCTTCGCCAGGTCGTAGTTGACCGGCCCGCTCGACGAGCCCGCTTGGCTCAGCATCTGGCCCAGCTGGCTCAGCATCTGCCCGAGCTGGTTGAACGCCTCGGCTCCGCCGGGCTGGCCCGGGTTCGAGGGGTCGTTGTCGCCTCGCTTGTCGGGATCGGGCGGTCCGAAGCCGAACGGGGGATTGCTCATAGCTCCACCGTACGCGGGTACGACCCGGCTCAGCGCGTCAACCGTGGCCTTCACCGGGAAGCGAACACAGTCACCGTACGCTGTCGCTCGTGACAAAACCGGACGAGGACACCGCGAACCAGTCCCGCCGCGCCGAGCCGTCGCGCGCGCCGGCCCGCAGCGACCGGCGGATGACCCGCCGCGGATGGACGATGCTGGTCAGCGGCGTGCTGTTCCTGGTGTTCGTCGTGGCCGGGTTCCTGGTCCAGGTGCCGTATGTCGCGATCAGCCCCGGGCCCACCTACGACACCCTCGGCCGCGACGCCGCGGGCAACCCGGTGATCCAGGTCAAGGGACAGCAGACCTACGGCACCAGCGGCGAACTGCGGATGACCACCGTCTCGCTCAACGACGGCATCAACCTCTTCACCGCGCTCGGCCTCTGGGCCAGCGGCCGCTACGCGCTCGCGCCGCGCGAGGAGTACTACAAGCCCGGCGAGACCAACGAGCAGGTCAAGCAGGAGAACATCCAGCAGCTGCAGAACTCGCAGAGCAACGCCCAGGTCGCCGCGCTGCGCCACCTCGGCTATCCGGTGCAGGTCGTCGCGAAGCAGATCGTGTCCGGCAGTCCGGCCGACCACATCCTCGCCCCCGGCGACAAGCTCATCGCGGTCAACGGCAAGCAGGTGCGCGAGGCCGCCGAGGTCGCCGCCTCGATCGTCAACACCAAGCCGGGCGACAGCGTCCAGGTCACCTTCCAGCACCTCGGCCAGCCGGAACGCACCGTGCCGGTCACGCTCGCCCAGCGCGAGGACCGCACCCAGGGCTTCCTCGGGCTGACCGCCGTCGACCGCGCGGTCGCGCCGTTCTCCGTCGACATCTCGCTGCAGGACGTCGGCGGCCCCTCGGCGGGCCTGATGTTCACCCTCGCGATCATCGACCGGCTCACCCCGCCCGGGAAACCGGGCAGCGACCTCGCGGGCGGCAGGCACATCGCGGGCACCGGCGAGATCAGCGAGACCGGCCAGGTCGGGCCGATCGGCGGGATCTCGTTCAAGGTCGTCGGCGCGAAGGAAGCGGGCGCGACCGACTTCCTCGTCCCCGAGCACAACTGCGCCGAGGCCAAATCGGCCGCGCCGGAAGGGCTCAACCTCATCAAGGTGTCGACGCTGGACGACGCGCTCAAGCAGCTGGACAACCTGAAGGCCGGCCGCCCGGTCGAGCACTGCTGACCGGCACTCGAGCAAGTCCGTGAAGGGCCCCTTGAGGGAATCTGATTCCCTCAAGGGGCCCTTCACGGACTTAACGGAAGCAGCAGCCGGTGAATCAGGGCTGCAGGGTCGTCTTCAGCGCGTCCACGAGATTCGGCGCGAGATCCGGGCTTTCCACCAGTTCGTCGACCGCGTTCTCGTCCTCGTCGCCCGGCTGGACGCCGCGCAGCCGCATCACGCAAGCCGCGTCGCCCTCGCGCAGGACGGCGGCCACGAGCCGCGCCTCGGTGCGGCGCGGGTGGTCCGCGGCGGCGCGGCGGAGGCTTTCGGCGTCCGCCTCGGCGATTCCTTCGAGTTCCGCCTCGACGTCCGGGGGCAGCACGATGATCTCCTGCGCCAGCGCGCAGCCGACCACGATGTCCGGCCACGCGATCCGGCCGAGCGATTCGGCGAGATCGCCGTCCGGCAGGGCCTCCTGGGCCACCGGGGTCAGCGGGTTCGCGCGGTCGAGCTGACCGGCCAGCTCGGGCTGTTCGTCCAGCAGCGCGGCGGTCGGCACCAGCGCGAACAACTGCGGCGGCTGGTTCCAGCCCGCGGCGGCGACGAACTCTTCGACTTCCCGGGCCAGCCCGGCGACAGGGTGGGCGGCAGACGGCTCACTCGGTGGCATGGCGACCATCGTGTCAGGCGTCCTCGCGACGCGCCGTACGTGCCCGGTTTGGGTGGTCCCGGGAACTCGGGGCACCGTCCGTAGAGTTAGAGGTCACGGGGACACAGCTGTCCCCGGCGAACATGTTCACGAAGACAGGAGCATTGCCGTGGCGACTCGGCCCCCGGTGAGCCTGAAGCTGTCCCGGCGCAGCCGGATCCTTCTCATCATCGCCGCGGTGATCGTGCTGGCCCTGCTGGCCGGCGTCCGGTTGCTCGACACCTACGTGGACTGGCTGTGGTTCGGCGAACTGCAGGCGCGTTCGGTGTTCACCACGCAGCTGGTCACCCGCATCGTGCTCTTCCTCGCGGTAGGGCTGCTGGTCGGCGGCGCGCTGGCGGTCAGCCTGCTGATCGCGTACCGGACCAGGCCGGTGTTCGTGCCGGTGTCCGGCCGCGATGATCCGCTGTCGCGCTACCGCTCGGTGATCGTCAGCCGGATCCGGCTGTTCGGCATCGGCATCCCGGTGCTCACCGGCGTCATCTCCGGCGCGTCGGCGACCGGGGACTGGCAGACGATCCAGCTGTTCCTCAACGGCACCTCGTTCGGCCAGAAGGATCCCGAGTTCGGCATCGACCTCGGTTTCTACGCCTTCACCCTGCCGTTCGTGAACTGGCTGCTCGGCTGGCTGTTCGTCACCGTCGTCGTCTCGTTCTTCGGCGCGCTGATCGCGCACTACATCTTCGGCGGCATCCGGCTCGCCGGCCGCGGCGGCCAGCTGGCCGGACCGACCCGTGCGCAGCTCGCCATCACGGTCGGGCTCTTCGTGCTGCTGAAGGCGGTCGAGTACTTCTTCGACCGGTACAACCTGCTGCTGTCCGACCGGAACATGCCGCTGTTCAACGGCGCCACCTACACCGACCTCAACGCGGTGCTCCCGGCGAAGCTGATCCTGCTGTGCATTTCGGTGATCTGCGCGATCGCGTTCTTCGCGGGCGCGTTCCTGCGGAATCTGCAGCTGCCGGCAATTTCGCTGGTCCTGCTGATCCTCTCCGGCGTGCTGGTCGGCGTCGCCTGGCCGGCGATCCTCGACCAGTTCTCGGTCAAGCCGAACGCCAACGAGAAGGAAGCGCCGTCGATCCAGCGCAACATGGACGCGACGCGCGCGGCGTACGGACTCGGCAACGTGAAGTACGAGCAGTACCCGGGCAAGACCGAAACCACGGCGGACGCGGTGAAGGCCGACACCGGCACGGTCTCCAACATCCGGCTGCTCGATCCGAACATCCTCAGCGACACCTTCACCCAGCGAGTCGGCCGCGAGAACTTCTACGGCTTCCCGTCCAAGCTGGACATCGACCGGTACAACATCGGCGGCACGATGCAGGACTACATCGTGGCCGCCAAGGAAATGAAGACCGACGGGCTGAGCGGCAACCAGACCAACTGGATCAACAAGCACATGGTCTACACGCACGGCAACGGATTCGTGGCCGCGCCCGCCAACACGATCGACCGTGCGGTGAAGGATTCGAACTCCGACGGCGGTTACCCGATCGCCACCACGAGCGACACCACGAACCCGACCGGCGCGGGCTCGGTCAACGGCCAGCCGGGGATCAAGGTCGACCAGCCGCGGATCTACTACGGCGAGCTCACCAACCAGTCCGACTACGCGATCGTCGGCGGCACTCCGGGCAAGGCTCCCGGCGAGTACGACACCGACGCCAAGCGCGACTACCTCTACCAGGGCAAGGGCGGCGTCTCGCTCGACAACTGGTTCAACCGGCTGATGTTCGCCGCCGAGTACCGCGAGCCGAAGATCCTCTTCTCCGACGCCATCGGCGACGGCTCGAAGATCATGTACAACCGCGAACCGCGCGACCGCGTCGCCAAGGTCGCCCCGTGGCTCACCCTCGACGGCGACCCGTATCCGGCGGTGGTCAACGGCCGCATCCAGTGGATCGTCGACGGCTACACCACGCTCGACAACTACCCGTACGCCCAGCAGACGCAGCTCGGCGAGGCGACCAACGACTCGCTCAACGGCGTCACCAAACAGGCGAACAACTCGATCAACTACATCCGCAACTCGGTGAAGGCGACCGTCGACGCGTTCGACGGCACCGTCAACCTGTACTCGATCGACGACAACGAACCCGTCCTCAAGGCGTGGGAGAACGTCTTCCCCGGCGTCGTGAAGCCCAGCTCGGAGATTTCGCCGGAACTGCGCTCGCACTTCCGCTACCCCGAGGACCTGTTCAAGATCCAGCGCGAACTGCTCGCCCGCTACCACGTCGACAGCCCGCAGGAGTTCTACGCGCAGCAGGCGTTCTGGAGCGTCCCGCAGGACCCGACCGAGGACGGCAGTTCCACCACGGCCGGAGCGAATGTCGCCAACCAGCCCGGCTATTACGTCCTCGCCAACGCGGCGGGCGAAGGCAGGCCGACCTTCCAGCTGACCAGTGCGCTCACCGGTCTGCAACGGCAGTACCTCTCCGCCTGGATGTCCGTCTCGTCCGATCCGCAGGACTACGGCACCATCCGCGTCCTGCGACTACCGCCGGCCAGCGGGGCGAACCAGGTCGACGGACCCGTCCAGGTGCAAAACCGGTTCCAGAGCGACCCCCGGGTCGCCCAAGACCGGACATTGCTGAACAACCCCAACGTCATTCCCATTTACGGCAACCTGATCACGCTGCCGGTCGCCGACGGATTCCTCTACGTCGAACCCGTCTACATCCGCCAGCGCAACCAGCTCAGCTACCCGCAGCTGGCCCGCGTGCTCGTCTCCTACGGAGCCAAGATCGGCTTCGCGTCCACCCTCAACGAGGCGCTCGACCAGGTCTTCGGCAAGGGCACCGGCGCGGCGGCCACCACGCCCAAGGAAGGCGACCCCGGCACCACGACGACCCCGCCGACGTCCAGCACCGCCCAGCCGCCGCCCAGCACCGGCGGCAGCAACCCGGCCATGGACAAGGCCGTCGCCGACATCCAGGCCGCGCTCGCCAAGCTCAAGGCCGCACAGCAGTCCGGCAACTTCACCGACCAAGGCGCGGCACTCGCCGCGCTCGACGCGGCGACCAAGGAATACAACTCCGCCAAACCGACTACCCCGCCCGCCTCCAGCGGGCCGCCGTCCCAGCCCGGCGGGTGACCTCGGTTACGTAATAGGCACCTGCTTTGCGCCCGCTGGAAACCAGGGCGTAAGGTAGGTCCTACGACGCGGGGTGGAGCAGCTCGGTAGCTCGCTGGGCTCATAACCCAGAGGTCGCAGGTTCAAATCCTGTCCCCGCTACAGAGGTGAGAGGCCCGTCTTCGCAAAAAGCGCGAAGACGGGCCTCTTTCGTTGTTGCCTCTGGGGGTCGAACCCCCAGACCCCCGCCAGGGGGCAAGCCCCCTGGACCCCCGGCCGGGGTGCTTCTGGACTGGATCCTCACCTTTGTCGTGGGGGGCCTTTGCTCGCGGAGCGAGCTTGGCCGGTCAGGTGAGGTGGGTGCGGGGTTTGCGTTTGTTTTCGGGGCGGTTGGTCTTCGTTGGTTGCGACGGGTTCGTTCGTTGTGAGGCGCGGGGCGGTCTTGCTGGGTGCTCCGGTTCGTGAGGGGGGCGATCCTTGGCGGCCCAATGGATCTGAACTCGCCTGGAGGGCAAAAACCTAGTCGCCAATCCGGTGCTGCCTAGTCGGGGTCGGAAGACTTGCTCGGTTTGGAGGGCGGGGAGCCAAGCCGCCGCGTCGCGGCTGTGGGGAGCGTCTGGGGTGGTGGGTTTTTTGGGGCGGTGGGGGATCGGGTGGGTTTGACAGGTTTAGACCTCTTGGTTGTTCTCTTGTAGAGGGTCGGGAATCGTTGGGGCGGTGGAATATTCCGTCATTGGCGGTGTGTGCCGGGGGTGGGGTGCGGAAAGCGTGGGGGTTGTTTGTTGGGGCGGTGGGATTCGTGGGGGGTTGGGCGGGGTGGGGTGGCTGGCTCTGGGGGTTGGTTGTGGTGTTTTTGCTGGTCGGATGGTGTTTTGGGGGGTGGTGTCATAGGGTGTTTTGGGGGGTGTATTGTTGTTTTCACAACGACGCGGGGTGGAGCAGCTCGGTAGCTCGCTGGGCTCATAACCCAGAGGTCGCAGGTTCAAATCCTGTCCCCGCTACGTGGATACAAAGCCGGGGCTCGTGCGGATGCACGGGCCCCGGCTTTTTTGTGCGCCATTTGGCCGTCGCTCGGGTGGTGGTTGCGGCGCGGTGATCGTTTCGGCGGTGGTTGCGGAGCGTGGCAGAGTCTATTGTGGACATACCAGCGGACTGGGCTGTTAGAGGGGTTGCCGCTGGCCACAATGGACTGATTCGTGACCACTGTGGACACAGCGGCGGATAAGTGGGACCGTAGAGGGGTGTCCGAATTGAATGCAACCGCCGCCGCTCTGCTCGGTCTGCTCCATGACGGCCCCGCCACAGGCGGCCAGCTCGTCTCGGGCGCCGACGAGCGCTTCGGCGCCTTCTTCAGCGTCACCCGCAGCCAGGTCTACCGCGAGCTCCCGGCGCTCTCGAAAGAGGGTCTCGTCCGGCTCGGCAAGCAAGGACCCCGTTCGAGCCAGCAGTACGTGCTCACCGCGGCAGGCAAGAAGGCCTTCAAGACGTGGCTCACGTCCGAGGCCGGACCCGACCACCTGCGCAGCCCGCTCATCCTGCGGCTCGTGCACGCCGGCTCCCTGACGGCCAAACAGCGCAGCGCCCTGCTCGACAGCGCCCGCACCACCTACCAGGCGCAGCTCGAAGAGGCCAAGAACGCCACCAAGACCGCCGACGGCCCCTACGCCAAGGCAGTCGCCGAGTTCGCCCAGGCGCAGGCCAAGGCCGCCCTGAAGCTGCTCGACTCGATCCCGCAGGCCTGAGCTTCGCCACGGCCCCACGACCGGTTCGCGACCGGTCGTGGGTTTTGCCGTAACGTTGTCCGGCGTGAGTGATGAGTTCGATGCGGCGCTGAAGGACCTGACCGGCAAGCTGACCCAGATCGAGTCGGTGATGGACCTCGACGCGCTGCGGGCGCAGGTCGCCGAGCTCGAGGAGCAGGCGTCCAGCCCCACCCTCTGGGACAACGTCGAAGAAGCCCAGAAGGTCACCAGCCAGCTGTCCCACCGGCAGGCCGAGCTGCGCCGCGTCTCCGAACTGCGCCAGCGCCTCGACGACCTCGGCGTCCTCTACGAGCTCGCCGCCGACGAGGGCGACAGCGGCAGCATGACCGAGGCCGAGGGCGACCTCGCCGACCTCGGCAAAGACATCGACGCGCTCGAAGTCCGCACCCTGCTGTCCGGCGAATACGACGACCGCAACGCCGTCGTCAACATCCGCTCCGAAGCGGGCGGCGTCGACGCGGCCGACTTCGCCGAGATGCTCCTGCGCATGTACCTGCGCTGGGCCGAGCGGCACGGCTACCCCACGGACGTCTTCGACATCTCCTACGCCGAAGAAGCGGGCATCAAGTCCGCCACCTTCAAGGTGACCGCCCCGTACGTCTACGGCACGCTCTCGGTCGAACAGGGCACCCACCGCCTCGTGCGGATCTCGCCGTTCGACAACCAGAGCCGGCGGCAGACGTCCTTCGCGCACGTCGAGGTCCTGCCCGAGGTCGAGGAAGTCGACCACGTCGACATCCCGGAAAAGGACATCCGCGTCGACGTGTACCGCTCGTCCGGCCCCGGCGGGCAGAGCGTCAACACGACCGACTCCGCGGTCCGCCTGACCCACATCCCGACCGGCATCGTCGTCTCCTGCCAGAACGAGAAATCGCAGCTGCAGAACAAGGCGGCCGCGATGAAGGTCCTCCAGGCGCGCCTCCTGCAGCGCAAAAAGGAGGAGGAACGGGCCGAAATGGACGCGCTCAAGGACGGCGGCTCCAGCTGGGGCAACCAGATGCGCTCCTACGTGCTGCACCCGTACCAGATGGTCAAGGACCTGCGTACGGAATTCGAGGTCGGCAACCCCACCGCGGTCCTCGACGGCGACATCGACGGCTTCCTGGAAGCCGGAATCCGCTGGCGCAAGCAGACGAACGCGGTCTGATCCGCGAGGCGGCGGCGACCCGCGCCGGGACGAGGCGCGGGTCGCCCAAGGCACCGGCAACCCGGGCTTAACGGGGCCCATGGGTAGGATGCCGAACCGTGATCCGGCTCGAAGAGGTTTCCAAGGTCTACAAGACCTCGACCCGTCCCGCCCTCGAACGGGTGTCGGTCGAGATCGACAAGGGTGAGTTCGTCTTCCTCATCGGCCCGTCCGGTTCCGGGAAGTCGACGTTCCTGCGGCTGCTGCTGCGGGAAGAGGTGCCGTCCAAGGGACGGGTCATGGTGTCGAACTTCGACGTCGCCAAGCTCGCCCGGCGCCGGGTCCCCCGCCTGCGCCAGACCATCGGCTGCGTGTTCCAGGACTTCCGGCTGCTGGCCAACAAAACCGTCGCGGAAAACGTGGCGTTCGCGCTCGAGGTCATCGGGAAACCGCGGCCCACGATCCGCAAGGTCGTGCCCGAGGTGCTCGAACTCGTCGGCCTCGACGGCAAAGCCGACCGGCTGCCCAACGAGCTCTCCGGCGGCGAGCAGCAGCGCGTCGCGATCGCCCGTGCGTTCGTGAACCGCCCGCTCGTGCTTCTCGCCGACGAGCCCACCGGGAACCTCGACCCGGACACCAGCCAGGACATCATGCTGCTGCTGGAGCGGATCAACCGCACCGGCACCACCGTGCTGATGGCCACGCACGACCATTCCATCGTGGACTCGATGCGGCGGCGGGTCGTCGAGCTGCAGCTCGGTCGCGTGATCCGCGACGACGCCCGAGGCGTCTACGGCATCGGCCGCTGACGCACCCCGCCCTTTTCCGCCCCGACCCAAGGAATTACTAGAGCGATGCGAGCCAGTTTCGTCTTCAGCGAGGTCGTCACCGGGTTGCGCCGGAACGTCACGATGACCATCGCGATGATCCTCACCACCGCGGTCTCGCTCGCCATGCTCGGCGGCGGTCTGCTCGCCGTGCGCACGATCGACAAGATGAAGGCGAACTTCCTCGCCGAAGTCGAGGTTTCGGTCTCGCTGGTCGACGACGTGAGCGCGAACGACAAGAACTGCACCCAGGCGCTCTGCAACGGGCTCCGCCAGTCGCTGCAGAACAACCCCGGTGTCGAGTCGGTCGTCTACGAGAACCGCGACCAGGCCTACGACCGGTTCAAGAAGATCTTCGCGAGCCAGCCCGAACTGCTCGAGCTGACCGGCCCCGAGGCGCTGCCCGCGTCGCTGCAGGTGAAGCTGAAGGACCCGGACCGGTCCGACGCGATCATCAAGCAGTACACCGGCCAGCCCGGCGTCAAGAAGGTCGACGACCAGAAGAAGTTCCTCGACCGCGTGTTCAACGTCTTCAACGGAGTCCGGAACATCGCGTTCGTGATGGCGCTCATCATGGCCGTCGCCGCCCTGCTGCTGATCGCGAACACCATTCAGGTCTCGGCGTTCACGAGGCGGACGGAAGTCGGCATCATGCGCCTGGTGGGCGCGACGCGGTGGTATACCCAGCTGCCGTTCCTCCTGGAGGCGGTGGTCGCCGGCACGGTCGGCGCCGTGCTCGGGGTGGTGTTCCTGCTTCTGACGAAGCTGTCCTTCCTCGACACGGTCTTCACCGGCGAAGTGTTCCCGCAGATCACCACGCTGGAGGTGCTGTTCCCGGTCGCGCCGATCCTGCTCGCGGTGTCGATCGTGATCTCGGCGATCACCGGGTACGTCACGCTGCGGCTGTACGTGCGCCACTAGCCGCTTCCTTCGCATCCGAACCGCCCGGCGAACGTTTTCGCCGGGCGGTTCGTGCGTCTCCAGCAGCACTGACTTCGCCGGGTGACCGGCCGTAAACCGGCGTGCTTGATCGCCTGGACGCCACGTAAACTGGCCGGTATGCCCAAGGAACGTGGACAGAAGGTCATCGCGTCGAACCGCAAGGCTCGGCACGACTACTCCATCCTGGACACCTACGAGGCCGGGATGGTGCTGGTGGGCACAGAGGTCAAAAGCCTGCGGGCCGGCAAAGCGTCGCTTGTGGACGCGTTCGCGACGGTGGACGACGGAGAGGTGTGGCTGCGCAACGTCCACATCCCCGAGTACACCCAGGGCACCTGGACCAACCACATGCCGCGGCGCACGCGGAAGCTGCTGCTGCACCGGCGCGAGATCGAGCGGCTCATCGGCAAGACCAAGGAAAGCGGTCTGTCGCTGGTGCCGCTGTCGATGTACTTCAAGGACGGCAAGGTCAAGGTCGAGATCGCGCTGGCCCGGGGCAAGAAGGCCTACGACAAGCGCCAGTCGCTCGCCAAACGCGACGCGCAGAAGGACATCAGCCGCGCGATGGGGCGGGCGTTGAAGGGCCGGTTCACGGAGTGAGCGCGGGTCCGGCCGCCGACGCCGACGTCCCGGGCTGGATCGCCGGGCTCGGCCTCGACGGGATCGTCGACCTGCACGTCCACTTCCTGCCGAAGCCCGTGCTGGACAAGGTGTGGGCGTATTTCGACCGCGCTGAGCAGCACTACGGCACGCCCTGGCCGATCCACTACCGCACGCCTGAGGCGGAGCGGATCGAAACGCTGCGCGCGCTGGGCGTGAAAGCCTTCGCGCCGCTGGTGTACCCGCACAAGCCGGGCATGGCGGAGTGGCTCACGTCCTGGGTTTTGGAGTTCGCCGAGCAGGTGCCGGAAGCGGTGCCGACTGGCACGTTCTACCCGGAGCCGGGCGCGGCATCCTATGTGGACAGTGCGTTGCGTGCGGGGGCCCGGTGCTTCAAGGCGCACGTTCAGGTCGGCGCGTACGACCCGCGTGACGAGCTGCTCGATGGCGTGTGGGGTTCGCTGTCCGAAGCGGGCGTACCGGTGGTGATCCACTGTGGACACGGGCCGTTGCGCGGCGATTTCACCGGGCTCGAGGTGTTCGAGGAAGTCCTGCGACGGCATCCGCGGCTTACCGCCGTCCTCGCGCACGCGGCGATGCCCCAGTTCACCACCGCGTTCGAGTTGATGGCCCGTTACCCGCGGGTGCACCTGGACACCACCATGGTCGGCGTGCCGTTCGCGGAGGCGATGTCGCCGCTGCCGCCGGACTGGACGGTCCGGTTGGCCGAGGTGGCCGACCGCGTCGTGCTCGGCACCGACTTCCCGAACATCCCGTACTCCTACGCCACACAGCTGAAGGCGATCGCCGGCTGGGCAGCCGACGATCGCCTTGGCGAGCCGTTCCTGCGAGCGGTGCTGCACGACACCCCCGCGAAGCTGCTCAGCGTTTGACCGCCACGAGGGCCCGGCCGCGCGGCAGCGACACCTGACGTCCGGCCAGCGCGAACCCGGCCGCGACCAGCGCCACCCACGGCAGCGGACCGTTCAGCACGCCGTCGCGCAGCGGTGCGAACCCGTGCGCGGCCAGGCCGAGGAGACCGCCGGAGGCGAGCAGGCCCGCCAGCACCAGCTGCGGCGTCCGTGCGGTCACGACCAGGCCGTCCGGCTGCGTCTCGAAGCGCTCGAACAGGCGCAGCAGGCCCAGCAGCACCGCGCCGCACACCGCGAACCAGGCGGGTGCCATGAGGAACCACATCGACGTACCCGGGGTCGGCGTCGAGTAGCCGAGGCCGAACACGGTCACGCCGGAAACCACGACCAGCGCCGGCATGTGCCACAGGTAGACCGACATGAACCGCGGGCTGAGCCAGCTGAGCGCGGCCGTGACGCGGGGGAGCGAGACGAGCTTCTCGCGGAAAGCCAGCAGGAACCCGATCTGGCCGAGCGCCAGGAACAGCAGCAGGACGGTCGGCGGGCTCATGTTGGACACCGGCGCGCCCGGCATGCCGATCATGCTCGCCGGGTACGGACCGAACGCGATCAGCAGCGCCGTCACCCCGAAACCGGCGGCGGACACGGCGAGCGCGGCACGGCGGCTGAGCGAGCCGAGGCGGCCTTCGACGTAGTGGAAACCGAGCTGGTGCACGGCGACCCAGACGATGACGGCGTTGGCGTACCCGATCAGGCCGAGGTCGGAGAACCGCGCCACGTCAACGAGAACGCCCAGTCCGGCCAGCACCGCCGGCACCGCGAGACCCCAGCGCCGGTGTGCGGCGACCATCAGCGGCGTGAGCAGCACGGTGAGCAGGTAGACCGACAGGAACCACAGCAGCTGCGCGGCGATCGCGCTGGCCACTTGCACTGGCTGTGGCGGAACTCCCAAGCCGTGCAACAGATCCGGCGCGACGAGCCACACCGCCATGAGCGGCAGCACCGGAACGAGCAGCCGGCGCACCCGTCCGGCGAACCAGGCGCGGGTGGATTCCGCGCGGCGCAAGGAGATCAGGTTCGCCGCGCCGCCGGCGAAAAAGACGAGGGGCATGACTTGCGACGCCCAGGTGATGATCCACCAGCCCGGCGTCGCGAGGGCGTTGCCGGTGGAAAGAGTGTTGCCGGAAAAGGAAAGCACCGGCATCGTCCAGTGCTGCGCGACCACCGCGAGGATCGCTCCGGCGCGCACCACGTCGAGAAACTTGTCCCGGGACGCCCGTGGGGCGCGGGTCGGCAGCTGGCTCGTCGTCATGCTGAAGAGCTTGTCGGTTTCCGGGGGCGGAAACAGCGGTGCAGACCACCGAAAAGGGGTTCAGGCCAGCAGGGGGTGCGAGGTGGGGTTGGCCCTACCTCCCTAGGGGAGGGTGTCCGGTTCCGGTTCGGATTCGTGCGCCTGTACCCGGTACGCCCAGCCGTCCTCGGTGAGGCCGAGTTCGTACCGCGTCTCGATTTTCGGGCCGCCGTGCAGGTGGATGTGGCGCACGACGGTGCCCGGAACCGGTTCCTCGTCGGCGAGTTCCTGCACCCGGCCGTCGAGCGGGCCGCCGAAGAAGCGGACGCTGCGGTCGGACATCGGGCTCTCCTCGCTCGGTTCGGGCGGCATCAGTCCATGGTAGGCGAGGGAGGCCCGCCCGGGCTGCCGTCAGTTCGAGTGAGGGGTTTCAGCGGCCAGGTTCAACGGCCAAGGTAGGTCAGCACCGCGCGGACCCGGCGATGTTCTTCGGAGCTTGCCTCGAGGCCGAGCTTCGAGAAGATGTTGCCGATGTGCTTTTCGACCGCTCCGTGCGACACGACCAGCGAGTTCGCGATGGCGTTGTTGGACAGTCCCTGCGCCATCAGTCCGAGTACCTCGGATTCACGCGCGGTGAGCGAATCGAGCGGGTTGCGGCGGCCGCGGGCCATCAGCTGGGCGATGACGTCGGGGTCGATGGCGGTGCCGCCGTCCGCGACGCGACGGACCGCGTCCAGGAACTCGTCCACGTCGGCGACGCGCTCTTTCAGCAGGTAGCCGACGCCGCCAGCCCCGCCGGACAGCAGCTCGACCGCGTAGCTTTCCTCGACGTACTGGGACAGCACGAGCACCGGCAGGCCAGCGATCTCCTTGCGGGCCGCCAACGCCGCGCGCAAGCCCTCGTCGGTGAAGGTCGGCGGCATCCGGACGTCGACAATCGCCAGGTCAGGACGGTGTTCGGTGATCGCGCCGAGCAGGTCGTCGCCGTTGTCGACCGCGGCGACCGTCTCGATGCCCTCGTCGGCGAGCAACCGGGTGACCCCCGCCCGAAGCAACACGGCGTCTTCGGCGATCACTACTCGCATCAAAGCCCCCAGGTCCGTGAGTGAAAAGCTCCCGGAGGCTATTCACTCACGGACGGGTCACCATTGACACGGCAGGTCCGCTCTGATGACCGTCGGCCCGCCGACCGGGCTCACGACGGTGATCACGCCGTCGATGGTCGCCGCTCGGTCGGCCAGCCCGGCGAGCCCGCCGCCATGGCGAACCTCGGCGCCGCCGTGGCCGTTGTCGGTGATCTCGGTGATGACGTGCGTTTCCGAACGCCACACCTTCACCGTCGCCTCGGTCGCGCCGGAGTGCTTGGCGATGTTGGTGAGGGTCTCGCCGACGATGAAGTAGGCCGTGGTCTCGACCGCGGCCGGCGGCCGGGGCTCGACGTTGACGTGCACGTCCACCGGGATCGGCGACTTCGCGGCCTGCGCGGACAGAGCCGCGTCGAGACCGCGGTCGCCGAGCACGGCGGGGTAGATGCCGCGGGCGAGGTCGCGCAGTTCGGAAACGGCGAGCTTGGCGTCCGAATGGGCCTCGTCGATCAGGTCGCGCACCGCGTTCGGGTCGTTGTCGAACTTCGACTTCGCCCGGCCGAGGCTCATCGCGACCGCCACGAGCCGCTGCTGCGCGCCGTCGTGCAGGTCACGCTCGATTCGGCGGCGCTCGGCCTCCGCGGCGTCCACGCCACGAGCCCGCGACGCCTGCAGGTGCTCAGCCTTCTTTTCGAGCTTCTTCGTGCGGTTCGGGCCCAGCATCGACAGCGCCAGGTTGCCGTGCAGCCAGCCCAGCCACGGCGTCACCCAGATCGCCATCGGCAGCAGCACGATCGACGCGATCGCGATCGGCAATTCGACGATCGACAGCGGGAACGCGACCATCAGGTAGGCCAGATCGCGCCAGGTCGTCGGGTCGGACAGCCGGGTCAGCCAGCGGCGGGTCAGCGACTGCCCCTCCAGCGGAAGCCGCTCGACCGGCGCCAGCGGGGTGCCGAGCATCCGGCGGGCCCAGCGGCGTTCGAGGTCGCCTGACCAGCGGATGAACCCGGTGACGGCCAGCAGGATCGGGAAGCCGATCCAGATGATGAGCGTCGCCGTGCCGACGGTGCCGCCGACCACGATGAGGATGAACTGCAGCAGCCGCAGCACGAACGACGGGATCATGTACGCGATCGTGCGGGCCGGATTCGGACGGGGCTGCTCCGGAGGCGGGTCTTGCGAAGTCATCCGGCCACCGTGATCCCGTCGATCTCGTTCCACGAGCGCTCCATGCGACGCCGCTGGGCGACCGTGGGCCGCAGCAGCCCGGTCGCGAACGCCGCGTGCAGCGCCGCCAGCCCCTTCGTCAGGGCCACGGCGATCGCGGCGAACAACACCCCCAGCGCCGCCCACGGCAGCGCGGTCACCGTCGAGTCGACGACGAACCACTGCACATCGTAGCTCGGGAAGGCGTAGACGCCGTCCGGAAGGAAGCGGTAGTAGATCGGCAGCGTGACCAGGCCCAAACTGACCGCCCACACCGTCACGACCAGCACGAACTCCACCAGGCCGAGCGGGAAGAGCAGGAACAGGTAGGACAGGTCGCGCCACGTCGCCGGGTCCTTCAGCCGGGTCAGCCAGCGCTGCTTCTGCCCGGACGGCGGCAGCGGAAGGTAGGGGTCGTCGACGTACACGTCCAGCAGGGCGAACACCCGCCCCCGCTCGACCCGGCCCGCGATCCGCGCGAACAGGATGAGCAGCGCGAGCAGCGGAACGCCCAGCCACACGATGAGCGTCCCGAACCCGGCCGAAGCGAGCGTCACGATCAGCGTGAACGAGAGGATGCCGATGGGCAGGTTGAGCAGCAGATAAGCCAGCGCCCCGCCCAACGGCGGAGTGCGGCGCCCGAAACTGCGACCGGCGGGCACGGTGACCATGGCGGGGCTCCCTCACTGCGGAAACTGACCTGCTCAGCATGGCCGGACCGGTGGCGGGCAACCAGGGGGCGAGCGGGCATCTTCGAGGTGGGGACAGCCCTACCCCGGCTGCTTGCCCATGCCGGAATTATCGGGTTGCCGGGGGAGTTATGATGGGTAGGTTACGAGCACCTACAAGGGGGTGAACGGTTTCGACTCTGGACGTTGAATCAAGGGAAGCGTGCCGGTGCAGGCGAGAGACCACCGTAAGCGTCATCGCAACCTAATAAGCGCCAAGGCCAATAGCCAGCGCGACTTCGCTCTCGCTGCCTGATCGCAGTAGAGCAAGTCTGTCGGCCCGGGGTCGCCTCCGACCCGGTTTCCGGCATCAGCTAGGAGGCTCACCTCCAGTCCCGGCCACGGGGCCTGGTTGGGAAGCAAACAGTGGCTGGGCTCGTCACTTCAGCTTGTTCGCGTGACTGAAGGGGCCAAGCAGAGACAGAGCGGACTGCGCACGGAGAAGCCTTGAGGAGGCGCTAGAGGACCCGGGTTCAATTCCCGGCACCTCCACTCGATTCGCGGGAGAGCCCTGCCCACGCTTTACGCGTGGGCCAGGGCTCTTCTTCGTCATCTCCTTTGGGGGTCGGACCCCCAAACCCCCGCCAGGGGGCTGCGCCCCCTGGACCCCCATCGTGGTGGGCGCGTTTTGTGGGACGGTTGCCGTCAGGGTCGTGGTGCGGTGGTGTCCGCTGCGGGTTTGGCTTTGCTGTTGGGGTGGCAGCTGGTGGGGATGGCAGGCGCGTGTTCGTGACGGGTGCTGGAGTTCGGGTCGGCGGGGGTGTTGGTCGGCGCGGGCTGCGCCGGGTGGTGTCGTTGAAAGTTCTTGGCGCCTTGACTAGTGGGTTCTGTTGGGTACCCGGCTCGCGGTCGGGTTGAGCGCGAGCCGGGTTCTTCGCGGGGCTACGGCTTTGTGGCGGTCAGGGTTAGGCTTGTCGGGTTTTTCGCGCAGCGGGCGGCTCGGTCTTGGTCGGCGGGGGCGACGGTGGCCGAGGGTTTTACCGGGGCCCAGGCGATGTTGGTGAAGCCCGCGGTGCGCAGGACGTCCACGATGGTTGCCGTGGGCCAGTGGTGTACTTCGATTTCTGTTGGCGGGGTCGTCAGGACGGCTACCTTGAACTTGTCGCCTTCCTGGGGGTTGGCGGGGCGGTGCGTGCGGAAGCCCGCCGCGGTTTCGGATTCTTCGCTTGAGTCCGCGTTCGCGCTCAGGACGACTAGGCGGCCGCCGGGTTTTAGGTTGGCTTGCATGGTGTTCGCCATGGTTTGCATGGTTTTCCGGGTGTCCGCGTAGTGCAGGACGTGGATGGCCGTTACCACGTCGAACTCGCCTTGGGGCGGCATTGTCGCCAGGTCTTGGACTTCGTAGGTGATGCCTTGCGGGGCCCGCGCTTCTGCTTGCTGCGCCAGGGCGATCATGCCGGGGGACAGGTCGGTGCCCACTACTTGGGCGGCGCCTAGTTGTTTGATGCGGCGGGTGAAGCTGCCTTCGCCGCAGCCTACGTCCAGTACTCGCAGGCCACTCAGGTCGCCTAGGAGTTCTTGGAATGAGGGCCATTCCAGGTTTTCCCGGACGAAGCTGATTACTGCTTCTACGTCGGCGAAGGTGGTGGCTACCTGGTCGTACTGGTCTACGGATTCGGTCATGCGAGGTCTCCGTGTTCAGACGGGGCGGATTGTGGCGTAGCCCTGGCCGGGGTCTGGTTTCAGGGCTGAGGTGTCCGAGAAGATCACGTTCGCCAGCGGGAGGGGCTGGTGATAGAAATTTAGGGAGGCGTCTACGTCGAAGATTCTGCACGAAGACACGAAGAATGGTAGTTCGGCGATGAGGTAGTTTTTCGCCTCGGCGATTTGGGCGGGGGTGGCGTCGCCCGTTAAGCCTTTGGCGGCCAGGACTTCTTTGGTCATTTCTGTGCTGGCGGCGGACAGGGTGGGGTCTGTCGCGGTCAGGTGGGCGCAGTGCGCCAAGGCCTCGGTGTAGACAGGGCTTGCCGAGAGTTCGGACATGCGGTGCAGGCCGTCGGCTGGTCTTGGGCCGCCTAGGTCGGTCCAGGCTCGGAGTACTCGGTTTCGCAGGACGTTGGTTTCTGATCTGGCCTTCTTCGCCGCTTTGGCCTCGTCGTAGCCCAGGGCGGTGAAGGTGTGTTTCAGGGCGCTGTCGGGGATGATGACGTCGATTTGCTTGAATTCCGTTTGCAGCCAGTCCAAAGTGCCGCGCAGGCGGTCCACGTTGAAGTAGCTGTTTCCTGGGCTGACGCCGAAAACCGCGTGGCGGCGGGATTCCCAGACTTCTCGGCAGGACGTGGTCAGGGGTTCCACGCTGAAGCCGTTGCTGATCATGTCCAGCGTCCGGAGCCGGGGGTGGCCGCGGTGTTCAGGTGGGTGCGGCGGAGTTCTTCCCGGACAATTTTTCCCGTTGCCGTTCTTGGCATGTCCGCCGTCGCGATGACTACTGGGTCCGCCAGGTCGGGGAGGCCGGTGCGGGCGCGGGACCAGTCGGCTTCGTCCAGGCGGCCGTCCCGGGTCGCGACGACGGGGAGGGGCACGTCGTTTTCGCGCGGGAGGATGGCCACGTCGGAGCCCTCAGGCAGGCGGTCCACCAGGGTGTCTTCGAATTCCAGGTAGCCGATGCCGGACGAGACGTTGACCTCCCGGTCCACGATCTTCAACGCCCCGGTCGGGGTGAGGATGCCGATGTCGCCGGTGTTCCACCAGTCGCCCACCAGTTTTTCCTTCCAGCGTTCGGGTTCGCCGTAGTAGCCGGCGCAGCGGGCCTTCGTTTTGGCCAGCACCAGGCCCGGGCGGCCGCGGTCGACCGGTTCGAAGGTGACGGGGTCGACGATCTTGAGGGTGACGAAACCGGGCATGGGACGGCCCACGACGCGCGGGCCGGGTTTGTGGTCGCGCGGGCGGTTCGCGGAGCGGCGCGAGAGCACGGTCATGCCCATGCCGCCGGTTTCCGACTGGCCGTAACCGTCGCGCCAGAGCGGGAACGGGTGCCGGGACGCGTTCAGGAAACGGCGGATGACCGGCCAGCGGATCGCGTCGAAGTTCCCGGCGAACAGGCGGATGCGGGCGAACGGGTTGTCCGCGCCGGTGCGGATCAGCGGGGCCATGGCCGCGTAGTCGATGGGCAGCGCTTCCATGAAAGTCGGCCGGTAGCGGCGGAAAACCCGGTCGACCACGTCCGGGGAGCTGTCGTCCATGACCAGAACGGTGGCCGGGGACAGCGTCAGCACCGAATAGATCCACGTGAAGGCTCGCGCGTGCACGTAGGGCGTGAACATGGCCACGACGTCGTTGCGGCGGAACGTCAGGGGCGGGAAATGGCGGCATTCCAGCCTGGCCATTTGCTTTTGAATGGTGGCCGGCGGGAAGATGATCAGCTTGGGGATGCCGGTGGTGCCCGAGGTGTGGGTGAGCATCAGGAGTTCGTCGTCGCGGCGCGGGACGGGGTGCGGGTGCGGCTCGGCTTTGAGGTCCGCGTAGGTCTGTGCGTGCGGGGAATCGCCGTTGACGCTGAAGATCTTTCCGGCGAGATCGGGGAACACCGCTGGCGAGATTTCCGCGCGTTCGATGCGTTCCGCGTCAGTCACGACCGCCGCCGGTGCTACGCGCCGGATCAGGGCTTGTACCGCTTCCTTTCCCAGCATGCCGGACAGCATCACGGCGACCGCGCCGATCCGGGCGATCGCGGCGGCCAGCAGAATGCAGTCGAAATGATTGGCCTTGTAGACGACCACCCGATCGCCGGGTTTCACGCCCGCTTTGCTCAGCACGCCCGCGGAGTCCTTGACCAGTGCGGCCAGCGCGGGGAGGTCCAGGGTCGAGCGGCTTTCCCGGTCGATGTCCAGCGGCCGGGACAGGTGGAACGTCATGGGCTTGCCGGAACTGCTTCGGTGATCGAACAGTTCGCCCAGGTTGAAAGCCCAGTTCGGTTTCATCGGTGAAGTGCTCCTATGCGGTGGAATGCGGCATCACAAGGCCGCTCGCCGCCCTTGGCCAAATGCGGGCAAGGGTAATCGCAGCGACTCGAATGACGCTCGAATCACTGGAGGGAATGTTCGGCTGGCAGCGCAAAGCTGATCCGGGCATCGCCCCCGCGACGCCCGGATCAGTGAAGATGGCCTACCGGTGGCCGGTAAGCGAACAGGCAGAAACGTACTGAAGCGAATCCACTCAAGCCCCCTGATGTTTTGAGTTTCGCTTTAAACCCATTAAGAGCTATACCTGAGCGGATAGTGACTGTCAATCGTCCGTTGGGACCGGCCAACGCGAGTATTGCGACAAGTGGGGGAACCGGCGTGGTGACGCTGAAGTGCCGTTGTGTCGGTTTTGTCGCGGCTGGAAAGGCGTGGTTGCGCGGGTGCGCGCTTCGGTTAAGGTATGCTCGTTCGTGAGGACGTTCTGGGGCTAGCGTTTATTTTCTGGGGGAATTGCCGGGAGGTGGGCTTCACTCAAGGACGGCGCGAGCAGTCCGGTCGTGCGGGCTTGTTCGACTGCCGCGGCTCTGCGGTGCGCGCCGAGTTTCCGGTAGAGATTCCGGACGTGTGTCTTGACCGTGTTCCGCGAGACGGTCAGCGCGTCGGCGATTTCCGGGATCGACAGGTTGGTCGGCAGGTACCGCAGCACGCGGATTTCGGCTTCGCTCAACGGATCCAGCAGCGGTGCCGGTGCCGAGAAAGCCCGTCCGGCCAGGAGACCGCGGATGCCGGCGATGAGCCCGGCGTGCCGGGTGCGGTGTGCGGCGTGGCGGTCGAGCAGATCCGGCGTCGGGTGCAGCAGGAACCAGACCAGCGCGCCGTCCGGTTCGGCGAGATCGAGCGCGCGTTCGAGGGCGTGCCCGGCGGCGGTCGCGTGCCCGAGCCTGTCCTGGGCGACGGCTTCCAGCAGGTACGCCTGGGTTCGCCAGGTCGGCCAGACCACCGGCGCGGAGCGGTCCAGCACCGGCGCGAGAGCGTCCGACGCGGCAAGCGGATCGGCGGCGGCGAGATGCAGCATCGCGCGTACGATCCGCACTTCGCCGTGGTCGCGATAACGGCGGTCGAAGCTCGCGACAATCCCTTCGACGCGCTCGGTCTCGCCGAGCCGGACCAAGGCCTGCAGTTGGAAGCCGCGCATGGCGCGCGTCATCGGGTTCGGCGCGGTCAGCAGCCGGGCCAGCCGGTCGGCGACGCTGAAAGCGGCCACCGCCTCGGCGTTCCGGCCGCGTGCCATCGCCAGTGTCGCGCGGACGTGCGCGATGCCCATCCCGGCCAGCGGTTGGGCTTCGGGTCGGATCGTCCGCTCGGCACGTCGGACCCACCGCTGCGATTCGTCGAGAAGTCCTTGCCACGCAAGGACCGCGCCGAGCGTCATGTACGCGACCCCGGCGGCCGGTTCGTCCGTCCAGCCGTGCCGTTCGGCCAGTGCGACGGCTTGCCCGCCATGGTCGGCGGCCTGGTCGAAGGACAGGAAGAACTCGTTCGCCGCTTGATAGGCGAGGCTGCTGAACTCCAGGTACGGCCGCTGTTCGCGGGTGCGGCCGCGTTCCAGGTGACGCCGTGCGCCCGCGAAGTTCGCAGTCCAGTATTCCGGGCTGTCGAGGCTGATCAGGGCTAGCGCGCGCAGGTCTTCGTTGAGCGCGGGCAGTCGCTGGGCCAATCCGGACACCGCGGGCAGATCGCCGAGACGGTGCGCCAGCATCAGCCGGACGAGGTCGCGTAAGAAGGACGCCTGTTCTCGCCGGTCTTCGGCGACTGCATTTCGCTCTGCCTGGTCCAGATATCGCTGTGCGGACTCGACCGAGCCGTGCGCCAGTTCGTCCGCGGCGCGCAGAGTCGCGAGTTCTGCTTGTACCGCAATGACTTCCGCGGGAAAGCCGGTGAGCAGGTCGTGTGCGGTGGCGGATCGGCCGTCGAGGTTGAGGGCTGGCCAGTGGTCGGCTAGCAGCCGCGTGGCGAGCGGCCAATCCCGCGCGGCTTGGGCGTGCCGGATCGCCTCGGTCGGACGTCCGTTGGAGGCGAGCCATTCGGCGGCGGCTCGGTGCAATGCGGCTTCGTCCGTCGCGGTGCGGCGCAGTTCCAGGCGCAGGAGACCGGCGAACAACCGGTGGTAGCGGAACCACGTGCGTCCGGTGTCGACGGAGTGCACGAAGGCGTTCGCTCGCTCCAGATCCTGGAGGATGCGTTCACCGCCCGTGCTGCCAGTGAGCAGGTTGGCCAGTTCTCCGTTGACCTGCTCGAGAATCGACGTCCGCAGCAACAACTCCCGTACTTCGGGGGTCTGCCGTTCCAGCACTTCCTCCAGCAGGTACTCGGCCACAGTCCGCTCGCTGCCGGAGAATTCGGCGACGAACCGCTCCGGATCCGGGTGCCCGGCAAGGGATAGGGCCGCCAGTCGCAACCCGGCAACCCAGCCTTCGGTCCGGTCCAACAGCGACGCAAGCGTTTGCCCGGACACCCTCACCTCTGCGAAGTCCAGAAGCTGTCTCGCGTCGTCGAGGGTGAACCGGAGGTCGGCCGCGCGGATTTCGGTCAGCTCGCCGTCCAGCCGCACGCGGTGCAGCCCCCGGAGCTCGTGCCGCGTGATCAGGACGAGCCGCAGGTGCGCCGGGGCACGAAGGGCGAGCAGTTCGAGCTGGCGGGCGTCGGCGGCACTCAGTTCGTGCACGTCGTCGATCACCAGCCAGAGCCGTTCCGTCAGCGGCGCGACGTCGGTGAGCAGGCGTTCCACCATCGCCGACGCGTCGAGATCCGGTGCTGGGGTGAGCGGTCGCACGAGTGGACTGGCGTGGCGGAGCGCGTTGAGCACCGTCGGCCAGAACGTCTCGCGCGAGCTGACCCAGGCAACGCGGTCGGTCAGGTCCGCATCCTCGAGCCACGACCGGACCGGCATGCTTTTCCCGCTGCCCGCGGGCGCGGACACCACCGTCACCCGCGCTGCCGCGGTGAGCCGTTCGAACAGCACCTGCCGTCGCACGACTTTCATGGCGTCGATCAAATCACCCCGATGGGGTGAGGGCCGCTCACCTCGTGCTCGCACAGGCTGATGAGGAACCGATCGGACCAGGGGAGAAGTACGTGCAGGCAGTCGTGAACACCGGCGAAGGCATCCGCGTCGTGAAGGTCGGCGAGCCGGACGAACCAGGGGTGCGGATTTCCGTCGCTTCCGCCGGGATCTGCGGGACAGACGTGCTGCTCGCCAGCTCCGGCGTGATGGGATTCGTCTACGGCCACGAGTTCGCCGGAGTGGACGACTCCGGCCAGACGTACTTCGTCGAGCCGACCGTCTACGGCGGAGCCTGCGACGAGTGCCGCGCGGGCTATCCGCAGCGGTGCACTGAAGAGGGGCACGGGAACCTCGGGGTCTTCAGCGACGGAGGGATGACTGAGCGGATCGTCGTGCCCGAGTACACGCTGCTGGCGTTGCCGCCGGAGCTGTCCGTCCGGGACGCGTGCCTGATCGAACCCGGCGCGGTGGCCTGGCACGCGGTGCGGCGCGCGCAGCCTCGTGAGGGGGAACGGATCCTCGTGGTTGGTGGCGGTTCGATCGGATTGCTGGCCGCCGCGGCCGCTCGTGGCCAAGGTTTCGAAGCGGATTTGGAAGCGCGGCACCCGGCGCAGTTGGAGGCGGCTGAACGCCTCGGATTCGGCAGGCCGAACGGTGCGTACGACGTGGTGATCGACGCGGCGGGCAGCGCGACCAGCCTTGATCGGGCCGCTGAGGCCGCTCGGCCGGGCGGGCGGATCGTTCCGTTAGGCGTCTACCTGGACCGGATGCCGGTACCGGGCAGTGCGGTGAGCCAGGTCAAGGAGCTGACCTACGTCAGCAGCATCGCTTACGGCCGCCACGACGGGGTGCGGGAGGTCGAGGAGGTCGCGGGAATGCTGGCTGGGAATCCCGAACTGGCGCGGACGATCATCACCCACCGGTACCCGCTTGAGGACGCGCGGGAGGCGTTCCGCGTCGCGGGTGACCGTGCGGCTGGGGCGATCAAGGTGGTCCTCGAACCGTGATCTCATTCCGGCCGGTTGCCGCCGATGTGGGTGGTGAGCGTCGCGGCTGTCGCGGCGACGGCTTCGGCTAGAACGGGGAAGGTTTCTTCGCAGGGACGGTCGTCTGGGCAGAGGTGGCGCAGCGTCACGCTGATCGCGGCCATCGGCCTGGAACCATGGTCGAACACTGGGGCGGCGACAGAGGCGAAGCCCGCTGTCACGTGACCGTCTTCCACTGACCAGCCCAGACGGCGTTCGGTGGCCAAGGTGCGGCGTAACGCGGCCAGCGAATTGGGGCCGCGCGGAGTGCGCAAGACGAACGACGCGGCGGCTGGGAACAGGGCGCGGACGTGTGCGGCTGGCAGATGCTGCAGCATCGCGCGGCCGGAGGCGGTCAGGTGTGCGGGCAGGCGTACGCCGACGTCAGTGACGAGCGTTTCGGGGCGGGCTGGGCGTTCCTTGATCAGGTACAGCGATTCGTTGCCGTGCAGGACGCCGAGGTGTGCGGTGTGGCCGATGCGGTCGACCAGTTTGCGCAGCAGCGGTCCGGCAAGCCGCTCCAGCGGGTCGTGGCGCAGGTAGGCCGAGCCGAGTTCGAAGGCGGCGATGCCGAGGCCGTAGCGGCGTTCGGCGGGCAGGTGGGTGACGAAACCGGCCGCGGTCAGTTCGTTGAGCAGGTGATACGTCGTCGACCGGGGCAGGTCGAGGTCGCGGGCGACGGCCGCCGCCGAGACCGGGCCCGCGTGGCCGGCCAGCAGGCGCAGCACGGAGAGGCCGTTGCGCAGGGCGGGAACGTCGGAACTGCTCACCGGGGGACTCCTCCGCCTCCTCAGGAAATGGTGCGAGGGGACCCCTCGCACCGCCCAGACGGAGTATGAGGGGTCCCTTCGCTCCGGTAGCCGAGGCTCTCGCCACGTGTTGTCTTGGATACCAGACACTACCGCCAACTCCGCACTGTCGCCGGAGCCCGCCGGGAGGTGCAATGGCGGCATGCCGGAACCAGTCCTCCTGAGCTCGAAGCCGATGACCGCGGCGCAGGTCGTCGACGTCGTCCGCGGGCACGCGCACGTCGGGCTCGCCGAGGCGGTCGAGAAGAACCTCGCCGCCACTCGCCAGCACATCGAAGACCTTGCCGACGCCACGTCGCCGACCTACGGGGTCTCGACCGGGTTCGGCGCGCTCGCCACGCGCCACATTCCCGTCGAGAGCCGCACCGCGCTGCAGCGCAGCCTGATCCGCTCGCACGCCGCGGGCGCCGGGCCCGCGGTGGAGACCGAAGTGGTGCGCGCCCTGATGCTGCTGCGCCTGCGCACGCTGGCCAGCGGCTACACCGGCGTGCGCCCGCAGACGGCGCAAACGCTTGCGGCGCTGCTCAACGCGGACATCACGCCGGTCGTGCACGAGTACGGTTCGCTCGGCTGCTCCGGCGACCTCGCGCCGCTGGCCGCGGTCGCGCTGGCGTTGATGGGCGAGGGCGAGGTATTCCACGCGGGCGAGCGAAAGCCCGCCGCGGACGCGTTGCGGGCGGCCGGGATCACGCCGGTCGTGCTGGCCGAGAAGGAGGGCCTCGCGCTCACCAACGGCACCGACGGCATGCTCGGCATGCTGCTGCTCGCCGCCGCCGATCTGCACCGGCTGCTGGACGTCGCGGACCTCACCGCGGCGATGAGCGTCGAGGCGTTGCTGGGCACGGATCGCGCGTTCGCCGCCGATCTGCAGGCATTGCGGCCGCACCCGGGTCAGGCGACCAGCGCGGCGCGGATGTTCGCGGCGCTGCAGGGATCGAAGATCGTGGAAAGCCACCGCGGTCCGGACTGTAACCGCGTGCAGGACGCGTACTCGCTGCGGTGCGCGCCGCAGGTGCACGGAGCCGCGCGGGACACGCTGACGCACGCGGAACTGGTTGGGGAGCGGGAACTCTGGTCCGCTGTGGACAATCCGGTGGTGCTGGCCGACGGCCGGGTGGAGTCGAACGGCAACTTCCACGGCGCGCCGGTCGCGTACGTGCTCGACTTCCTCGCGGTGCCGGTGGCGGACGTGGCGAGCATCGCCGAACGCCGTACCGACCGGATGCTCGACCAGGCGCGTTCGCACGGGCTGCCGCCGTTCCTCGCGTACGACCCCGGCGTCGACTCCGGACACATGATCGCGCAGTACACGCAGGCCGCCGTGGTCAGCGAGCTCAAGCGGCTCGCCGTGCCCGCCTCGGTCGATTCGATCCCGAGCAGCGCGATGCAGGAGGACCACGTGTCCATGGGCTGGTCCGCCGCGCGCAAGCTGCGCAAGGCGGTCGACGGCCTGACCACCGTGCTCGCCGTCGAACTGCTCACCGCGGCCCGCGCGCTCGATTTCCGCGCGCCGCTGCAGCCCTCGCCGGTCACCGGACGCGTCCGGGACCTGCTGCGCACCAAGGTCGAGGGTCCTGGCCCCGACCGTCACCTGGCGCCCGAGATCGCGGCCGCCGAAGAACTCGTGCGGTCGGGCGCTGTCCTGGCCGCGGCCGAACTGGAGGCCTGAGCATGACAAGCACCGCCCGTACCGTCCGCGCCGCCCGGGGCACCTCGCTGACCGCGAAGAACTGGCAGACCGAGGCCGCGCTGCGGATGTTCCACAACAACCTCGACCCGGAGGTCGCCGAGCGGCCCGACGACCTGGTCGTCTACGGCGGCACCGGCCGTGCCGCGCGCAACTGGGCGAGCTTCGACGCGATCACCCGCGAGCTGACCGCGCTGGAGCAGGACGAGACGCTGCTGGTCCAGTCCGGCAAGCCGGTCGGAGTGTTCCGCACGCACGAGTGGGCGCCGCGGGTGCTGATCGCGAACTCGAACCTGGTGGGCGACTGGGCGACCTGGCCGGAGTTCCGTCGGCTCGAGCAGCAGGGTCTCACCATGTACGGCCAGATGACCGCTGGTTCGTGGATTTACATTGGCACGCAAGGCATTCTGCAGGGCACCTACGAGACGTTCGCCGCGGTGGCGAAGAAGCGCTTCGGCGGAACCCTGCGCGGCACGCTCACCGTCACCGCCGGTCTCGGCGGCATGGGCGGCGCGCAGCCGCTGGCGGTCACGATGAACGACGGCGTGGCGTTGTGCATCGAGGTCGACGCCCAGCGCGCGCACCGCCGCGTCGAGCACCGGTACCTCGACGAGGTGGCCGACGACCTGGACGACGCGATCCGGCGGGTCACGGCGGCGAAGAAGGAGCGGCGTCCGCTGTCGGTCGGCGTGGTCGGCAACGCCGCCGAACTGCTGCCGGAGCTGCTGCGCCGCGACGTCGAGGTGGACATCGTCACCGACCAGACCTCGGCGCACGACCCGCTGTCCTACCTGCCCAAGGGCATCAGCGTGGACGACTGGCAGGACTACGCGGCGAAGAAGCCGGACGAGTTCACCGACCGGGCGCGCGAGTCGATGGCCGAGCACGTCGACGCGATGCTCGGGTTCCTCGACCGTGGCGCCGAGGTGTTCGACTACGGCAACTCCTTGCGCGGCGAGGCGAAACTCGGCGGCTGCGAGCGCGCGTTCGACTTCCCCGGTTTCGTGCCCGCCTACATCCGGCCGCTGTTCTGCGAGGGCAACGGGCCGTTCCGCTGGGCCGCGCTGTCCGGCGACCCGGAGGACATCGCCGCGACCGACCGCGCGATGCTGGAACTGTTCCCGGAGAACGAATCGCTGGCCCGCTGGATCAAGCTGGCCGGCGAGCGGGTCGCGTTCCAGGGCCTGCCCGCCCGGATCTGCTGGCTCGGCTACGGCGAACGGCACCTGGCCGGCCTGCGCTTCAACGAGATGGTGGCCAGCGGCGAGCTGAAGGCCCCGGTCGTGATCGGCCGCGACCACCTCGACTCGGGCAGCGTCGCCTCGCCGTACCGCGAGACCGAGGGCATGGCCGACGGCTCCGACGCGATCGCCGACTGGCCGCTGCTCAACGCGCTCGTCAACACCTCGTCCGGCGCGAGCTGGGTGTCCATTCACCACGGCGGCGGGGTCGGCATGGGCCGGTCCATCCACGCCGGGCAGGTGTCCGTCGCGGACGGCACGCCGCTGGCGGCGCAGAAGCTGGAGCGGGTGCTCACGAACGACCCGGGCATGGGCGTCATCCGGCACGTCGACGCTGGGTACGACCGCGCGGCCGAGGTCGCCGACGAGCGTGGCGTGCGGGTGCCGATGCGGGAGCAGGCGTGACCGCATCCGGGCTGCTCGGCGAGATCGCCGACGTCGGGCGCGACGCCCGGCGCGGCGGTTACTCGCGGCACGCGTTCGATTCGCCGGAGCACGACCTGCGCACGTGGTTCGTCGAACGGGCGCAGCAGCTGGGCCTCGACGTCGAGACCGATCGCAACGGCAACCTGTGGGCGTGGTGGGGCGCTCCCGGCGCGAACGCGGTCGTCACCGGCAGCCATTTGGACTCCGTGCCGGGCGGTGGCGCGTTCGACGGGCCGCTCGGCGTCGTGAGTGCGCTGGCGGCAGTGGAAGCGTTGCAGGCCAAGGGGTTCCGTCCGAACAAGCCGTTCGCGGTGGTCGTGTTCGCCGAGGAGGAGGGCGGGCGCTTCGGCGTGCCGTGTCTCGGTTCGCGGCTGCTCACCGGGACGATCGACGCGGACCGGGCCCGGGCGTTGCGGGATCCGTCCGGCGTCACGTTCGCCGAGGCCGCCGCGAAGGCCGGGCTGGACGTCGACCGCGTCGGCGCGGACCCGGACCGGCTCGGGCTGATCGGGCAGTTCCTGGAACTGCACGTCGAACAGGGCAGGGGGCTGATCGACCTCGGATCGCCGGTGGCGGTCGGCAACACGGTGATCGCGCACGGCCGGTGGCGGTTCTCGTTTGCCGGACAGGGAAACCACGCGGGCGCGACGTTGCTCGCGGATCGTGTGGATCCGATGCTGCCCGCCGCCGAGACCGTGGTGGCAGTGCGACGGTTGGCGCGGAAGTTGTCGGACGCTCGAGCGACCGTGGGACGGCTCGTGCCCACGCCGGGCGGGACGAACGTGATCGCGTCCACTGTGGACCTTTGGCTGGACGCGCGGGTGCCGGGCACGTCGACGCCGGAGCTGGTCGAGGAGATCACCCGGGCGGCGCAGGACGCTGCGGAAGCGGAGGGATGCCAGCTCGCCGTCACGCGCGAGTCGTACTCCGACGACGTGGTGTTCGACGAGTCGCTGCGGCGGTCGTTGGGGGAGTGGCTGGGCGCTCCGCCTGAGCTGCCCACCGGTGCCGGGCACGACGCGGCGATCCTGGCGGGATTCGTGCCGTCCGGGATGCTGTACGTCCGCAATCCGACCGGGATCAGTCACGCGCCAGAGGAATTCGCCGAGGCGGACGACGTCGAGGCCGGTGCCCGGGCGCTCGCCGAGGTGCTGGAGCGGCTCGCGAGATGACCACCTACTGGTGCGAACGGGCCTGGCTGCCCGAGGGTGTCGCGGACGCGGTCCGGATCGAGATCGCCGACGGCCGGATCGTTTCGGTGGTCGCCAACGCGGAGCGGACCGGAACTGTCCTCAATGGACTTACTCTGCCCGGGTTCGCCAACGGTCACTCGCACGCGTTCCACCGCGCGTTGCGCGGCCGGACGCACCACGAGCGGGGCACGTTCTGGACGTGGCGGGAGCGGATGTACTCGCTCGCCGCCCGGCTCGATCCGGATTCGTACTACCGGCTCGCCCGCGGCGTCTACGCGGAAATGGTGCTGGCGGGGTACACGAGCGTCGCCGAGTTCCACTACCTGCACCACGGGCCGGGCGGCAAACCGTACGCGTCGCCCAACGCCATGGGCGACGCGCTGCGGCAGGCCGCGCGGGATGCCGGGATCCGGATGACCCTGCTCGACACCTGTTATCTCGCGGGCGGCATCGGCGTGCCGCCGGACGAGGTGCAGCAGCGGTTTTCGGACGGTTCCGCGGAGAAGTGGGCGGAACGCGTCGCGCTGCTGAAGGAAGACGACCTGTTCCGGGTCGGCGGGGCGATCCACTCCGTGCGCGCGGTGCCGGAGTACGAGCTGCCGAAGGTGGACAGCGCGGTGCCGAAGGACCGGCCGTTGCACATCCACCTGTCCGAACAGCGCGCGGAGAACGAGCAGTGCGAGGCCGCGTACCGGTGGACGCCGACCGGTTTGCTCTGGGATTACGGCGTGCTCGGCGAGCGGCTCACCGCGGTCCACGCGACGCACCTGACCGAGCAGGACATCAAGTGGCTGGGCGATTCCAAGAGCGGCGCGTGCTTCTGCCCGACCACCGAACGGGACCTCGGCGACGGCATCGGACCAGCCCGGAGTCTGCTCGACGCGGGCGCACGGCTCGGCATCGGGAGCGACAGCAACGCGGTGGTCGACGCGTTCGAGGAGACCCGGGCGCTGGAGCTGGACGACCGGCTCGCCAGCGAGGAACGCGGTCGGTTCACCGCGGAGGAACTGCTCACCGCCGGGACCGAGCACATCTCTGCGGGCTGGCCGGAGACTGGCACTCTCGCGGCTGGTGCTGGGGCTGACCTGGTCACCGTCGCGACGGACACCGTGCGTACGGCCGGGATCGAACCGTCCGGCGTGCTGTTCGCCGCCGCGGCCGCGGATGTCCGTACCGTGGTGGTCGCGGGGCGGGAAGTGGTGCGCGACGGTGCGCACGTGCTGATCGAACGACCGGAAACCTTACTGGCCAAGGAGATCGAGGCGCTGTGGCAGTTCTGATCACCGGAATCGGCGAGCTCACCACGAACGACCCGGAACTGGGCAAACTCCGCGATGCCGCGTTGGTGCTCGACGGCGAGACCGTCGCGTGGGTCGGTCCGGCCGCACAGGCTCCAGACGCCGACGAGCGCATAGACGTCGAGGGCCGCGCGGTGCTGCCCGGGTGGGTGGACAGTCACACTCACCTCGTGTTCGCGGGCGATCGCACCGCCGAGTTCGAGGCGCGGATGGCCGGACAGGCTTACGCGGCAGGCGGAATCGCGGTCACCGTCGATGCGACGCGGGCGGCTTCGGACGAGCAGCTGGCGGCGAATCTCCGTCGACATGTCGAGGAAGCGGCTGCGCAGGGCACCACCTGCCTGGAGACGAAAACCGGGTACGGCCTCAATGTCGCTGACGAGACTCGGTCGGCGCGGATCGCCGGTGCGGTCGCGGATGAGGTGACCTTCCTCGGGGCGCACCTCGTGCCGCCGGGTGCCGACGCGGAGTCCTATGTGGACTTGGTGTGCGGCGAGATGCTGGACGCGGTCGCGTCGCACGTGCGGTGGGCCGATGTGTTCTGCGAGACCGGTGCGTTCGACGAGGCGCAGTCGGCGCGGGTGCTCAAGGCGGCGGCGGAGCGCGGGCTTGGGCTGCGGGTGCACGGCAATCAGCTCGGCGAGGGTCCCGGAGTGCGGCTGGCGGTGGAGCTGGATGCGGCGAGCGTCGACCACTGCACGTACCTGAGCGATGCCGACGTTGAAGCGCTCGCGTCGTCCAACACGGTCGCGACGGTGTTGCCCGCGTGCGATCTGTCTACGAGGCAGTCGCTCGCTCCGGCGAGGCGGTTGCTCGACGCTGGTGCGACGGTCGCGTTGGCCAGCAACGCGAATCCGGGCAGTTCGTACACCACGTCGATGGCCTTCTGCGTGACGACAGCGGTGCTGCAGATGCGGATGACTGTCGACGAGGCCGTGTGGTCGGCGACCGCCGGTGGCGCGCGGGCGCTTCGCCGCGAGGACGTCGGGTATCTGCGGCCGGGTGCGCGGGCGGATGTGCACGTACTCGACGCTCCGTCCACCACGCATCTCGCTTATCGGCCCGGGGTCCCGTTGACCCACTCGGTGTGGCGGAAAGGGGCAAAGCTGCGTTAATCCGGGTGGCGACCGAGTCCGCGGCTGCGCTAACGTGAAAGGGAACAGGACGCGCGAAAGACCATTGTCCGGTATGGGTTAGGCTGGACGATCCATTCGCTCTGTTTCCAAGCGCCCGGCGTGGGCCAGCCCAGTGCGTCCCTCTCGAACCAGAATTTGGTACGGAAGGGACTTCGCTGATGGCGAATAACGCTGCCACCGACAGCACGGGCAATGGCAATGCCGCCGTAGACAATGCCGCGGCAAGCAGTGCCGCAGCAAGCAATGCCGCGGGCAATGCCGCCGTAGGCAGTGCCGACAACACGGTGCTCGTGATCGGAGCCGGGCTCGGCGGGCTGTGTCTCGCCCAAGGGCTGCGCAAAGCCGGTATCCCGTGCGAGGTCTACGAACGAGACTCCGCGCTGGACGCACGCCGACAGGGTTATCGGCTGCACATCGATTCCCGCGGCGACCAGGCGTTGCGGGACGTGCTCCCGCCGCACCTGCACGAGCTGTTCCGGGCCACGTCGGGCCAGCCGCGCAACGTCACCACGATCTACGACAGCCAGCTGAAGCCGGTCACCGAGTTCGTACTGGACGACGGCGATGTCCAGCGCAACGTCAACCGGTTCACCCTCCGGGAGATTCTGTTCGAGGGACTCGGCAACGTCCACTTCGGCAAAGAGTTCGTGCGGTACGAAACGCACGAGAACGGCGTGGTCGCGCACTTCGCCGACGGGACGCAGGCGCGCGGCTCGGTTCTCGTCGGCGCGGACGGCGTGAATTCGCCGGTGCGCCGCCAATATCTTCCGTACGCGCGGGTGGCCGACACCGGCTTGCGCCAGCTGTACGGGAAGATTCCGCTCACCGAGGCGAACCGGGAACTCTTCGACCCGGCCATGTTCTCGGTGTTCAACATTATTTCCGGGCCGGGCAAGGCGATGATCGGAGTCGCGCCGGTCGACTATCCGGAGCCGATCGCCGACGCGTGCGCGCGGCTCGCGCCCGGCGTGCGGCTCAGCCCCGACAAGTCGTACATGACCTGCGCTTTCGGTGCTCGCCAAGAGATCTTCGGGAAGACTGATGACGAACTCCGCGCGCTGTCCGGGGACGAGATGCACAAACTCGTGCTCGACCGGGTCTCCGGCTGGCATCCGAAGGTGCGCCGGATCGTGGAGAGCTGGCTCCCGGAAACGATATTCCTCGTCTCGATCCGGACCAGCGTGCCGATCGGGCCGTGGGAGCCGTCGCGGGTCAGCCTGGTCGGCGACGCGATCCACGCGATGAGCCCGGCCGCCGGGGCCGGGGCGAACACCGCGATGCGCGACGGTGCCGCCCTCGCCGCCGCGTTGCGCGGCGGCAATCCCGACGCGATCGGGGAATACGAGGCGGAAATGCGCCGGTACGGATTCGCCGCGGTCCGCGAGTCCGCGGCGAACGGTGCGCAGCACCTGGGACAGAACCCGTTGCCGGAAATGTCCTTAAAGACCGTTTCCTAAAGAGCCGCGAGAAGAGCGTGGGGGCAGTTTTCCTGCCCTCGCGCTCAGCCCCGCGCGCGGTCACCAACCATCGGGGCAACGATGAAAAAGGACCAGCAGGTGAACAGCGGAAAACCAGCGGCGGCGGCAAGATCTCGTTCATTTAGAGTTCAACTACTGGCCACTCGCTGAGGGATCTGGAGACACCGCCCGCGTCGGTACCGTCACTCTCACAGGACACTCCGACCTGGAGAGCGGGCATGGACTTTTCTCTCATCGTCCTGGTGGTGATCGTCGCGGCGCTGGCCTTCGACTTCACCAACGGGTTCCACGACACGGCCAACGCCATGGCCACTTCCATCGCGACCGGCGCGCTGAAACCCCGGGTCGCGGTCGCGATCTCGGCGGTATTGAATCTCGTCGGCGCGTTCCTCTCGATCGAGGTCGCGAAAACCATTTCCGGCGGCATCGTCGACGACACCAAGGTCACGCCGGTGGTGATTTTCGCCGGATTGGTCGGGGCCATCGTCTGGAATCTCGTGACGTGGCTGGTCGGGCTGCCGTCGAGTTCGTCGCACGCGCTCTTCGGCGGGCTGATCGGGGCGACCTGGATCGCGTCCGGCGCGGACGCGGTGCACTTCGCGAAGGTCGTCGAAAAGGTGCTCATCCCGGCGATCGCGTCGCCGGTGGTGGCGGGCGTCGTCGCGATCGTCGGCACGTTCCTCGTCTACCGGATCACCGCCAAGTCGCGGCAAGACGTCGTCGGCAAGGGTTTCAAGACCGGCCAGGTCCTTTCGGCCAGCCTGGTTTCGCTCGCGCACGGCACCAACGACGCGCAGAAGACGATGGGTGTCATCACGCTCGCGCTGATCGCGGGCGGTTCGCTCGCGCCCGGGTCCAACCCGCCGGTGTGGGTCATCCTCGCCTCCGGCGCGGCGATCGCGCTCGGCACCTACTTCGGCGGCTGGCGGATCATCCAGACGATGGGCAAGAAGCTCACCGAAATCCAGACGCCGCAAGGGTTCGCCGCCGAGACGAGTTCCGCGGCGGTCATCCTGGCCTCGTCGCACCTCGGCTTCGCGCTGTCGACCACGCACGTCACCTCGGGCGGCATCATCGGTTCCGGGCTCGGCCGGAAACTCGCCGAGGTCCGCTGGGGCGTCGCGGGCAAGATGGTGATCGCCTGGGCGCTCACGCTGCCCGCCGCCGCGATCGTCGGGGCCATCGCCGCCGCGGTCTCCACTCGCGGCAGCTGGGGCACTGTCCTCGTCGGCGGCGTCGGAGTGCTGCTCGCGCTGGGAATCTGGCTCGCGTCGCGGCGCAACCCGGTCACGCCGGCCACCGTCAACAACGAGCCGGAGGGCGCTGAGCCCGCCCCGGTCGCGGCCTGAGGGAGCACGACATGGCGATCAACTGGGGTGCCCTCGGCATCGTTTTCGTGGTGGCTTTGGCCGCGGTGGTCGTGCTCACCGGGCTGTTCGCGTACGGCGTGCGCGGTCTGTCCGAACGCGTGACGGCCCGGGCGCACGGCGGCAGCGGCACGGTTCAGCTGACCGGTGCGGTCGTGTGCTTCGCGATCTGCGCCGCGGTGATCGGGTACGGGATCTATCTGATCGTGGCCTAGGCGAGCGCCGCCTCGGCGCGGGTTCGCAGTTCTTCCGGAAGCTCGTCGAGCAGCGGTCGTACCGTTGCCCGGCGAGTTTCGTCTAGGTGCGCCAGGACGTCCAGCGCCGGTGCCCACAGCGTCTCGTCCGCCGCGGCGGTCCGGACCAACGCGGGCAGTCGGTCGTTGCCGAGCAGGCCGAGCACGTGGTCGATCCGGCTCCGGTCGTCCAGCACGTACGCGGTCTGCAGGAGACCGGCGTCGTCCAGCAGGCCGACGCAGCGGCGGACCGTGTCGTCCGGCAGGTGGCCGACGAACCGGCCCAGCGTGATCCAGTCCTCGCGGCGGGTCAGTTCCTCGGCGACCGCCACGACGGTCGTCACCGGGATCCGCGTGATGATCGACGTCGCACGCCGCGGGTCCAGCTCCGCCGCGACCGAGGCGAGGAACTTCGGCGACAGCCGCTTCGCGACGTCGACGCCGCGCGACACATCCACCAGCCCGGCGATCCGCGCGCACAGCAGCGGGCCGAACACCTTCTCCGCGATCTTCGAGGTCACCGCCGCCGGGAGCAGCTTGCTCGCCAGCGCCATCCGCTCCAGCACAACGAGGTTCGCGTCGAACAGCGTGGTCGTCATCTGCTCGCGCAGCAGCCGCACCTCGCCCTGGTCGACGTCGGCGAGGTAATCGAGCTGGGCCGGGTCGACGTCGAGCACCCGGGCGAGCTTGAGGATTTCGGGATTCACAGGCCGACCGCTTTCCGCACCGCGCCGCGCAGCAGGGCGGGCACGTACTTCAGGCTCTCCTCACCCGCGCGGGCGAGCGCCTGCGCCTGCCGGTGCCGGGCGTCGCGCAATGCCGCTGCCAGATCCTGTTTGTGCTGCTCAGGCAGGGTTTCGATGCCGTCAGGCAGCGGAGCGCCGAGCTGCTCGGCCAGGGTGCGTTCAGCCATGGTGACCCATCATGCCCCACGATCCCGACCTTGACTTTCGGCAGTGGTGACGAATCGGGCGGCCCTTGTAGCGTCAGCGGAATGAAGGAGGCGACGCGGTTCCGCTGGCGCGTGGCGTTCGACGTGCTGCTCTGGGCCGCGTTGTGCGGGTTCGTCCTGCTCGACGCGCCGAACAGCCCGAACGGCTGGGAGCTCGCCTACGGCCTGACGTCGGTCACCGTGGCGATGGCGACTGCCCGGGTGTACCCGGCGGTGGCACTGGTGGTGGCGATGGCGACGGCGATCGTCATCGCGTTCGGCTGGGGCGGCCGGGTCGCGGTGTGGGAGTTCTTCCTCATCGTCGTGATCTCGTACCTGGCCGGCTTGCGGCTGGCCAGGGCACGCGTGGCGATGATCAGCTTTTTCGCCATCGCGGTGGCCGGGATCCCGCTCGCTCTCCTGCCGACGTCGAGCTTCGACGCGTGGGGCGCGGTGCTCGGCACGCTCGCGTTCGCCGGGGTCGCGCCGTGTCTGCTCGGCCGGCACGTGCGGCTGCGGCGCGAACTGGCGCAGGACGGGTGGCGGCGCGCCGAGGAGATGGAGAGCAGGCACCGGCTCGTCGCGCAGGAGGCGCGGCTGCGGGAGCGGGCCCGGATCGCCAGCGACATGCACGATTCGCTCGGCCACGAACTGAGCCTGATCGCGGTGCGGGCGGCGGCGCTGGAGGTCGACAGCGAACTAGGCGACAAGCAACGCGAAGCCGCCGGACAGCTCCGGGCGGGCGCGGCGACGGCGACGGAACGGCTGCGCGAGATCATCGGTGTGCTCCGCGAGGACGCCGCGCCGGTCGAGCCGGTGCAGGGCGATCTGGGGGAACTGATCGACCGCGCGCGGGCGTCGGGGATCGAGATCGGCGCGCGGCTCGGCAGTCTCGACAACGCACCGCCGATGGTCGCGCGGGCGGTCTACCGCGTCGTGCAGGAAGCGCTCACGAACGCGGCGAAGTACGCGCCTGGCGCGGCCGTTTCGATCGACGTGACCAGCACGAACGAGGCGACTGATGTCCGGGTGCGGAACGCGCCGCCGCCCGCCGGGCCGTTGCCCGTCCGGTCCGGAAAGCGGGGGTTGATCGGCCTGCACGAGCGGGTGCGGCTGGTCGGCGGGAGCCTGACCGCGGGTCCGTCCGACGGCGGGTTCGAGGTGGCGGCGCGGCTGCCGCACGACGCCGCGCCCGTGCCGGAGCAGGACGACGAGGTGATCGGGCAGGCCGCGCGCGAGCTGGAACGCGCCCGCCGCGCCGTCCGGTCGAGCCTGGTGCAGGCGATCGTGGTGCCGCTGGGGCTGTTCGGGGTGATCATCGGCGGCGCCGGGGTGGCGTTCGTGGCCCAGTGGTCGTCGTCGGAGCTGCCGCCGGACTCGTACGAGCGGATCCAGCTCGGCATGCCGCACTCGGCGGTCGAACCGATGCTGCCCTCCCGCCAGCGCACGACGCTTCCGGCGATCAACGTGCCGCCGCAGCCCTACCGAAGCACCTGCGAGTACTACGGAGCCGGCCGGAGCTGGCTCAACTTCAACCACGCCGTCTACCGGCTGTGCTTTGTGGACGGTCTGGTGGCGAGCAAAGACCTTTACAGTGAGGACGAACCGTGATCCGCGTACTGCTGGCCGACGACGAGGCGATGATCCGCGCCGGCGTGGCCGCGATTCTGGCCTCGGACAAGGAAATCGAGGTCGTGGCCGAGGCCGCGGACGGACGGGCGGCGATCGAACTGGCGCGCGCGAACCGGCCGGACGTCGCGCTGCTCGACATCCGCATGCCCGGCCTCGACGGGCTCGCCGCGGCCGAGGAGATCCGCAAACTGCTCCCGGACACCGGCGTGCTCATGCTGACGACGTTCGGCGAGGACGAGTACATCGAACGCGCTCTCGGCCTCGGCGCGAGCGGATTCCTGCTCAAGGCGGGCGATCCGCGCGAACTGCTGGCCGGGGTGCACGCGGTGGCCGACGGTGCGGCCTTCCTGTCGCCGAAGGTCGCGCACCGGGTGATCACGCGCTTGTCCGGCAGCCGGTTCAGCCGGGCCGCGACCGCGCGCGAGCGGGTGAACGTGCTGACGAACCGGGAACGGGAAGTGCTGGTGTTGCTGGCCGAGGGACTGTCCAATGCGGACATCGCGGCGCGGATGTTCGTGGTGGAGGGCACGGTGAAGGCGCACGTGAGCACGATCCTGACCCGGTTGGACGTGCGCAACCGGGTGCAGGCCGCGATCACGGCTTTCGAGGCGGGGCTGGTGTAAGCCTCGGCGGTTGCCAACGGCTGATGCTGGCTCCGATCCGGGTGGTGACCGCCGCGGGCAGCAGCCGGGTGAATGTCGCCCGAAGCGCGACCGCCGCCGGGTTGCGGAGAAGCGGTCCGCTGGCACCGGCCTGGATCGACGCCTTCGCGACCTTCTGCGTGCGCGGTCGACGTTCGGCGTCATAACGGCGGAGTGCTTCGTCCACTGTGGACTCCTTTGCGTGCGAGGCCAGCACAACCGCGTCCTCTAACGCCTGGCAACCGCCTTGCCCGAGGAACGGCGGCATGGCGTGCGCCGCGTCGCCGAGGAGCGCGATGCGGCCCCGGACGTAACTGGGCAGCGGGGTCGCCAGGTGATGCGTGTCGTGCAGCAGGATTTCCGGGGTGGCGTCGATGAGCTGCGGGATCGGTTCGTGCCAGCGAGCGTACTTCTCGCTCAGGTAAGCGCGGACGTCGTCGTGGCGGATCCCGGCCGGGCGGGCTTCCGAGACCCACCAGTACACCTCGTCGTCCAGCAACGGCAGGACCCCGATTTCGATACCCGCCGCCCACGTCGTGCTCAGCGTGGGCCGCAGCGGCAGCTTGGCGATGCCGCGGAACGCCGCACCACCGCTGTACTCCACGCGTGCGGCCGGGAAAAGCGCCTGCCGGATCGGGCTGTTGATCCCGTCTGCGGCCACGACCAGGTCGGCCTCGATCGAGCCGGAACCGTGGTGTACCACGCCGTTTTGCTCGACGTTCGTGACCTCGACCCCGGTCTTCAGGCACGAGTCCGGCAAGGCTGACCGCAGCGTTTCGATCAGGTTCGCCCGGTGGATCGCGCCGAGCGGCAACCCGTGGCTGCGCACGAAGAGGTCGGCGTCCCACTTGGCCAGCCGACGTCCGCGCCAGTCGACCAGCCCGCCACCGCGCTGGGCTGAGATCCGAGGTTCGACCCCCAGTTCGGCCAGCGCCCGCTGCGCGTTGGGCCACAACGAGATTCCTGCGCCGATAGCGGTGAGCTCCGGTGCCCGTTCGAGCACCGTGACCTCCCAGCCGACGCGGCGCAATCCGATCGCCGCGGCCAGTCCGCCGATGCCGCCCCCGACCACGACCGCGCGTCGCGAAGCCATGTCCGACCTCCTCTACGTCTGTAGAGGACTCTACACCTGTAGTGTCCCGGTGGTGGAACGGATAGCTGTGATCGGCGACGCAGCGGTCGAGGTGATCGCGGCCGAAGGCATGCGCGGGCTGACTCACCGCGCCGTCGACCGGGCGGCCGGGCTGCCCGCGGGCTCGACGTCGTATTACGCGCGCACTCGTGCCGCGCTGCTGGAACTGGCCGCGGACCGGATGGTCGCGCTGGACCAGGCCGAAGTCGCGCCGCCGGAGGGAGAACTCGCGGAGTTCCTGGGCACGATGGTGTACCGGTCGATCACCGTCGGCCGCACCAGAATGCTCGCGCGCTACGAGTTCGCGCTGGAATCGGTCCGACGGCCGGAGTTGCGGGCCCGGTACGACGCCGGTGGGCTGGAATTGCGTCGGCGGTGTGCGGAAGTGCTCGCTGCGGCCGGTTCTCCGACGCCGGAGGACCACGCCCGCGTGCTCATCGGCTGGCTCGACGGATCGATCTTCGACGCGCTGGCGGGCACGGGCTCCCTCAACCCGCCGGCCGAAGCCGAACTGGTGGAGGGAGCCCGTGCCGTGCTCGCCGGATTGGGGTTGTCGCAGGCCTGATCAGGCGTCGCGGCGGTTCAGCATCGCCGTCCCGGCACCGATTCCGGCGACCGCCCAGACGAGGCAGACCAGCACGCCGACCCAAGGCCCGTATGGCGGCATGCTGCCGAACAACGGGTTCACGTCGCCGGGCGGCACCATCGCGTTGATCCCCGCGAAGGCCGGGAAATAGTTCATCGCGCCGGGAAGCACGTACGACGACATCAGCATCGGCAACGGCAGCAGCAGCACGATCACCACCACCAACGTCCCCGCCGCGCTGCGCAGCACGAACGAAATCCCCAGGCACAGCACGCCGAGCAGCGCGAAATACGCTCCCATGCCCAGCGCGGTGATCGTCCCCTGCGACAGCGACGTGGAACCCCCAGCCCCACGCATCAGCACCGACGCGACCCCCATGCCGACAGCCGCGACCACCACGCCGTAAACGAAAAGCACCGGCACCAGCACCGCTGCCTTGGCCGCGGTGACCCGGGCGCGCACCGGGACCCATTGCAGCGTCGAGCGAATCGACCCGCTGGTGTACTCGCTGGTCACGAACAACGTCGCGACCGCGAGCACGCAGAACTCGACCAGGTAGATCGCCCCGGCGTTGACAATGCCGTGCGCGGACTGCTGCCGATCATCCCCGACGTGCTGGGAGATCCCCGACACGACGGAGTAGAACGCCATCAGCAGCACCCCGCCGATCAGCGACAACCACGTCGCCCGAACCGACCAGAACTTGGTCCACTCCGCCGAAATCGCCAGCTTCGTCATGCCGTAACCCCGTATTCCACCGATCCGGCGGTCAGTTCCATATACGCCTGCTCGAGCGAAGCGGTCCGCTCGGCGAGCCCGTGCAGCCGGACGCCCAGTTCGTGAGCCAGATCCCCGATCTCGGCCACGCCCGCCTCGTCGATGAGCAGTTCGCCGTCCTCCCCGGGCGCCACCGTCCGGCCGTTCCCCCGCAGCCAGTCCGCGAGTTTCGCGCGCTCGGCCGGGTCCGGCACGCGCACCGCGACCGACCGGCTCGAGTTGCCCGCGATGAAGTCGCCGATCGCCGCGTCGGCGAGGATCGAACCCTTGCCGATGACCAGCAGCCGGTCCGCGGTCAGCTGCATCTCGCTCATCAGATGGCTGGACACGAAGACCGTGCGGCCTTCGGAGGCGAGCGAACGCATCAGCTGCCGCACCCAGCGGACTCCGTCCGGGTCGAGGCCGTTGACCGGCTCGTCGAACATCAGCACGCCCGGGTCGCCGAGCAGGGCGCCGGCGATGCCGAGCCGCTGGCTCATGCCGAGCGAAAACGTCCCGGCGCGCTTGCCCGCGACGTCGCTCAGCCCGACCGTCGCGAGCACCTCCTCGACGCGGCTGGCGGCGATTCCGTTGCTGCGCGCCATCGCGAGCAGGTGTTTGCCCGCGCTGCGTCCGGGATGCATGGCCTTCGCATCCAGCAGTGCACCGACCTCGCGAAGCGGAAACCGTAGTTCTGCATACGGTTTGCCGCGAATCAGCGCGTCGCCGGACTCCGGCCGGTCGAGGCCGACGGTCATCCGCATGGTGGTGGACTTGCCCGCGCCGTTCGGGCCGAGGAACCCGGTCACCGTGCCCGTCTCGATGACCGAGGTGAGGCCGTTGACCACCGTTTTCTGCCCGTAGCGCTTCGTCAATCCGCGAAACGTGATCATAGGGCGAAGTCTGCGCCCGCGCGGGGTGCTCGGACATCGGCCGACCGTCCTGGACCGACCCCGACTTTAGGCAGGGGTCAGCGAGCCCTGCGGGTGGTGTGCCGGGTCGGTTGGGCGGTCGCGGGGTCTTCCGGCCACGGATGTTTCGGGTAGCGGCCTCGGAGGTCGGCGCGGACGGCGGCGTATCCGGTGCGCCAGAAGGATTCGAGGTCGGCGGTGACCGCGGCCGGGCGACCGGCGGGGGACAGCAGGTGCAGCACCACCGGCACGCGGCCGTCGGCGAGTGATGGCGTCTCGGTCCAGCCGAAGGTCTCTTGGAGCTTCACCGCGAGCACTGGCTGGTCGCCGCGGTAGTCCACGCGGTAGTGCGAGCCGGACGGGACTTCGAGCCGGTCCGGGGCGAGTTCGTCGAGGCGCGCTGCTTCGGGCCAGGGGAGCAGGCCGCGCAGGGAGGTTCCGGCGTCGACGTTCGCCAGATCGGCTCGTCGGCGGACCCTCGAGAGGTCCAGCCAAGTGTCTACATCGGACAACAGGGTTTCGTCATCCACCGACGGCCACGGCTCGCCCAGTGCGCGGTGCAGGAAGGCGAGACGTTCACGGAGGCGGGTGCCGTCTTGGCTCCAGCGCAACAAGCCGAGACCTTCGGCGCGGAGTCCGGCGACCACTGCGTCGTGGACCAGCTGCGGATCCGGCTTGCGCAAAGGCTTTTCGGACAGCACGATCGCGCCCAGGCGGCGGACATGGCGAGCGACGACGTCGCCGTCCCAATGCACTTCGTCCACTTCGGACACCAGGGTCGGCGCGGCTTGAGTCGCCAATGCTTCGTCGGCGGTCGCGGCGAGCCGGATGGTGCCGTGCACGCGGCCCGGGTCGCGGGTGGCTTCGGCGACGGCCAGCCATTCGGCGTCGCCCAGGCCGCTCCCGTTGGGCAGTTCGGCCGCGGTGCCGCTGGCCATCAGATACACCGGTGCCGAACCACTGCGTCGCCGCGCCAAGCGTTCCGGATGTGCGAGGGCGACGACCAACGCGGCGTCCGGGGCGGTTTTGGCTGGCGAATTGACCAATCCTGCCAACCGTTTCGCGTCTCGCTGCCAGCGGCGGGCCGCGTCGTCGTGCGCGGAACGGAGGCGTCGCAGCTCGGCTTCGACGTCGGTCAGCGTCGCTCCAGTGTCGAGCAAGGCAACTACTTCCGCCGCAGCGCGGGCTCCGACGGCCTCCGCGCCGTCCAGCAACGCGCGCGCCAGCCGGGGATGCAATCCGAGGTCCGCCATCTTCTGTCCGCGCGGCGTGACAGCACCGTCGGCAGTGGTTGCTCCGAGCGTTTGAAGCAGGCTTCGCGCGGCGGCGAGCGCGCCTTCGCCGGGCGGGTCCCACCAGGCGAGCCCGGTTCCGTCCGGAGTGGACCAGCAGGCGAGTTCCAACGCGAACCGCGCCAGTTCGGCAGTGCGGATTTCCGGCTCCGGGTACGCGGGGAGCGTCGCCTGCTCGTGCTCTGGCCAGCATCGATAAGCGCGACCAGGCGCTTCTCGGCCCGCACGACCAGCGCGTTGTTCCGCCACCGCGACTGAAACCCGCACCGTGGCGAGCCCGGCGAGACCGCGCCGGTGATCGACTCGGGGGACGCGCGCGAGGCCTGAATCCACGACCGCGCGGACGCCGGGAACGGTCAGGCTCGACTCGGCGACGGCGGTCGCGAGAACCACTCGGCGACGGTCCCGTGGCCGCAACGCTTCGTCTTGCCGGGCAGCGGAAAGACGTCCGTGCAGTGGCAGCACGTCGGCGTCCAGCGAACTCAGCAGCGACGACGTCCGCGCGATTTCTCCCGCGCCCGGAAGGAACGCGAGCACATCACCGTCCCCTTCGGACAGTGCTTGCCGGACCGCCGATGCCACCGCGGCTTCCGGACGTTCCCCGCGCGTCGGAGCGCGATAGCTGAGCTCGACCGGGTACGTGCGGGCGTGTGCGGTGATCACCGGAGCGTCGCCGAGCAGTTCGGCCAGCCGTCCGGACGCGACCGTCGCCGAGGTCGCGAGCAGCCGCAGGTCGTCGCGCAGCCCGGCGCGGACGTCGAGGAGCAGCGCGAGCAGCAGATCGGCGTCGAGATGGCGTTCGTGGCATTCGTCCAGGAGGACCGTCGACACCCCGGCCAGCTCGGGATCGTGCTGCACCCGCCGCACCAGCAGACCGGACGTGACCACCTCGATCCGCGTGCGCGACGACACCTTCCGGTCGCCGCGCACGGCGTACCCGACGGTCTCGCCGACCGGTTCGCCCAGCAATGCCGCCATCCGCCCGGCCGCGGCCCGGGCAGCGAGCCGACGCGGTTCGGCGACCACGACGCGTCCTTCGCCGCGGTTCAGCGCGAGCGGCACGAGCGTGGTCTTGCCGGTGCCGGGCGGGGCGACGAGCACCGCGGCGCCGTGGTCGTCGAGCGCGCTCAGCACGGACGGCAGCACCGCGCGGACGGGCAGGTCCGGCAGCGAGGCTAGGTCGGTCACTGCTCGGTGATCTCCGGTGGATTCGGGAACGGATAGTTCGACGGCCCGATGTTCGTCTCCAGCGACTTCCGCCAGGCCCCGGTCGACACCATCTTCCGGATCGCGTCGTCCACCGCGTGCTGGCCCTCGGTGTCGCCCTTGCGCAGGCCGACGCCGTACCGCTCAGTGGAAAACGGGCGGCCGACCACCTTCAGCAGTTCCGGATTCTGCGCGGCGTACCCGGCGAGGATCACCGCGTCTGTGGTGACCGCGTCGACCTGGTTGGCCAGCAGCGCGGTGACGCAGTCCGGGTACCGCGGGTACTCGACCAGCTGCACCCGCTGCGCGAACTTGTCCTTCACCATCTGCGCCGGCGTCGACCCGGTGACCGAGCAGAGCCGCTTGCCGTTGAGGCTTTCCGGGCCGGTGATGTCCGGCGAGGTGAGCCGCACCAGCAGGTCCTGGCCGGTGACGAAGTACGGTCCGGCGAAGCTGACCTGCTGTTTCCGCTTGTCGGTGATCGAATAGGTGGCCACGACCAGGTCGACCGCGCCCGAGGTCAGGTCGGTCTCGCGGCGCGCCGGGGTGGTCTCGTGCCAGGTGATGCGGTCCGGCTCGACACCCAGTTCGCGCGCGACGAAAGTAGCGACATCGACGTCGAAACCGGCGAGCCTGCCGTCCACAGTTCGTTGCGAAAGGCCCGGCGCGTCGAACCGGATCCCGATGGTCAGGTGGTTGCCGTCACGCGCCCGGGTAGGAAGCGGATCGTCTTTGGATACCGTCGACGATCCGCAGGAAACGCAGCTGACCAGCAGAAACACGGCGGCGAGCACTGCGCGAAACCGCATCGGTGCCTCCGCTTCGCCGCTCGGCTGCTCACATGGTTCTCAGGTCAGACGGCTAGCCTAAGCGCGTGCGCCGACTGCCCCAACCTGTACTCGACACCATCGGGACGCTCGCCCGCCTCGGGCTGGCTGCCGTGTGGCTCGTGTCCGGCGGCCTGAAGATCGCCGACCCGGGGCAGACGTACATCGCCGTGCAGGCCTACGACGTCCTCCCGCACGCGCTCGTGCGCCCGGTCGCCACCGGGCTGCCGCTGCTGGAGCTGGTGCTCGGGCTGCTGCTGCTGGCCGGGCTGGCCACGCGCTGGGTCGCGGGCGCCTCGCTGCTGCTGCTCGCCGTGCTCGTCGCGGGCATCGCGCAGTCGTGGGCGCGCGGGCTGAGCATCGACTGCGGCTGCTTCGGCGGCGGCGGGCGCGTGGACGCCGGGCAGACCGAGTACCCGCAGGAGATCCTGCGCGACACCGGCTTCGCCCTGCTCGCGGTGTGGCTGCTGGCACGGCCGCGCACGTGGTTCTCGGTCGACGGCTGGCTCGGCTGGGGCAAGGGCAGGAACGCCGGGAACTCGGACGAGTCCCCGGACGACTACCCCAAGAGCATCGCGGAAGGGAATTAGGAACAGTGGGTGGAGCTGCGCGCAACGCGCGGAAAAGCCGTCAGCAGGCGGCGGCCGCGAGGTCGGTCGCCCAGGCGCGGGGCTCGAAGAGCGACCGGAACAAGATCATCGCGATCGTGGTGGCCATCGTGGTGGTCGCCGCGCTCGTGATCGGCGGCGTGCTCTGGATCAACTCGAGCAAGAACGCCACGCAGGACAGCGCGATCCAGCCGGGCACGACCTCGGCGCTCGGACCGGGCGTGGTCGAGAAGCGGGACGGGGCGGTGGTGTCGGTCGGCAAGCCGGGCGCGCCGAAGACGATCGACCTGTACGCGGACTTCCTGTGCCCGTACTGCGCGAAGCTGCAGCAGGACTACGGGCCGCGGATGGAGAAGGCGATCAACGACGGCCAGCTCACCGTGCGCTACCACATGGTGATCCTGCTCAACAAGAACTCGGACCCGCCGGGCTACTCGCTCGACTCGGCCAACGCCGCGCTCGCCGCAGCCGACCAGCAGAAGTTCACCGCGTTCCACGACGCGCTGTTCAAGAACCAGCCGCAGGAAGGCGGCCGCGGGTACGACAAGGCCCAGCTGATCAAGCTCGGCCAGGACCTCGGGATCAGCGACCCGAAGTTCGCGCAGGCGGTCAACGCCGGAACCTTCGACCAGCCGCTGCAGGCGGCGTTCCAGCAGATCCAGGGCGACCAGAACCTTCAGCAGGACTTCGGCAACGGCCAGGTCGGCTTCGGCACGCCCACCGTCGCGGTCAACGGCAAGGCCGTCCCGGCCCAGGGCGACTGGCTGACGAAGATCCTCAACGGCTGACCTGATCCGGTCAATTCGCCTGTCCGGGCACAACCCGTCCGCTAACCTGGGCCGCAGGGCTCAGGGGAGGGGCGGGTTGTGTCCGGTTTTCATGTCGACGACGGCGCGTATGAGAACTACGCGAAGCAGGTCGACCCACTCGGCGACGAGGTGCGCGCCGCGGCGAAAGCACATCTCGGTCCGCACGCGACGCTGTCCGGCGACGGGTTTTCCGCGATCGGGGACGAATCCGGCTTCGCCGGCGCGTACGGGGCGCGGATGCGGGCGTTGCAGGAACGGATGCACGCGCTCGGCGGCGGCTGGCACGACGTCGGCGAGGCCGCTCGGCGCACGCAGGGCAATTACGCCGCGGTCGAGCAGGAACACGGCGACGCGTTGCGCAGGTTTTCGTGAACGCTCCGGTCGATCATCTGGTCCGCAACGGACTGGACACCACCAATCAGTTCGCCGCGAAGCTGAAGCACGATCCGTCGGCGATCAACGGCGCGCGCGACGGGCATGTCGCGCTGCAGACGTCCGTCGGCCAGGCGAATCAGCACGCGGGTGCTCAGCGGGTGAACCTGGCGCACGCCAGTTCCGGGGCGACCTCCGAGCGGGCGGTCGCGACGTCGAAGGACCTGGAGAAGGAAGTCCAGGACCTTCTCGACGAGAGCGCGGAAATCGAGCGGGCGGTCGCGGAGGCGGCGGAGACGCTGCACGTCGGCGAGATCCGCAATGATCAGGTGCGGGACCAGATTCTGCGGGAGATCGCGTCTTCGATGAAGGCGCTGGCCGCGGTCAACGGGATCCAGCCGCCGGAAAGCCGGGCGGCCGCGGCTCGGCAGATTCTGGTGCAGCTGCAGACGAAGATCGGGCAGCTGACCGGTCAGGCGGCGACGTTCACCGAGGAGACGCTCGGGAAACTGACCGGGCTGGGGCAGCGGCTCGGCGGGTCGGACTCGACTTCCGCGAGCAGCGCCACGACCTCAGTGCCGCAGGCGTTCAACAGCAACGGGGCGCACGTCAGCCACGGCGGCGGTGGGGATAGTGGTGGTGGCGGCGGTGGAGGCGGCGGCGGGTTCGCCGGGAAGCCGCGGTTGCCGGTGGCCGTTCCGCCGCAGCCCGGCAGCGGGGTCGGGATCAACCTGCCGGGCGGGAAAACCGTGATGGCCCCGAACGAGACCGCGGCCAAAGCGGTTCGGGCGGCGTTGTCTCAGCTGGGTGTGCCGTATGTATGGGGCGGGACCGCGCGCGGGCAGGGGCTCGACTGCAGCGGGTTGACCATGACGTCCTATCAGGACGCTGGGCTGCAGTTGCCTCGGACGGCCAAGCAGCAGACCGTCGGGGCTGAGGTGCCGTCGATGGATCAGTTGCTGCCGGGGGATTTGGTGGTGTGGTCCGGGCACGTCGCGATGGTGATCGGCGACGGGCAGATGGTCGAGGCCGGGGATCCGGTGCAGATCAGCAAGATCCGGACGACCAATGCCGGGCAGCAGTTCATTGGGTTCTACCGGCCTACGGGGTGAGTGGTGGCTGAATTCGACATGGATCGCGCCGTGGCGCGGGTGATGGAGGAGGCCTCCCGGACCGGGGAGGCGGCTGCCGCGCGGTTCGAGCGGGCTGGGCCGGTGGTGGGGAAGGCTGCTGCTGGCGGGGTTTCGGTCGAGGTCGCGCCTGGTGGGTTGCTGACTGGACTGACGTTGACTCGGGCTGCTTTGCGCAGTGGGTCGGAGGCTGTTGCTTCGCAGATTCTGGAGCTGTCGAGGCGGGCTGAGCGGCGGGCTGGGGATCGGATGCATCAGGTTCTGGCACCGGTTTTGGGTGCGGAAGCGGTGGCTTCGTTGGGGTATGCGGCGTTGGCTGAGGATGATCCGGATTTCTACGACGAAGAGCCGGTGGTGTTGTGAAGACCCGAGAGCTTATTGAGCTGGCTCGGTCTCGCGAGGCCGCGTTGGGACAGGTCGCCTCGTTGATGACGGAGGCGCGGGGGTCGGCTCATGCTGTGGATGGGTCGGTTGAGGTGACGGTGGATGCGCTGGGGGCGTTGAAGCGGTTGTGGCTTGCGCCTTCGTTGGCATCGGCGGATCCATCTCGGGTCTCGGCTCTAGTGCTTGAGGTGGTGCGGGTGGCGATGGCTGAGGCTGAGCAGGATTGCTTCAACCGGGTGGGGTTGTTGCTGGGGGAGGAGGCTGGGTTGCTCGTGGAGGCGTTGTCCGGGCGGGCCGCGCCGGCTCGTTCTTCGGATGATGATCCTGGGATGACGGTGGAGGAGTTCCAGCGGTTGCGGGGGGAGAGGGTGGGGGAGAGGCGGTTTCCTGCTGCTTCTGCTCCTGTTGAGTCCACTGTGGATAGTGATGAGTGGGAGGACTTTGATCCGGCTTCGTTGCGGTCGGATCGGTGAGGGTGGGAGGTTTTTTGTCGGGGGCTGACGCCCCCTTCGGGGGTGGTGGTTGCGTGGGGCACCCCGAAGCTTGATTGTGTGAGGTTCCCCCGGTGTGCCGGACACCCTGATCCTTGGCTTCGGCTTGGGGAAGGATGTGTTTGTGTCTGGTTCGTCGAGGTATCC
>NZ_JBEXMH010000058.1:0-62869 GCF_040610415.1 Amycolatopsis sp. NPDC004079 | reverse complement strand
GTGCGCACGGCCCCCAGGCCGTGCGCACTGCCCCTCCACACGCCGACTTAAAGGCGATCCCGCCGCGGCGGCGGAGCCGACGCCATAAAACACAGTTTGCCGCGCAGACCCGCAAACCCAGCCACGCCAACTCCAGCCCGGGCTAACCCAACCCCGGCAAACCCAACCCCGGCAAACCCAACCCCGGCAAACCCAACCCCGGCCAACCAGCCACGCCAACCCCAGCCCCAGCTAACCCAGCCCCAGCCAACCCAGCCACGCCAACTCCAGCCCCGGCCAACCCCAACCCCGTCAAATACAACTCCGCACCGCCTCCACAATCCACGCCTCCGCAGTCCCCCGCGTAGCCGGTGACCACGTCACCACCCACCCACCACCCCCCTTCGGAGCGGCGCGGAACTGATACCTCCCCTGATCGTTGTCCACCAACCCGAACGCCCCATGCGGGTACTCCGCCAACACCGCGTCCCGCACAGCCAAATCCACCAGCACCGTCCCCTGCCGAGGCCGAGCCACCGCTGCCCGGATGACATCCAGATCCCCCCAAGCCGCCCGCGGGATCAAGCCGCTGTCATCCGTCTCAATACGCACCGCAGGGCCCGGACCAGGCGGCCGGTCCGGCAGCCCGTCGAACACCCAGCCGGGCAGTGCGCTGAGCATTCCGGACCGCAGCCGCGCCCGGCGGCCCAGTTTGCTCATCACCGTGGTGAAGTCCTCGTCTCCGAAGAACCGCACCTCCCACGGCTCCTCGCTCGCCGGGAACACCCCGGTGACCACTCCCCGGATGAACCCTCCGCGCAGCACTCGGTACAGCTCGACCGCTTCGGCGGTCACCTCGCCGTCGGTGGCGAGTCCGAGCGCGGCCATCCCCGCGACGAACCGCGTGTACTGCTCCACCTCCTCGGCCAGCCCGGCGCCGAGCATCGGCCCGAACGACTGCCGGACCTCCTCGGCGAGGCTCAGTCCCGAAGCCGCTCCGGCGGGCTCCTCCTCGGCCAGCACGGGCGGCACCTCGAAATGCGGGTCGTAGAACTCCATCACCGAAGGCCGCTGCGGCATCTCGGCCCGCAGCGGCCCGATGACCTCGTCGATGACGTCGAAGACGACGGGTGCTGAACTGCTCACCCCGTCATTGAACACCCTGGTACCGACAATTTCTCGAACTTTTGTTCGAGTCAACCCATCCGTGCGCCGAGCGGTCGGTCAGCGCCGCGAAACCGGGTCGCCGACCCGCATCGTCGGGGCGAGGAAACCGACCGTCACCACGAGAGCGCCGACCACGGCGAGCGCCCAGTGCAGGCCGATCCCGCCGCTCAGGCCGCTGACCAGCACCGGACCGGCCAGGAACCCGAGGTAACCGCAGGCGGCGACAGCCGAGATCGCCCGGCCTGGCGCCTCCGGCTGCTTGCGTCCGGCCGCGCTCCACGCGAGCGGCACGATCCCCGACACCCCTAGTCCGACCACGGCGAATCCGATCACAGCGACCACTGGCACCGGAACCGCGACCACCAGCACGAAGCCGGCGACCGTCACGGCCGTCGCGACTCGCATGAACAGCACCGCGCCGACGCGCTCGACGACCCGGTCGGCCACCGTGCGCACCGCGATCATCGTGATCGAGAACGCGAAGTAGCCCAGCGACGCGACGGCCGCGCTCGCCGTGGTGACCTCCCGGAGGTAGACCGCACTCCAGTCGTTCACCGTGCCTTCCGCGACGAAACCGCAGAACGCGATCACGCCCAACGGGATCAATGCCTTGCTGGGCAAGGCAAACGCCGCCTCGCCCTGTCCGCGATCAGCGCCCGGCAAGAACTGCGAAGCAGCGAAAATCGCGACCACCAGCAGCACCACGCCAGCAGCGGTGAAGTGCGCTTCGATCGGCACTCGCCAAATCTCCATCAGCGCCGCGACGCCCGAGCCAGCCAGCCCGCCGATGTTCCAGAAAGCGTGGAATCCGGCGAAAATCGGTCGCCCGTAAGCCTCTTCGACGCGTGCGGCGTGCGCGTTCATCGAGACGTCCAGGAGGCTGTTGCCCACCCCGAGCACCACGAGCGCCGCGACGAACAGCGGCACGTCCGGTGCGAAGGCGACCAGCGGCAGTCCTCCGCACAACACCGCGGCCCCGAACAGAACCCCGCGTCGGCTGCCGATCTTCGTGATCAACGGTCCCGCGGCCAGCAACGCGACGACCGAACCCGCGGCGAGGCCGAACAGTCCGATCCCGAGTTCTCCGGCACTCAGGCCGAGTTTCGCTTGCACCGCAGGCACTCGAGCCGCCCACGAAGCGAACGCCGCACCACACACCGCGAAAACCACCGAAACCGCGGCACGAGCGCGCTGTGTCTCCCCCATCCGTCCCCCTGACACGAGAAAGGGCCACCCGGAGTTTTCCAGGTGGCCCTTCAGATCCTCGTTACTTCGACTTCGTCGCCGTACTGCTCCGCTTGGCCGGAGCCTTCTTCGCAGTGGTCGACTTCGCCGCCGCGGACTTGGTCGTGGTCGACTTGGCCGCAGTGGACTTCGCTGGCGCCTTGCGCGTCGTGGTCCGCTTCTTCGGAGCCGGACCCTTCGCGCGCTTCTCCGCCAGCAGTTCAGCCCCGCGCTCCGCAGTGAGTTCCTCGATGCTGTCGGACTTTCGCAGCGTCGCGTTGTACTCGCCGTCGGTCACGTACGGGCCGAAGCGGCCGTCCTTGACCACCATCGGCTTGCCCGACACCGGGTCGTCGCCGAGTTCCTTCAGCGGTGGCTTCGCCGTCGCTGACCGGCCGCGCTGCTTCGGCTCCGAATAGATCTTCAGTGCTTCTTCCAGCGTGATCGAGAACAGCTGGTCCTCGGTCTGGATCGACCGCGAGTCCGTGCCCTTCTTCAGGTACGGCCCGTAGCGCCCGTTCTGCGCGGTGATCTCGTCACCAGACTCCGGGTCCTTGCCCACGACGCGCGGCAGCGACAGCAGCTTCAGCGCGTCGTCGAGCGTGATCGTCTCGACCGACATCGACTTGAACAGCGAGCCCGTACGCGGCTTCGGCAGCTTCGCCTTCGCGGCCTTCTTCTGCGCCGCGGTGGCATCCTCGGGCAGCTCGGGCTCAGGCAGCAGCTCGGTGACGTACGGACCGAAGCGGCCTTCCTTCGCCACGATCTCGTGTCCGCTGACCGGGTCGGTGCCCAGCACGCGGCCTTCCTGCGGCGTCGCGAAGAGCTTCTCCGCGATCTCCGCGGTCAGCTCGTCCGGCGGCAGGTCTTCGGGCAGGTTCGCGCGCTGCGACTCGCCGTTGACCTCGCGCTCCAGATACGGCCCGTACCGGCCGACGCGCACCACGACCTGGTGGCCCTCGGCGTCGCTGAACATCGGGATCGAGTTGATCTCGCGCGCGTCGATGCCCTCGACGCTGCCGTCGACCAGCTTCTTCAGCCCGCCGAGACGGCCGACCGAACCCTCGACGCCGAAGTCGCCGCCGAAGTAGAACTTCGACAGCCATTCGACGCGGTGCTCGTCGCCGCTGGCGATGCGGTCCAGCTCGTCCTCGAGACCGGCGGTGAAGTTGTAGTCCACCAGCCGTTCGAAGTGCCGCTCCAGCAGGCCGATCACCGCGAACGCGACCCACGACGGGACCAGGGCGGAGCCCTTCTTCCAGACGTAGCCGCGGTCCTGGATGGTCTTGATGATCGACGCGTACGTCGACGGGCGGCCGATGCCCAGCTCTTCCAGCTTGCTGACCAGGCTCGGCTCGGAGTAGCGCGCGGGCGGCGACGTGGAGTGGCCGTCCGCGGACAGCTCGGGCGCGGTCAGGCCCTGGTCCTTGACCAGCACCGGAAGCCGGCTCTGCTTGTCGTCGGCCTCGCCGCCGGCCTCGCTGTCGACTGCCTCGACGTACGCCTTCAGGAAGCCCGCGAAGGTGATCGTGCGACCCGAAGAAGCGAAGGTGCACTCCTCGCCGGTCGCCGCGGTGCCGACGATGCGCACCGACATCGTGGTGCCCTTCGCGTCCGCCATCTGCGACGCGATGGTGCGCTGCCAGATCATCTCGTAGAGCCGGAACTCGTCGGTGTCCAGCTCTTTCGCGACCTGGCCCGGCGTACGGAAGACCTCGCCCGACGGCCGGATCGCCTCGTGCGCTTCCTGCGCGTTCTTCACCTTGCGCGTGTACTGGCGCGGCGACGGCGAGACGTACTCCTTGCCGTACAGCTGCGTTGCCTGGCTTCGCGCGGCCGTGATCGCCGACTCCGACAGCGTCGTGGAGTCGGTACGCATATAGGTGATGTAACCGTTCTCGTACAGCTTCTGCGCGACGCGCATCGTGCGCTCGGAAGTGAAGCGCAGCTTGCGACCCGCCTCCTGCTGCAGAGTCGACGTCATGAACGGCGCGTAAGGCTTGCGCGTGTACGGCTTCTCTTCGACGCTCGCGACCTTGAAGTCACGCTCGTTCAACGCCTGGGCCAGCGCCCGCGCGTCGGACTCGCCGAGCACGCGGATGTCCGCTGCGTTGCCCTTGAGCTGGCCGTTGGAGTCGAAGTCGCGACCCGTCGCGAGGCGCGAGCCGTCGACCGCGACGAGGCGCGAGGGGAACGTACGCGGCGAAGCGTCCGCACCGGCGTCCATGGTCGCCGAGATGTCCCAATACGACGCCGAGGTGAAGCGCATCCGCTCGCGCTCGCGCTCCACGACGATCCGCGTCGCCACGGACTGCACGCGGCCCGCCGAGAGCTTCGGCATGACCTTCTTCCACAGCACCGGCGAGACCTCGTAGCCGTAAAGCCGGTCGAGGATGCGCCGGGTTTCCTGCGCGTCGACGAGGTCGGCGTCCAGCTCGCGGGTGGCCGCGGCCGCCGCCTGGATGGCCTGCTCGGTGACCTCGTGGAAGACCATCCGGCGCACCGGGACCTTGGGCTTCAAGGTCTCCAGCAGGTGCCACGCGATGGCCTCGCCCTCGCGGTCGGGGTCCGTCGCGAGGTAGAGCTCGTCGACGTCCTTCAGCAGCCCCTTCAGCTCGGTGACCTTGGACTTCTTGTCCGGGGTGACGATGTACAGCGGCTTGAAGTCGTTGTCGATGTCGACCCCGAGCCGCGCCCACGACTCGCCCTTGTACTGCGCGGGGACGTCGGCGGCGCCGCGGGGCAGGTCCCGGATGTGCCCGACGGAGGACTCGACGACGTAATTGCCGCCGAGATAGGGGGCGATCTTGCGGGCCTTGGTTGGCGACTCGACGATCACCAGCCGCCGTCGATCGGCACCGTTGCCCCCGGTACCGCTCTTCTTGGTCCGTGTTCCTGCCACGCTGCCCTGCTCTCCACTCATCTCCGCGCCGCCGCAGCGGCGCTCTCACCCCTGCACCAGAGGGGTACTGCGCCCGCGTCTCGACCTGTCAGTGTGCACGTCCCCGGTGTCCGCGCAGCGCCGAGGTGCCCTGACGAGCCGCTGGGCCCCTGCCCGTCGGATCGCCGCTGACCTCGGCGATGTTTCTCCTCCACACCTAGCACGTGATGTCGGACACGTGCCGTGCAGGGTAACCGGTCAGACCACCGATACCCTCCGTTAGACGGTGGCGGGTCCAAGGATGGCGACGGTTCACTTATTCCTCCCCCCAGCCGAAAGGAACCCACCATGATCCGCCGACTGGTTGGCACCGCGATCGCCGTCGCGGCGACATTCGCGCTGGTCACCGCCCCCGAAGCAAGCGCGGCGACCACCACGTTCACCGGTGCCGTGGCGCTGTCCAACTGCTCTGGTTCGGTCGTGAAACCGGCCGCCACGCCGATGGACGCGCCCGCGATGGTGCTGTCGAACGGGCACTGTCTCGAGGAGGGCATGCCCGATCCGGGCCAGGTGATCGTCGGGCAGGCCTCGAACCGCTCGTTCGACCTGCTGTCGCCGGACGGGCAGAGTTCGGTGGGCACCGTGACCGCGACCAAGGTCGTCTACGCGACGATGACCGACACCGACATCTCGCTGTACCAGCTGTCCGAGACCTACGCCGACATCCAGCAGAAGTACAACGTGCCGCCGCTCGAACTGGTCAACAGCCATCCGCAGGCGGGCACGCCGATCGACGTGGTGTCCGGGTACTGGAAGCAGATCTACTCCTGCTCGATCGACGGGTTCGTGCACGAACTGCACGAGAACAACTGGGTCTGGAAGGACTCGATCCGCTACGTGCCGGGCTGCGCGACCATCGGCGGCACGTCGGGTTCGCCGGTCGTCGACCGCAACACCGGCAAGGTCATCGGCGTGAACAACACGTCCAACGACAACGGCGAGAGCTGCACGCTGAACAACCCGTGCGAGGTCGACGAAGCCGGCAACACGACCGTGCGGCCGAACTACAAGTACGGCCAGGAAACCTACGGCATCCCGGCCTGCCTGACCCCGGCCAACGAGATCGACCTCAACCAGCAGGGCTGCACCCTGCCGAAACCGTAAGACTTCCCCACCGGAGGGTCCCTCGTCGCCTCGCTGGCGATGGGGGACCTTTTTCTTGCACGGCTACCCGACAGCCTCCAGTAAATACTGTGCGGGACTCTCCGCCGGAGCCCCGCGACGCGGCTCCCCCGGCGTCCGTTCGCGGCGTTCCCCGGCAGGCGGCAGCTCCGGCCAGACCGACTCCGCCCCGGCGGGCGGTTCGCCGATCAGCTCGAGCAGACCGGCCAGCTTGCGCCGCCCGCTGACCCGCACCGCGGGCTGCTCCGCCTTCGGCCCGAGCAGCCGCGCCTGGACGCCCAGCGCCGCGAGCGCGGTCAGCAGTTCCTCGTGCGTCCCCGGGGCCAGCGGATCGACTCCCAGCAGGTAGCCGCCGGGTTCGGGACGGCCGGCCGCCAGCGCCCACATCCGCAGCATCGCGCCGCTCAGCCGGAATCCGCCGGGCACCGCCTTGCCCGAATCGTCCTCCGCCGGACCGGTGTGCCCCGGCCGCAGCCAGTCTTCGGCGAACCCGAGCAGATCGACCCGGAACGACGTGCGCACCTGCGGACTGCCGCATTCGGCCACCGCGGCCTGCGCGTCCGCGCCCCGGCCGCGGCATTCCCGCGCCAGCACCCGAGCCCGCCACGACTCCTCGACCAGCACCGACAGCCGCGCCGCCGTGCGGCCGAACCCGGTGATCTGTCCTTGGCAGCACAACAGCCCGGCCAGGTCTGGCAGGCCCGGGCCGGTCGCCTCCGCCGAAAACAGCGAGATCGTCCGATCCACGCCGCCGATGATAGAACACAAGTTCGATTGAACGCGAGGGTCGCGCCGCGGTTTTCCCCGATCGGTCAGCAGGTGCTGGGAGCGGGGCTGCCGGCGAAGCGCCCGGCGAGCCAGTCGAGCGCGGTGGGCGTGGCGGCGGCGTAGTTGGCGATGTGGCCGAGCGCGGTGCCGGGAAGGACCGCAGGGAGCCGGATGTCGTCGATTTGAACGGTCGCGCCGCGACGGCACCAATCCGCGGCGGTGGCGCGAACGGCTTGGGCGGGAACGATGTCGTCGTTGTCGCCAGTGGACATGAGCACGGGCGCCGACGGCGAGATGGCACCGAGCCGATGGGACGCGAGGATGGCGCGAGTTTCGGGATTGGCGTTGAGCATCGCGATGATCGACTCGCCGTGCACGGTGAACTCGCCGGAGCGGCGGAAACCGTAGGTAAGCGCGGTTTCCACGACACACTGCCCGGCAACCTTCCGCAGCATGACTTTCCCGGCGTCGTTGAGACCGGACTGGACGATCGGCGCGGCCTGCGGATAGGCGGCGATGATCCCGTTGAGGTAATAGCCGAAAGCACCGGACAGCACGGTGCTTTTCAGCTCGTCGGAGAGCGCGGCGAGATCGGTGGGAGCAGCGCCCACATAGGACCCGCGGAGGTCGAGTTCGGGAGCGTAGGCGCGCGCAGCTTCGGCCGCTCCGCCCGTCGCGCTGCCGCCTTGGGAGTAACCCCAGAACGCGACCGGGCCGCTCGGGGTCGGCGTGCCCGGCAGCCGTTGGGCGGCGCGGGCGGCGTCGATGACGGCGTGTCCTTCGGCGACGGGGTTGAGGTAGGTGTGGGTGCCAGGGGTGCCGAGGCCTTGGTAGTCAGTCACGACGACCGCGTAGCCGCGGCTGAGCAGGCTAGTCATGGCGACGACTTCGTAGCCCGCCATGAGGTCGAACGGCGGGCGGTAGTGCACGGGAGTGTTGAGCAGTTTCGACGGCGCGCACTGGTCGCCCTGTCCGTGCGTGCCGATCGCGAGGGAGACCAGCGGACGCGGTCCCGGACCGCGCCAGGGCGTGGTCGGCGCGAGCATGGTGCCGGTGACCGCGATCGCCGCGCCGTGCACGTCGGTGCTGCGGTACATGAGCCTGGTCGCCTGCGCAGGCAGCGGCACGCCCAGCGGCGAGGGCTCGGTACGGATCAGGTCGCCGGGTTTCCCCGCGGGCAGCGACCCCGGCGGGGTGTAGAAGTCCGTCGACGCCGCGGCCGGGCCGGGTGCGCTGATCAGCGCAGAGACCGCGATCAGCACGGCTGCGGCCGCGCCGAAACGGCGGCGCGATCGGTGCTGTCGAGGGGATGCCTGCGTCATTGCAAGTTCCTTCCTGCGCCGTGCGGAACAGCATGTCAGTTTCGGAACAATGTGTCAGACCGCAGGCAGAAACACCAGGACTGGTATATTAATACCGGTATAGCAATACCCCTGGGAGGGAGCTTGTTCACCGTCTCCGCACGCGTCCAGATCCGCGACGAGCTGATCGCCGCCGCCCGCCAAGACGTCGACATCGCGGGCGCCGCCCTGGTCGGTTCGACCGCACGCGGAACCGAGGACCGATGGTCGGACATCGATCTCGTCCTCCAACTCGCGGAGGACGCGAATGAAGCCGCAGTAGTCGCGCGCTGGACTCGATCGCTCGACGAGAAGTTCGGAGTCGCCGACACCCTCGACGTGACCTCGCGCGAGGGAGTCCGCTACCGCGTCTTCCTTCTCGGCTCTTCGCTCCAGGTCGATGTGTCGTTCTGGCCGCACGATCTCTTCCGCGCCACCGAGGACGGCTTCCAGCTCGTTTTCGGCCAGGCCAACGAACCGACCAGCGCCCCGAAACCGGGCAGCGGGCAAGTGATCGGCATGGCGTGGCTGTACGCGCTGCATGCCCGCTCGGCCATCGCCCGCGGGCGGACGTGGCAGGCCGTCCTGATGCTCGACGAGCTTCGCACCCAGATCATCGCGCTGGAATGCCTGCGGCACGGCTTGAATCCTTGGCACGGACGCGAAGTCGACAGGCTGCCCGAATCAGTGCTGGCGACGCTGCGAGACGGCCGGGCGACGTCGGTCGGCTTGAGTGAGCTCGAACGGTCTCGGCAGGTCCTGCTTCAGCATTACCTGGCCGCCGTCGAACACCACGATGCGGAGCGGGCCGTCGCCCTTCGGCGGGCGCTCGGTCCTGATCAGCGCGGCGCGGGCGGCACCACCAACTGCTGACAGCCCGCCGCGCGCTTGCCCGCCGCGGACAGGGCTGGCGTCGCGTCCAAGCCCTTGAGGACGTCGAGCCGGGAAATCTGGTCGATAGCCGATTTCGCGTCGTCCAGCGCCGCTTTCACCGCGTTGGGATCGGCGGCGGCGTCGAGTTTGCCGCGCACCTCGTCGGCCTGTTGCCGCACCGAGGTGAACTGGCCGAGCAAAGCCGTGCGCGCCGGTTCGCCGCCGGGCAGCGGCGCGGGACCGACCCGGTGCAGTCCGGAGACGGTCTGGTCGATGCCGGTGGCGACCGACGCCAGGAGGTCGCTGGACGTGCGGGTCGCCTGCGCCGACGAACTCGGGTCGATCGAGGGCAGATTCGCCAAGGCACGAACCAGATGCGTGACCGCGCCGCAGTATCCGTCGGCCCATTTCGCGGCCGGATCGCCTTGGCTCGCCGACTCCGCGTGCCCGCCGGAGGAGACCTGCTCGGCAGGCGGCGGCGGTTGCCCGCAGCCCGTCAACCCGATGCCGATTCCCGTTGCCAGCGCGGCCAAACCGGTCCACCGCGGCCGCACTCGCACCACTCCTGTCCCTCGAAATCCGTGTCCTCCGCACGGTACCGACCCGCCAGTAGTCCGCAACTCGCCCCGTCTCGTGGACGCGAACGGGCCCGGCACGCACAAGGCGTACCGGGCCCGAATGGAGCAACGCGTCAGGCTTTCGCCTCCGCGGGAGCCTCCGCCATGACACTGCCGCGCCGCTTGGACACGACGATCGCCGCGACGATCACCGCGACCGCGACCACCGCGATCACGATCCGCCACGTGGTGTCCGCGCCGCCGCCGAGCGTCAGCGTGACCACCGCGGGCGCGATCAGCACCGAGACCAGGTTCATGACCTTGATCAGCGGGTTGATCGCGGGACCGGCGGTGTCCTTGAACGGGTCGCCGACGGTGTCGCCGATGATCGTCGCCTCGTGCGCGTCGGAACCCTTGCCGCCGTGGTTGCCGTCCTCGACGAGCTTCTTGGCGTTGTCCCACGCGCCGCCGGAGTTGGCGAGGAAGATCGCCATCAGCGTGCCGGTCGCGATCGCGCCCGCCAGATACCCGGCGAGCGCACCGGTGCCGAGACCGAAACCGACCGCGATCGGCGCGAAAACGGCCAGCAGACCCGGCGTCGCCAGCTCCCGCAGCGAATCGCGGGTGACGATGTCGACGACCCGGCCGTACTCGGGCCGCGTGGTGCCCTCCATGATCCCGGGGATGTCGCGGAACTGGCGGCGCACCTCGTACACCACCGCGCCGGCGGCGCGCGAGACCGCGTTGACCGCGAGACCGGAGAAGAGGAACACCACAGCCGCGCCGACGATCACGCCGACCAGGGTCTCCGGGCTGACGATGTTCGCGACGAACGAACCCGTGCTGCCGACGGCCTTCGAGATCGCGTCCGAATAGGACCCGAACAGCGCGGTCGCCGCGAGCACCGCGGTGGCGATCGCGATGCCCTTGGTGATGGCCTTGGTGGTGTTGCCGACCGCGTCCAGCTCGGTGAGGATCTGCGCGGCCTTCTCGTCCACGTCGCCGGACATCTCGGCGATGCCCTGCGCGTTGTCCGAGACCGGACCGAAGGTGTCCATCGCGACGATGACGCCGACGGTGGTCAGCAGGCCGGTGCCGGCCAGCGCCACCGCGAACAGCGCGACGCCGCCGCCGAGCAGGAACGCGCCGAACACCGCGGCGGCGATCACCAGCGCGGTGTACACGGCGGACTCGAACCCGACCGAGATGCCGGACAGGATCACCGTCGCCGCACCGGTTTCCGACGTCTTGCCGACGTCCTTCACCGGCTTGTGCTCGGTGCCGGTGTAGTAACCGGTGATGCGCAGGATCAGCGCGGCGAGCACGATGCCGATGATCACCGCGACCGTCGCGATCACCGCCGGGTTGCCGGTGTTGTGCGCGAAGCCCTCGCCGAAGTCGGCGAAGCTGCTCGGCAGGTAGATGAACGCGGCGACCGCCGACAGCACCGCGGAAATGACCGCGGAGATGTAGAACGAGCGGTTGATCGTGACCAGGCCGCCCTCGCCCGCGCGCGCCTTCGTGATGTAGACGCCGATCACCGCGGTGATCACGCCGATGGCGGGCACGATCAGCGGGAAGATCAGGCCGTGCGCGCCGAACGCGGAGCTGCCGAGAATCAGCGCGGCGACGAGCATCACCGCGTAGGACTCGAAGAGGTCCGCGGCCATGCCCGCACAGTCGCCCACGTTGTCGCCGACGTTGTCGGCGATCGTCGCGGCGTTGCGCGGGTCGTCCTCGGGGATACCCTGCTCGACCTTGCCGACCAGGTCGGCGCCGACGTCGGCGGCCTTCGTGAAGATGCCGCCGCCGACACGCATGAACATCGCGATCAGTGCCGCGCCGAAACCGAAGCCCTCCAACACCTTCGGTGCCTGGCCGGTGTAGACGAGCACCACGATCGCCGCGCCGAAGAGGCCGAGCCCGACGGTGATCATGCCGACCACGCCGCCGGTGCGGAACGCCACGCGCATCGCCTTCTCGCGACCGCCCTCCTCGCGCGACGCGGCGGCCACGCGCAGGTTCGCCTGCGTGGCCAGCCACATGCCGAGGTAGCCGATGGTGAACGAGAACACCGCCCCGACGAGGAAGAAGATCGACCGGCCGATCCGTTCGCTCCAGTCGTCCGCGGGGAGCGCGAACAGGAGCAGGAACACGATCACGCCGAAAATGGCGAGGGTGTTGCGCTGCCGCTTCAGGTATGCGGCCGCACCTTCCTGCACTGCCTTCGCGATGTCCTGCATCTTGGCGGTGCCCTGGCCCGCGGCCAGCACCTCCTTGAGCAGGACGTAACCGATAGCCAGTGCGACAAGGGCGACCACGGCGACCACACCGACGATGGTGTAGCCACCCCCGGTGAGCGTGATGCCGCCCTCCGCGAGGAACTGCCGGGACATTCGTCCTCCTGGGAACGCCGTCTGGCCAGCGCGGGCCCGTCGTACCCGGCGCGCCTGCACTGGCGGGGATCTGTGCCGAAGGACACGCTAGCCGTGCAAGCAATGCACGTCTCACATGACGCTCGCCACAGTGGGTGTGGATCGAGGGAGTGTATTGGTAGTGATCTGCGCGTCCGCAATGCGTCCCGGCGACAGCACGTTCGGTAACCTTGTGTGATTGGTCACTGGATCGATCTCGGCCAGGTTTTGTCGGTGCCCTGTGCGAAGCTTCGGCACGTGGTGGGAGAGCGAGGACGGAGGCTGCTGGACCGGGTCACAGCGGGGATCCCGGCGCACGAGAATCCGGTGACGCACGTGTCCCGGCTGCCGGAACGCGCGGCCCGGCACGAGCCGTGGCCGGAGTGGGCGGAGCCGTCGGTGGTGGCCGCGTTCGGCGCGGCCGGAGTCGAAAAACCGTGGCGGCACCAGGCAGAGGCGGCTTCGCTGGCGCATTCGGGTGCGCACGTCGTGGTGTCCACCGGCACCGCGTCCGGGAAGTCGCTGGCGTATCAGCTGCCGGTGCTCAGCGCGCTGACCGCGGACCCGCGGGCGACCGCGCTGTACCTCTCGCCGACGAAGGCGCTCGGCGCTGATCAGCTGCGTGCGGTGTCCTCTTTGGACGTCCGCGGAGTGCGCGCGGCGGCGTACGACGGCGACACCCCGATGACAGAGCGCGACTGGGTCCGCGCGCACGCGAACTGGGTCTTCAGCAACCCCGACATGCTGCACCGAGGCATCCTCTCGGCGCACTCCCGATGGACGCAGTTCTTCCGCCGGTTGCGGTACGTCGTGGTCGACGAATGCCACAGCTATCGCGGCGTCTTCGGCTCGCACGTCGCGCTGCTGCTGCGCCGCCTGCGCCGGGTGGCGGAGCACTACGGCGCTTCACCGGTGTTCGTGCTGGCTTCGGCGACCACCGCCTCGCCTGCCTCCTTCGCCACACGCCTCACCGGGGTGGAGTGCTCTGCGGTTACCGACGACGCGTCTCCGCGCGGGGCACGCACGGTCGCGCTGTGGGAGCCGCCGCTGCTCGACGAGCTGACCGGCGAGAACGGCGCGCCCGTCCGGCGTCCGGCCGGGGTCGAGACCGCACGGATTCTCACCGAACTGGTCGTCGAAGGCGCGCGATCGCTGGCCTTCGTCCGCTCCCGCCGCGGTGCCGAACTGACCGCGCTCGGCGCCCGCCGCCTTCTGTCCGAAGTGGACCCTCGGCTGGCGGATACCGTTGCCGCTTATCGATCCGGCTATCTCCCTGAAGAGCGTCGGGCCCTGGAGCAAGCCCTGCTCTCGGGCCGCCTGCTAGGTGTCGCGACCACGAATGCTCTGGAGCTGGGCGTCGACATCGCGGGCCTGGACGCCGTGGTTTTGGCAGGCTATCCCGGCACCCTCGCGTCTTTCTGGCAGCAATCCGGCCGCGCTGGCCGTTCGGGCGATGAGGCGCTGGTGGTGTTCGTCGCGCGAGACGATCCGCTCGACACCTACCTCGTGCACCATCCGGCCGCGTTGCTGGAACGCCCAGTGGAAACGGCGGTGCTGGACCCGACGAATCCTTACGTGCTGGGCCCGCAGCTCGCGTGCGCCGTCGCGGAACTGCCGCTCACCGAACCAGAACTGGAAACCTTCGGCGGCGACGCGGCCCGGGCGGTGCTGGCGGATCTGGCGGCGGAGAAGCTGCTGCGCCGTCGTTCCAGCGGTTGGTACTGGACTTCACGCGACCGCCCGCACGCGGACGTCGGCATCCGCGGCTCAGGCGGCGACCAGATCGCGGTAGTGGAAGCGGACTCGGGCCGAATGCTGGGCACCGTCGACCCCGGCTCGGCCTGTTACTCGGTGCACCCCGGCGCGGTGTATTTGCATCAGGGTTCGTCGTATGTCGTCGATGAGCTGGATTTGGAGACGGGCCTCGCGCTCGTGCACGCGGAGGATCCGGACTGGACGACTTCGCCGCGCGAGATCGTGGACATTTCGGTGCTGTCGACGGAAGAACAATGCCGCCACGGCGGGGTGACGGTGTGCCTTGGCGAGGTAGCGGTGACGTCGCAGGTGGTGGGGTATCTGCGGAGGCGGCCGTCGGGTGAGGTGCTGGACCATACGCCGCTCGACCTGCCGGAACAGAGCCTCCATACGAGGGCCGTTTGGTACACGGTTTCGGGTGAACTGCTGGAGTCTCCGGCTGGGGTTGGCCGGGGTTCGGTGGCGGGCTCGCGGACCGCTGGGGATCTCGGCGGAGTCGCTGCCGGGTCGGCGACCGATGGGGTGGGCGGCGAGTCGGCGGGAACCGAGTACACGTCACCGGCCACCGGGAATCCCGGCCGAATCGGCGCGGGGCCAACGAGCGGCGAGGGAGCGGGAGAGCCAGCGGGGACCGGGAGTTCGCCTGACTCCGCGAAAACCGGCGGGACCGTTGCGGGGGCAGCGACCAGCGGTGCGGTTGGCGAACCAACCGGACGCGTGTCGCCGACCACCGCGGGAATCGCCGGGGCCGCTGCGGGGGCAGCGGCCAGTCGGGCGACTGATGAGCCGGTGGGGACCGGAAGCAACTCGCCAACCGCCGCGGAGATCATCGGGACCACTGGGGCGTCGGCGGCCAGCCGTGCGGTTGGCGCACCGGTGGGGACCGAGAGCGTGGAGCCAACCACCGCAGGAATCGACGGGACCGCCGCAGCAGCATCGATCAGCGGTGCGGTTGGCGAACCAGTGGGGACCGGAAGCGCGGAGCCAACCACCGCAGGAATCGACGGGACCGCCGCAGCGTCACCGATCAGCAGTGCGGTTGGCAAACCAGTGGGGACCGGAAGCGCGGAGCCAACCACCGCGGAATTCGGCGAGCCCGCTGCGGGGGCAGCGGCCAGCCGGGCGGCTGGAGAACCGGCGGGGACCGGGAGCGCCTCGTCGGTTGTCGGGGTAACCGGCGAAGTTTCGGGCGATCCGGCGGCTGGGCGGGGGCCCGGCGCCGGGGTCGAGATCGGTGTTGCGGTGGGACCGGTGGGGACCGGGGGTGCTGGCAGAGCACCGGGGGGCGCCGGTTTGCTTCCGGCGCGCGTCCCCGGTGCCCTGCATGCCGCCGAGCACGCGGCGATCGGCCTGCTACCGCTGTTCGCTACGTGCGACCGCTGGGACATCGGCGGGGTGTCTACCGCGTGGCACGAGGACACCGGGGAGGCGACGGTGTTCGTGCACGATGGGCATCCCGGGGGTGCGGGGTTTGCCGACCGCGGTTATGCCGCGATTGTCCCGTGGCTGGCCGCTACGCGGGAGGCGATCGTCTCCTGCGAGTGCCCGACGGGCTGCCCGTCCTGCGTCCAGTCGCCGAAGTGCGGGAACGGCAACGATCCGCTGGACAAGGCGGGGGCGGTGGCCGTACTGGGAGCCGTGCTCGGGGCGTTGCGTCAGCACGGGGAACAGTGCGGCCACGGTGGAACGTGAAGACTGTCTTCGGTTGTCGCGTGCTGCCTGCCGGGGTGGAACCGGATCAGGCGGCGGTGCTCTCGACCAGCATCGGGGCGTGCTCGTCGGCGAGGGCGCGGACCAGCACGTCCTGCACCTCGGCGGCGGGCGGCAGCTGCCAGCCGCACACCTCCGGCTTCACGCGCCAGTGCACGACACCGTGCTGGAACGGCGACGGCGGCAGCGGGATGTAGCTGTCCTTGCCGTGCCACTGCACGGAAATCTCGTCGGCGAGTTCGGTCGGCAGGTGCTCGGCGGGCGAGGTGAGGAACAGCCACCGGCCGTTCGGCATCGCGACGATCGGGGCCGGGTGCCCGATCGACCGCAGCAGCCGCGCGGCGCGCTTGCCCAGTTCCTGGTCGACCTCGACCGCGTCGAGCACGGTGCCGGTCGCCACGAGCAGGCTGTGCGTGCGGTCGCTGAACCAGCTGGCGACCTCGTGGGCGTGCGAGCCGACCAGCTCACGCCACTCGTCGCGCACCGGCACCGGCCGGCGCCAGGTCAGGTCGTCCCCCTCCGCGGTGATCTCTTCCGGGGTCGCCCCCGGAAGCACCGGCCAGCCGCGCCAGGCGAGGCCGATCGCCTCCGCACGCAGTTCGATGCGGAAGGCGTTCCGCCAGCTGTCCGGCCAATTCGCGTCCAACATTGCTTTCCTGCCTTCGAGGTCCGGTTTTCGCGCCGTCCGGGTCGGGGCCGTGGTGGCGCATGTCTCACTAAACGGCAAGTTGCACATTGCGGGGAAGACTCCACGCGACAACCGGCCGTTACCGAGCGATGAACGCCCAGTAGCCCACTGTCCGGCCGATAACAACGCGCCGATCACCGGCCGCTGACCCCGCCGCCGGTCCCGCGAGAACGGGCCCACCACGGGATTCGACACTTTCTCGCCTTTCCGCACACGTGCTGACGCATCGGGTCGAGCAGTACGCTGACCTGGGAATTTAACCGTTCGGCGTCCGCCAGCGACCGCTGCTCGTGGCGTTCGCCACTCGTCGCCAGTGCCGGAAAAGTCCGGACGGACGGGGTGATCCGAGGACTGGTCACCAGTCCGGACGCGCCGCCGATGAGCGGTTCCGGCGGGTGACCGGAACACCGCTGGGGGCGGTGAGCCGCGGCGGATTGGGAGGAGTGCGCGGGGGCGGGTGGCAGGTTGCAACTCCTTTCGGTTGGGGTGGGCGAGGCCGGTGCGGGGGGTGGTTCGCGCGGCTGGTTGGCGGGCTGGTGGTTGGTCGCTGCGGCAAGCCGCGTACCGGGATGGTGTCGGCAAATCGGGCGAGCTCGGGTTGGAATCGCTGCCCAGCTGAGCACGAGGCTGGGTTCAAGGTCCGCGGTGCGGCCAGCCACGGCATTAGCAGGCCAGGTGCCGGATTGGCCGCGTATTCCGCCGCCAATCCGGCGCGCTCGCGTGAGCCTGCCGACCCGCCACCGAGCACCTCGGGGCAGCCAGCCGAGGACGGCGACCCACCTAGGCCAAGCGACCACCGGCTACTCCGAGCAGGCCCGAAGAGCTTGCTTGGCTACGGAGGCAGGCCTGCCGGACCAGCAGGTGTCCAGCCGTGCGGACTCGAGACGGTTGCCCCGTCAACGGAGGCAGGTCCGCCGGACCAGCGGATGTCCAGCTGTGCGGACTCGAGACGGTTGCCCCGTCAAAGAGGCAGGCCCGCCGGACCAGCAGAGGCCTGCCCGAGCGTTTGCCCGCGGTTACGCAAGCAGGTCCGCTAGGCCAGCGGGTGCCTTGTCAGGCGGGCCTAGAGCGGTCGCTCGGTCAGGGAGGTTCGCCTGCTGGGCCAGCGCGGGCTTTTGCGGTTGGGGCAGGCAGGCCGGGGATCGGGGCGGCGGCGCGGACTTCGATGTAAGCGTCGCGGTTGTGCCAGCGGCAGCTTGTCATCACGGCGCGTTCGTGGTCGGCGACTTCCTGGGCTCGGGCACAGGCGGTGGTTGGTCCGGCTGCGGCGTGGGCGGCTGCGGCCAGCGCGCCTAGGTCGGCGGCGGCTTCGGTGCGGTGGCGGGCGGTGATAGCCGCGGCTAGCCACCACACCAGGACTGTCAGGGTGATCAGGGTGGCTGCGGCTAGGGCGGTCCAGATTGTGGCGACACCGGCGTCGGGTGGTTGTTCTTGGGTCATGGGGTTTGGCCTGGTTCGACGATGGCGTAGGCGGTTGCGCTCAGGTGGAGGGCCGCCAATGCGTCAGTGGTTACTTCGGCGGTGAGGCCGTCGCCGGTGCGGTGGATGGTGAGGTGTGCGCCGTGCGGGGCAATGGTTTGGACCACTGCGTCGGCGGCTCCTGGTTGTCCGGACGCGGTGAGGCGGGCGGCTTCGCGGGCGGCGTCCAGGCATCGGAGGTGCCCGGCGATCGCGCTGGTGCCTGCGAGGAGCAGCGCCAGCACGGCGGTCAGCGCGCCCAAGGACAGAGCGGCTTCTACCGTGACGAATCCGCCGTCCCGGCGACGGCTGGCCATCAGGTGGCCACCGTCAGAGCTTTTTGCACCAGTCCGGCCAACGCCGCGGAGACCGAGTCTCCGCTGAGGAGCACGTAGAGCGCCACGGCGAACGCTGCCGCGGCTACCGTGCCGATGGCGTATTCGGCGGTGGTGGTGCCCTCGTCTCCGGGCAGGAACCACATGGTCGGATTTCCTTTCTGTCGTGGATGGGTTCACAGCAGGCCGCCGATTCGTCCGGCGAGGCCGAGTACGACCGGCAGCACGCCGAGGGCGAAGAACGCTGGCAGGAAGCACAAACCGACTGGCAGGGCCAGGGCGACTCCGGCTCGTTCGGCGCGTTCTTCGGCTTCGACGCCCAGTCCGTCGCGGATGCGGTGGGCCAGGTCGGCCGCGGTCGAGGCGAGTGCTGCCCCGGACCGCGCGGTACGGGTGGCTGCGACAGCCAGTTCGGCGAAGTCTGGTCTGGCTCGGGTCGGTGCCCACGAGGGGATTGGGTCCGCGCCCAGGGCTAGCAGGTTTGCTGTTGCGTGCAGGGCGTTTTCGGTGTCCGGCGGTGCGCCGGGTGCTACGGCTTCCAGGGCGGTGGGGACTGGCATTCCGGCGCGCAGGCAGGCGGCGAGCATGTCTAGGACGGATGCTGAGCGGAGTCGTTCCGAGGTGTCGTCTGGTTTCTTGGGGTGGCGGGATCGGCGTAGGAGCCACCAGGTGCCTGCTCCGGCGGCTAGTCCTACTGGGATTCCGGTGACGACGGTTGTGGACAGGCCGATGACGATTGCGGCGACGGGGTGCCAGAGCTCTGGTCGTGGGGTGCGGTGGGGGCGGTCGCGGTTAGCCAGGTGTCGGGGCGGGGCGGTGTTTGGCCAGAGCAGTAGCGCGGCGGCGACTAGGGCGAGGGGCAGGGCGGTCATGGGGTCGCCTTGCGGTTGGTCAGGGCTCTGGACCAGGCGGTGCCTGCCCATAGCAGTGCTGCTCCAGTGACCAGGAATGCTTGTCCGATAAGGGTTTCGGTGAGGACGGCTAGCGGGTTGGCGCCGATTAGCTGGCCCATGGCAAGGCAGCCGACAGGCAACACGGTCAGGACTATCGCACTCATCCGCGGTCCGGCCATTCTTGCGTGGAGGCGACGGGCGAAGGCGACTTCGGCGTCGACGTCTCGGCGGGTGGCGTCTAGAGCGTCGGCGATGGGCAGGCCGTGGCGGCGGGCGAGGTTCCAGGATTGGGCGAGCGCGGGGAGCGCGGGCGAGTCGAGGGTTCCGTCCAGGCGGGCGGCGGTGGAGAGGTTGTGCAGTTCTGCGGCTAGTTCGGGGACGGCGTCGGCGGCTGCTTCGGCGGCGGTTACTGGGTGGGCACCTGCGCGGAGTTCCGAGACCATCGTGCGGAGGACGGTTGAGGTGCGTTCGGCGCGGGTCAGGGTTTCTGCGGTTTCCTTTCTGCTGCGCCATTCCTGGCGGACTGCGAGGGTGAGCAGGGCGGTGGCTATCGCGGCGCCGATTCCGACCAGCGGCAGGGCGATGGCGGCTGGGGCCAGCCAGAGGGACTGGCGGGGCGGGATGGGGAGGCGAAGGGGCATGCGGGGTGCCGGGAGGAGGCGGCTGGGGGTGGTTGGCCAGCACAGGATTCCGGTGCCTGCGCAGAGGAACGGCCATGCGGAGATCAACGGGGCACCTCGATGCTGGGCGGTGGCGAGTGGGACGCGGCTACTGCAGGAGGCTTCGCCACGCGACAAAGTTGGACGGGACGGAAGGTGCGCATGTTCCTGGGCTGGCGCGAAGTCAGTTGGGCGGCAAAGGCCGACTGGCGAGTGGCCCGGCGAGGTAGGCGAAGTCGAAATCTCGCCGGAGCAACGCCCGCGCCCGGCCGAGGAATTGCGGAAGTTCGTGCCGGGGCAGGCACAGAACTGAGCGCAGACGCGTAGGCGGCGGGCGGGCGCGCGGGAAGTTAGTCACGAGTTGGCTCCGGGGTCGTCAGGGCGGTGAAGAGGGAGCGGCGGCTCGTCCAGTGGCCGTCGCGCCAGACGGCGTGGGTTTTTACTTCTCCGTGGTAGCGCTGGAGTACTGCGACTTCCGTCAGGCGACGACCCGCGGGTGTTCGGCGCATGTGGAGGATTACTCGGACTGCTGCGGCTAGTTGGCTGTGCAGGGCGTCGCGCGGGAGACCGCCTAGGGCGGCCAGCGCTTCCAGGCGGGCGGGGGCTTCTGCGGGGGAGTTCGCGTGCAGGGTGCAGGCGCCGCCGTCGTGGCCAGTGTTCATGGCGTTCAGTAGGGAGCACACTTCTGCGCCTCGGACTTCTCCGACGATCAGGCGGTCTGGGCGCATTCGCAGGGCCTGGCGGACCAGCTCTGGGAGTTCCACCGCGCCTGCGCCTTCTACGTTGGCGGGACGGGCGACGAGGCTGACGAACTGGGGATGGGTCGGGCGTAGTTCGCCGGCGTCTTCCACGCAGACGATGCGTTCGGTCGGGGCTACCGCGCCCAGCAGGGCGCTCAGGAGGGTCGTTTTTCCGGCACCGGTGCCACCGGTGATGAGGAAGGCTAGGCGGTGCTTCAGGATTGCTTGGAGGATGCTCAGGGCGGTTGCGTCGATGCAGCCGTGTGCTTGGAGTGCGGCGAGATCGTGAGTCACCGGGCGTAGGACGCGCAGCGACAGGCAGGTGCCGTTGGCGGCGATGGGCGGCAGTACGGCGTGGACGCGGATTCGGCCTTGGCGGGCGGGAAGCCAGCCGTCTACGTAGGGCTGGGCGTCGTCTAGGCGGCGGCCTGCGGCTAGGGCTAGGCGTTGTGCCAGGCGGCGGACGGCGTCTTCGTCAGGGAAGCGGATTGTCGTTTGGGAGAGGCCAAGGGGGCCGTCGGTCCATACCTCGTCGGGGGCGGTCACTAGGACGTCGGTGATGGTGTCGTCTTCCAACAAAGGGGCCAGCGGGCCTGCGCCTACGAACTCGTCGCGGGCTTGGCGGACGGCGGCCAGTACGGCGTCGTGGCTGAGGGCGCCGCCGGCTTCCGCGCGGACGGCTTCAGCTAGGGCGATGGGGTCGGTGCCTCGGCTTTCGCCTGCCAGGCGGTGGCGGACGCGTTCTACTAGGTCGGTCGTCATTTATGCGGCCTGCGCGAGAGGAAGGGGACGCAGGTCGGCCAGTACCGCGCGGGCGGCGGTGGCCAGTGCGCCTTTGGGAGGCAGGTCGAATTCGCCGGATTCCAAGGTGGTGGCTACGCGGCGTTCTGGGGGCACGGAGGCAAGCACGGGCGGTCCTAGCATGCCTGCGGTTTGCGCGGCCGAGACACCGTCGATGGGGTGTCCACTTGCGACTATCGCGAAACGTTCGGTGTGCGGGCGGAGGTGGTTCAGGACCTGTTTCGCTGCCATGCAGGCGCGGAATTCGACGGGGACGACCAGCACGATCAGGTCGGCGACGGAAGCGACAGCGACTGTGCCGTCGTCGAAATGGCGGGGTAGATCGCAGACGACGGTGCGGCCGGCGCGGCTTCCCGCGGTGACCACTGCCGACAGGGCTCTTGGGGTCGGGCCATCGCCGGAGCGGCCACAGGACAGGACGGGGAGCTTGCCGCGGCTGGGGAGTGAAGCGATCAGGGACGGGACGGAGACGCGGCCGGACAAGCGAACTTCCGGCCATCGCAGGCCTTTCGTGTGTTCTAGGCCTAGCGGGAGGTCCAATCCGCCGCCTAGTGGATCGCAGTCGACTAGTAGCGCGGGGCCGGTGCGGGCGGCTTCGACGGCGACTGCGGCGGCCAGTACGGAGGTGCCGGAACCGCCTCGGCCGCCTACGAAAGCTACTACTGGGCCGGGGGATTCGGCTGGGGCGTCGGTGACATCTGCGAACGCGCCCGTCAAGCCCGCTTCGTCGTCGGGCAGGCTGAAGACTCGGCGGGCACCGAGCGCGGCCGCGCGGCGCCAGGTTTCCAATCCGGGCGTGCCTTTGCAGACGAGGACGACGCTGTCGCGCGGTGGCATTGGCGAGCTGTCAGCGGCGATGTCCTCGTCCAGCACTACGAGCGGGGCGCGCGCCCATCGTCCGCGTGCGGTGGCCAGGTCTGGTGCGTGGTCGAACTCGCAGCCGACTACGGCGGCGACGCGGCGGATCTCTTCGAAGACGGTTCCCTCGCCGGAGACGACGAGCGGTTGTGCGGTGGCCATGTGCCCCTCCCCTGGGTTTCGCGGGCCGGACCTCCACCGTCGCTCGTCGCCGGAGCGGGCGGCAATGCCTGTTTTTCCGTCCTGTGGATAACCGGGGGGTTGTGGACAACCGGAGGGGCGAAATCGATCCAGAACCGCCGGGGTGTCCGTCCGCTCTGGACAATGCGCGAGCCCGCACATTCGGACGAGAAAACGATTGCTGCGGAGAACCTCCGGAAAATCAAGTGAAAAGAAGAAATTTGCCGTACTGAGACGAGTAACAGACACGACAGCAGGAGGAAACGCAGAAAAGGTAAGCGCGCGGTTAATTGATCTTGCTCGCAAGGTGCGCGGTGAACCACCGTGACAGCCCAGGTCAGGGCCGGAAACACAGTCCGCGCAACAATTTCGGGGCAGACCTGAAAATTGTTCGCCGATGCGAAAACGGGGATAATAGAAGGCGGCCCTCGCCAGGGGGGAGGGACGAGGGCCGCCAGGGGTTCAGCCCCGGGGGGTCGGACTGAACCAGCCCGGTTCACGACCGGGTCCGTTCACTGTAACTCCGTTAGCTATGAGTTGGCTGTGTGAGTGACACATACGATTCGATAACGGCACCCGAGGCCGCAAGCGAGCCGATGTCATCGATTTTCCGGCCGCCGCCACGACCGGTGTGCTGCCAACAACGCGGCGCGGTACGCCTATCCTGATCACGTGGCCGAACCCCGCAGCGAAGAAGCACCCCGGCGCGTAGCCGCCTTCTTCGATCTCGACAAGACGATCATCGCGTCGTCCAGCGCGCTCGCGTTCAGCAAGCCGTTGCTGCGCGAAGGACTGATCAACCGTCGCGCAGCGCTGCGAAGTGCTTACGCGCAACTGGTTTTCTCGCTCGCCGGCGCGGACGCGGACAAGACCGAGCGGATGCGCGCCGAGGTTTCCGCGCTGTGCGCGGGCTGGGATGTCGCGCAGGTTTCCGCCATCGTGCGCGAAACATTGCACGACGTAGTCGATCCGCTCGTCTACGTAGAGGCGACCGACCTCATCGCGCGGCACCTCGCCGACGGGCACGACGTGATCGTGCTTTCCGCGACCGGCGAGGAGGTCGCCGCCCCCGTCGCGGAGATGCTCGGCGCGACCCGATGCGTCGCCACCCGCATGGAGATCGTCGGCGGCCGCTACTCCGGCGAGGTCGATTTCTATTGCTACGGCGAGAACAAAGCCGTCGCCGCGAAGCAGCAAGCCGCCACCTACGGCTACGACCTCGCCGACTGCTTCGCCTACACCGATTCCAGCACCGACATCCCCCTGCTGGAGGTGGTGGGCCACCCGCACGCGGTGAACCCGGACAAGCTGCTGCGCCGCACCGCGGACGAGCACGAGTGGCCGGTCCTCGCGTTCGAGCGGCCGATGTCGCTGCGCACGCGCATCCCGGCCAAGTCCGCGGGGATGGTCGCGCTCGGCGTGGGCGCGGTCGCGGCGGGCGCGACCTGGTACAGCCTGAGCCGTCGCCGCCGGTCTCGCGGCGCGGACGGCTGAGTACCCGCGTGGCGGTACCAAAACTCCGGTTTCCGCAGCTAGGTCCGTTGCTGAGGGTGGTGCTGTCACCGGATCGAGCCTCTGTACCGGTGCACCCGTACGCGCACTTGAAGTGACCGCGCTCACGGCGTAGAAAGTAGGTGCGGACGTTGATTCGGCCAGGACAGAGGTAGAAGAGAAGCCTCGGTCACCCCGGTTAACCTCCGTGCGCGGACTCCGGGTACCCACGCGCAGCACGCCGCGGGAGGCTCGTCGTCTAGGGACTGCGTACCGGGACGCCGGACGCCGAGTCCATGAAGGTACGACCAGAGTTGCACGCTTGGTCGCCCGAGATGTTCGCGCTGACTGGCGGCGCCCGTTGGCCTCGGCTGACGGGCGCCGCCAGTGTTTATGTCCAGGCAGGCGCAGTGATGTCCGGAGCGAGCGCAGCGGACCGAGCCAGGCTCGAAGAAATCCGCGCGCGGCCATGCCCGCACCAGGTGCCGTCCTCCCAGGTGAACCCTGCCGTTCCTGCGCTCGGCCGATGGACAACCCCGTATCGCGGTGAGTAGCTTCCCGATACCGGTGCTGCCCGGTGGACGCTTCACGACTCGCGTCCGCACCCGCGGCGGCACGCGACACTGGGAGGCAATTCGTGACGAACCGACTCGCGCGCACGCGGAGGATGCAGGTGTTCGCCGTTCCCCTTGCGGGGGTGCTCGCCGTCGGGGGGTTGAGTTCCTCGGCGTTCGCGGCGCCGAAACAGCAGCAGCAGACACCCCAGCAGCAGGCGGCGCAGCTCGACGCCGCCGCGGCACAGGCGCTGCGCGGCATGAGCCTGGAAGAAAAAGTGGGGCAGCTGTTCGTCACGTGGGTGAACGGCAAGTCAGCGGACGAGGTCAACCCCAAGAACCAGAGCGACTTCGGCGTCGACACCGCCGCGCAGGCCGTGCAGAAGTACCACCTCGGCGGCGTCATCTACTTCCACAACACCAGCCGCGACAACTTCGAGAGCCCCACGCAGGTCGCGAAGCTGTCCAACGGCCTGCAGCGCGCCGCGATCTCCAGCGGCGCGCATATCCCGCTGCAGATCGGCACCGACCAGGAGGGCGGCACGGTCACGCGGATGGGCGCGCCGGCCACCGAGTTCCCCAACTCGATGGCCATCGCCGCCGGACGCGACACCGGTGCCGCGACCAAGGCCGCCACGATCCTCGGCCACGAGCTGCGCGCGGTCGGCATCAACCAGGACTACGCGCCGGACGCGGACGTCAACTCCAACCCGGCCAACCCGGTGATCGGCGTCCGGTCGTTCTCCGGACGACCGGACCTGGCCAGCAGTTTCGTGACCGCAGAGGTCAAGGGCTACCAGGAATCCGGACCGGCGAGCCAGACCGTCTCGTCCACCGCGAAGCACTTCCCCGGCCACGGCGACGCGGCGACCGACAGTCACACCGGGTTGCCGAAGATCACTCGCACCGAGGCGGAATGGCGGGCGATCGACGTGCCGCCGTTCAAGGCCGCGATCGCCGCGGGCATCGACTCGATCATGAGCGCGCACATCCAGTTCCCGAGCCTCGACCCGTCCGGCGAGCCGGCGACGCTGTCGAAGCCGATCATCACCGGCAAGCTGCGCGGCGAACTCGGCTACAACGGCGTCGTGATCACCGACTCGCTCGAGATGCAGGGCGTGCGGGAGATGCACAGCGACGCCGAAATCCCCGTCCTCGCCCTGAAAGCGGGCGTGGACCAACTGCTCATGCCGGTGCACCTGGATGTCGCGATCAACGCCGTGCTCGCCGCGGTGAAGTCCGGCGACCTGCCGATGCAGCGGATCGACCAGAGCGTGCTGCGGGTGCTGAAGCTCAAGCTGAAGCGCGGAATCCTGTACGCGCCGTTCAACAACCCTTCGCAGGTCATGAAGAAGGTCGGCACGCCGGAGCACCTGGCCACCGCGCAGGGCATCGCCGACCGGTCGGTCACCGCGATCGCCAACGACGCCGGAGTGCTGCCGCTCAAGCAGAAGCCGTCGACCGCACTGGTCACCGGTTGGGGCGCGACCACGACGCAAACGCTTGCCGCCCGCTTCACCGCGCACGGCACGAAGGCGACCACGCTGGCCACCGGGCAGACGCCGACCGACGCGCAGATCGCCGAGGCCGCCGCGGCCGCGAAGCAGAACGACGTCGTCGTGGTGCTGACCAACAACCTCGGCGGATTCCCCTTGCAGGGCAAGCTTCTCCAGGCGTTGATGGACACCGGCAAGCCGGTGGTCGCGGTCGCCGCGCAGATCCCGTACGACGCCGGGTACGCGAACCCGGTGCCGACCTGGCTCGCCACCTACGGCTACATCACGCCGTCGCTCGAAGCGCTGGCGAAGGTTGTACTCGGCGAGACGAAGCCCAGTGGGAAGCTGCCGGTCGACGTCCCGGCCGGGGCGGACGTGCACACCGTCAAGTACCCCTTCGGACACGGACTGACCTGGTGACTCTCAACCGCAGGAATTTCCTGGCCGTTCCGGCGCTCGCCGTCCCAGTACTGGCGAGCGGCTCCGCGGCGGCACAAGCAACACCCGAAGCAGCGCAAACCGAACTGGAACACCGGGTCCTCACCGGTGCCGAACAGCTCGCCGCGCAGGGCTGGCGTCCGCTCGCCGGACGCAAGCTCGGCGTGCTGTCCAACCCGACGGGCGTGCTCGCCAGCGGGGACCACATTGTCGACTCGATGGTCGCGGCGGGCGTACGTCCCGTCGCGGCCTTCGGGCCAGAACACGGCTTTCGCGGCAGCGCGCAAGCCGGTGGCTCCGAAGGCGACTACACCGATCCGCGCACCGGCATCCCCGTGTACGACGCGTACGGCGCTGACGCGACGAAGCTCGCTTCGCTGTTCCAGAAGGCCGGACTCGACACTGTCGTCTTCGACATCGCTGACGTCGGCGCGCGCTTCTACACCTACATCTGGTCGCTGTACACGGCGATGGTCGCCGCGGCGAAGGTCAACGCGGCCTTCGTAGTCCTAGACCGGCCAAACCCCATCGGCGGACGACTGTCCGGCCCAGTCCTCGACCCGAAGTTCTCGTCCGGCGTCGGGCTGAAGCCGATCGCGCAGCAACACGGCATGACGGTTGGAGAACTGGCGAGGTTCTTCGCCGCCGAGTTCCTGCCTGGCGAAGGCGTGAAGCTGGCGAAGCTCGAAGTCGTCCAGGTACGCGGCTGGCGACGCGACACCTTCTTCGCCGACAGCGGTCTCCGTTGGATCATGCCAAGCCCGAACATGCCGACGCCCGACACAGCACTCGTGTACCCGGGCACAGGCATGTTCGAGGGCACCGTGTTTTCCGAAGGACGCGGTACGACAAGGCCGTTCGAAATCATCGGCGCACCTGGCCTCGACTGGCATTGGCGCGAGGAACTCGAGAAGCTCCGCCTGCCGGGCGCAGCGTTCCGCGAGATCTACTTCGTACCCACCTTCGGCAAGTTCGTGAACCAGCCTTGCGGCGGCGTACAGGTCACCGTCACCGATCCGCGGGCCTTCGACGCGATCAGCACCACCGTCTCGATGTTCGTGACCGCCAAGCGCGTCGCGCCCGACAAATTCGGCTGGCGGCCGGACCACATGATCGACAAGCTGTCCGGATCCGCGCGGCTGCGCACCATGGTCGACGCCGGCGCCGGGGTCGACGAGATCACCGGCGCGTGGCGCGCCGAACTCGCCGACTTCGCCCGCAGACGCCGCCCCCACCTGATCTATCGCTGAGGAGAGCGGCCATGCGTGCTAGGAAAGTGCTCGTCGCGACGTTGGCCGTACTGGTCGCGGCCACGACGACCGCGGGAGCAGCGACGATCGACAACCGACACGGCGGCTTCGCCGGGCGCTTCGACCGGCCGCAGCACGGGTTCGCCCCGGCGAGCACGAAGCTGCGCGACGGCAGTCCGGGCGAGGTCAACCTCGACCCGCAGCCGATCCGCGACGCCGAGCAGTTCCTGAAGAGCTGGACGCAGCCGGACGCCAGCGGGCATCCGCACTTCTCCGGCGCGGTCGGCCTGCTCGCGCACGACGGCGTGGTCGTGGACCGCTACGCCGTCGGCGGCGCGCTCCGGTACGCCGACGCCAAGGGCACCGAACTGCCGCCGGAGCAGCAGGTTCCGATGCGCAACGACACCATTTTCGACATGGCGTCGATCTCGAAGCTGTTCACCTCGATCGCCGCGCTGCAGCTGACCGAGCAGCGCAAGCTCGACGTCAACGCGCCGGTCGTGCGTTATCTGCCGGAGTTCGGCGTCAACGGCAAGCAGGACGTCACCGTGCTGCAGCTGCTCACGCACACCTCCGGCTTCGACGCCGACCCGTCGCCCTCGCTCTGGGCCGGCTATCCGGACATCCCGTCGCGGCGCAAGGCGGTGCTCGACAGCCCGCTCAAGAACGCGCCGGGCAGCACCTACCTGTACTCCGACCTCAACATGCTGACCCTCGGCTTCCTGATCGAGAAGCTGTCCGGCAAGCCGCTGGACCAGGTCGTGCACGACCGGATCACCGCGCCGCTCGGCATGGTCGACACCGGCTACAACCCGCCCGCGTCGAAGCTGAACCGGGTCGCCGCGACCGAGTACGAAACGACCCCGCCGCGCGGGCTCGTGCGCGGACAGGTGCACGACGAGAACGCCTGGTCGCTCGGCGGCGTCGCCGGACACGCCGGCGTGTTCTCCACGGCGAGCGACATGGCCGTGCTCTCCCAGACCATCCTCAACGGCGGCAGCTACCGCGGGCACCGAATCCTTCGGCCGGACACCGTCACGAAGATGATCACGAACTACAACCAGCGCTTCCCCGGCGATGAGCACGGGCTCGGCTTCGAGCTGGACCAGCCTTGGTACATGGGCGCGCTGGCGTCGCCGATCAGCGCGGGCCACACCGGCTTCACCGGCACCACGCTGGTCATCGACCCGGAATCGCGGTCGTTCGCGTTGCTTCTCACCAACCGCGTGCACCCCACGCGCACCTGGGGTTCCATCAATACCGCCCGCCAGGTCTGGGCGACCTCGCTCGCCAAGGCGATGGCCGTACGGCCGGTCGAAGGCCCCGACGCTTGGTACGCGAGCTTGGGAAACAACGGCGTCGCTACGCTCAGCACACAACCGCTTCCAGCGGGTGCGCCACTGCGCGTGTCCTTCGCCGCTTTCGTCGACACAGAGGGCCCGAGCGACCCGTTACAGCTCGAATCGAGCACCGACGGGGTTAATTGGCAACCTGTTCCGTTGCGGGCCTGTGGCCCGGGTGCACCCGAAGACGAGACCACCGCGCTCGGCGGACACGGGCACCGCTCCTGGTGGCGGGTGTCCGCGGAGGTGCCCGCGAACGCCGCCACCTCGCTCCGGTGGCGTTACAGCACCGATCCGAATTACACGGGACGAGGAGTTTCCCTCGATAGTGTGAAAGTCACCCAACGCGGCCAGGTCGTTCTCGATGGTGAGCGAAACCCCTCGGAGCTGGCCTCTTCGGGATGGAAATTGAGCGCTCGGTAGGCACCCCGCCGCACATTGCCACCTTCGTGTCCCCACTCAGTGGAACAAGACTCCTTCGCTAGACACACTTAGTTGCCAAGTCGTTAGCTTGAGGTCGTTAACGCCGTGGACTCGGTTGGCGACTTTCTTGACAACGATTAATCGCAAACCGAAGTCCGCAGACACGGACGGGTTGTGGTTCTGCCGAAGGATGTGGGTAGCCTTGTCGCAAATGCCAACGGTTAGTAACTTTCCGACGGCGGATGATACCGATTCCGTAGTCAGCAGCGCACCCTCTGAGCACTTCGCAGGTCAGACCGCGGTGCGCGACGCGGATGCGAGCCCGTTGGTTCGCATCCGCTCTCTGCTGCCCGGACTCGCCCGCGCCGAGCAGCGCGTCGCGAAGGTTGTCCTGGAAGACCCGGCCGCTGTCGCGCGCCGCAGCATCACCGAGGTCGCGCTGGCCGCGAACACCTCCGAGACCACCGTTACGCGCTTCTGCAAGGCCGTCGGCGTCGGTGGCTACCCGCAGCTGCGCATCGCGCTGGCCGCGGACACCGCCCGCACCGAGGCGCGCACGTCGCGCAACCTCGGCGGCGAGATCGGCCCTGGCGACGATCTGGCGTCCGTCATCGGCAAGGTGAGCTTCGCCGACGCGCGCGCTGTCGAAGAGACCGCCGACCAGCTCGACGTCGCCTCGCTGCAGAGCGTGATCGACCTCGTCGCCGAAGCTGGCCGGGTCGACGTGTACGGCGTGGGCGCAAGCGCTTTCGTCGCCGCTGACCTGCAGCAGAAGCTGCACCGGATCGGCCGTGTGAGCTTCTCCTGGTCGGACACGCACATCATGCTGACCTCGGCCGCCGTGCTGAAGCCGGGCGACGTCGCGATCGGCGTCTCGCACACCGGCGCGACCACGGACACCGTCGAGGCGCTGCGGGTCGCGCGCGAGCACGGCGCGGTGACCGTCGCGGTCACGAACTTCCCGCGCTCGCCGATCACCGAGGTCGCCGACCACGTGCTCACCACGGCGGCCCGTGAAACCACCTTCCGGTCCGGGGCCACCGCGAGCCGGATCGCCCAGCTGACCGTGATCGACTGCCTCTTCATCGGCGTCGCACAGCGCCACATGGAGGCGTCGGTCAGCGCGTTGGACGCCACGAGGGACGCGGTCGGCTCGCACCGGCTCGGGGTCAGACCCGACGGTCGTCGTCGTCCGCGGGAAACCGGCAAATGAACCAAGAAGCGAGGATCTGATGTCCGTCCCCTGCCAGACGGTGCACGTCGATTCGCCCACCGAACAACGAAACCCGCGCACGGTGGACATCGATCTGATGTCCACCATGGGGATCCTCGGCGCGATCAACGCCGAGGACCGCCGGGTGCCGGACGCGGTGGCCGCGGTGCTGCCGCAGCTGGCCCGTGCGGTCGACTACGCCGTCGAGGCGCTGCGCGGCGGGGGGCGCGTGCATTACGTCGGCGCGGGCACCTCGGGCCGCCTGGCGACGCTGGACGCGGCGGAACTGGTGCCGACGTTCAACGTGCCCGGCGACTTGTTCGTCGCCCACCACGCGGGCGGTGAGAAGGCGCTGCGGCAGGCCGTCGAGAACGCCGAGGACGACGCGGACGCCGGCGCGGCGGAAATCGCCCGCTCAGTACAGCCGGGCGACTTCGTGCTCGGTCTCGCCGCCTCCGGGCGCACGCCGTACGTGCTCGGCGCGCTCGCCGAGGCCAGCCGGATCGGCGCGCGCACCGGGCTCGTCTCGGCCAACCCGCGCGCCGCGCAACCGGCGGGCGTGGACGTGCTGATCGCCGTCGCCACCGGTCCCGAGGCCATCGCGGGCTCGACCCGGATGAAGGCGGGCACCGCGCAGAAGCTGATCCTCACCGCGTTCTCCAGCGCGACGATGATCAAGCTGGGCAAGACGTACTCGAACCTGATGGTGAGCATGCGCGCGACGAACGCGAAGCTGCGCGGCCGCAACATCCGGATCCTGCAGGAAGCCACCGGCATGACGATGGCCGACTGCTCGGACGCGCTCACCGAAGCCAACGGCGACCTCAAGGTGGCGCTCGTCCACCTGCTGTCCGGCAGCGACGTCGCCCATTCCGCCGAGGCGCTGACCGCGGCAGGCGGGCACGTGCGCAAGGCGCTCGACCAGCTGCACCTGCGCGCCGGCTGAGTTTTACCTGATTGTCCGTGAAGGGCTCCTTGAGGGAATCTAATTCCCGCAAGGAGCCCTTCACGGCTTTCCGGCCAGCGAGAGGACGGCGATGACGCAGCGGCTCACTCGCGGCGACCGATGGTCGATCGGCGGCATGGCGGCCGTGATCCTGCTGCTCAACCTCGTCGGCTGGGGTTTGCTGGTGCTGGTCGTCGCGCCGCGGCACTACGCGCTCGGCGCGGGCGGCACGTTCGGCATCGGCCTCGGCGTCACCGCGTTCACGCTAGGCATGCGGCACGCGTTCGACGCCGACCACATCGCCGCCATCGACAACACCACGCGCAAGCTGATGTCCGACGGGCAGCGTCCGCTGTCGGTCGGGTTCTGGTTCTCCCTCGGGCATTCGACGATCGTCTTCGCGCTGTGCCTGCTGCTGTCCATGGGCGTCCGCGCGATCGCCGGGCAGCTGGAGGACGGCGGTTCCGCGCTGCACGAGACGACCGGTCTGATCGGCACGTCGGTGTCCGGGATCTTCCTGTACCTGATCGCGATCATGAACCTGGTCGTGCTCGTCGGGATCGCGCGGGTGTTCGCCCGGATGCGCCGCGGCGAACTGGACGAGGCCGAGCTGGAACGCCATCTCGACAACCGCGGCCTGATGAACCGGCTGTTGCGCGGGGCCACCAAAGCGGTGCGGAAGCCGTGGCACATCTACCCGGTGGGAGTCCTTTTCGGACTCGGTTTCGACACCGCGACGGAAATCGGATTGCTGGTCCTCGCCGCGGGCGCGGCCGCGTTCGCCTTGCCCTGGTACGCGATTCTCGTGCTGCCGATCCTTTTCGCGGCCGGGATGAGCCTGTTCGACGCCGCCGACGGCGTCCTCATGAACTACGCATACGGCTGGGCGTTTTCCCGGCCGATCCGAAAGATTTATTACAACCTCACGGTCACCGCGCTTTCCGTGGCGGTCGCACTCGGCATCGGGACCATCGAACTGGTGACGCTGCTCGCCGAGAAGCTCGGCATCACGTCCGGCCCGCTCGCCGCGATCGCCTCGGTGGACCTGGACTACGTGGGCTTCGCGATCGTCGGGCTCTTCATCGTCACCTGGTCGGCCGCGTTCGCGATCTGGAAATTCGGGAGAATAGAGGAGAAGTGGGCCGCGCGGCTGGGAACCGCCGACTGACACCGCAGGGGGCACCGTGAAGAGACAAGTGCTGGTACTGGCGAGGGCGTTGGCGCTCGCGCTCCGCCGCCAGACCGACGTGCCGTCCGGCGGCGTCGCGATCCACTACAGCCGCACTGTCCGCCCGATGTTCTGGGTGATGCTGGCGGTGAACCCGGTGGACATCGTCATGGTCGAGGTCGTGGTGAAGTCCGTGCCGGTGCGGATCGCGTTGCTGGTGCTGGAATTCCTGGGCGCGCTCGTGTTCTTGGCGATCGTCGCGACCCTCTACAAGTACCCGCACTCCGTCAGCCGGGAAGGGCTGCGAGTGCGGTACCTGTCCTTCTTCGACCACCGGATTCCGTTGGCCAGCATCGATTCCGTCCGGCAGGCGAGCCGGTCGCTGAAGGCGAGGGGCGGCGTCAGCGTGCCCGAAGAAGGGGTGCTGGCAGTGGGAATCAGCCAGTCGACCAATCTCTCGGTCGTCCTGCGCGAACCGCGGCTGGTCGATCTCGGCCGCAAGGGGACCGTCGAAATCACTCAGCTCGACCTTTGGGCCGACGATCCGCGAGCCGCCGTCGCGGCGATCCGGGACGAGCTGCCCGCGAGCGTGTGAAGCTGCCGGAAGCGGCGGCAGATCCCCTTGCCGCCGCCCCGGCAACACCCCCAGGGCGGTTCAGAACGAGCCCACCGGCTGGCGGATCGCGGCGTTGAGCCGGTTCCACACGTTGATCCCGGCGATGGACAGCAGCAGCGACGAAAGCTCTTTCTCGTCGTAGATGTCCGCGGCGGCGTCCCAGACCTCGTCCGGGACCGGGTCCGTCCGGTCGGCCAGCCGGGTCACGTGTTCGGCCAGGTCCAGCGCGGCGCGCTCGGCGTCGGTGAAGTAGGTCGATTCGCGCCACGCGCCGACGCCCCAGATCCGCTCGTCCTTCTCGCCTGCCTGCTTCATCTCCCGCGCGTGCATGTCGACGCACATGCTGCAGCCGTTGATCTGGCTCACCCGCAGGTGGATCAGGTGGTGCGTGGTCGCGGGCACGGTGCTGTCGTTGGTGGCCTTGCTGAGCGCCATCAGCGCCTTCATCGCGTCCGGCTGCACCTGGATCGGGTGGGTCATCCGAGCCTGCATGGTGATCTCCTCCTGTCACGTCCGCCGCGTTCGGCGGGTCTTGGTGGTAGGACCCGGCCCGAGGAGAAGATGTGACAGTGCGGGACGAAAAACAGGACGAGAATTTCTGGGCGGCTCAGTTCGAGGAGCATCGGCCCAGGTTGCGGGCGGTGGCGTACCGGATGCTCGGTTCGTTCGCCGAGGCGGACGACGCGATCCAGGAGACCTGGCTGCGGGTCACGCGGGCGTCCGGAGAGGACATCCGCAACACCGGCAGCTGGCTGACGACGATCGTGTCGCGGCAGTGCCTCAACATGCTGCGCTCGCGCGCGACCCGCCGCGAGGACCCGCTGGACATCCGGGTGCCGGACCCGGTCGTGGAGACCGGGGACGGCGTCGACCCGGCGGAGCAGGAGGTCCTCGCGGACTCGGTGGGGCTCGCGCTGCTGGTGGTGCTGGAGGCGCTCGACCCGGCGGAACGGCTCGCCTTCGTTCTGCACGACATGTTCGCCGTGCCCTTCGACGAGATCGCCACGATGCTCGACAAGAACACCGCCGCGGTACGGCAGCTGGCGAGCCGGGCGCGCCGCCGCGTGCAGGGCGTGACGCCAGCCGGTCCGGCGGATCGCGTCCAGCAGCGCAAGATCGCGGACGCCTGGCTCACGGCCGCTCGCGGCGGCAACTTCGAAGGGTTGGTCGCGCTCCTGCACCCGGACGCCCTGCTGCGCGTCGACACCGGCGGGCTCGGCTCGAAGGTCGTGCGCGGCGCGGCCGAAGTCGCGGGCAGCGCGTCGCAGTTCCGTCCGGTCGGTCTGGTGTCGCAGTACGCGACCGTCAACGGCGGCCCCGGCATCGTCGCCCTGCGCGACGGGAAGCCGGTTTCGGTGCTGTCGTTCACCGTGGCCGACGGGTTGATCACGGAGATCAACATCCTCGCCGACGCCGAGCGGATCGCGGCGCTGAACTTCTGAGGTCAGCCGAGCCGGTCCAGGGCAGCTACCGCTTCGGCGGGCAGCTGCACCTGGCCGGCTGCGAGGTTTTCGGCGAGATGCGCCGGAGTCGCCGTGCCCGCGATCAGCAACGTGCCCGCGTAGCGCTGCAGCAGCCAGGCCAGCGCGACCTGGGCCGGGGTGCAGCCGAGTTCGGCCGCGATCCCGGTGACGGCCGGGTTTCCGGTCACGTCCTGGCCCAGCTCGAACGCGGAACCCAGCGGGAAGTACGGCACCCAGGCGATCCCGTGTTCCCGGCACAGTTCCAGCACCGGTTCGGTGGCGCGGGCGAGCACGTTGTAGGAGTTCTGCACGCAGCCGATCCCGACTTCGAGCGCGTGCCGGAGCTGGTCCGCGGACACGTTGCTGAGCCCGAGCGAGCCGATCTTTCCCGCGTCGCGCAGGGAAATCAGTTCGGCCAGCTGGTCGTCGATGTCGACGAGCTGGTCGCCTTCCGCGATCAGGCCAGGTCCGGCGTCCGCTCGGCGCAGGTTGACCACGTCGAGCTGTTCGACGCCGAGCGACGCCAGGTTGGCCTCGACCTGCGCCCGCAGCTGCTCCGGCTGTTGCGCGAGCCGGAGCCCTTGCGGGGATTCTTCGGCACCGACCTTGGTCACCACGACGAGGTCGTCCGGATAGGGCGAGAACGCTTCGCGGATCAGGTCGTTGCAGCGGCCGTCGCTGTAGAACTGGGCGGTGTCCAGGTGGTTCACGCCCGCGCTCGCCGCGTCGCGAAGCAGTTTTACCTGGTCAACACGGTCGGTTCCGGGGCGGCCGAGCTGCATCACGCCGTAGCCGATCCGTGCGACCTCGCGGCCGGCGAGCTTCGCGGTGCCGCCTGGAGAGGTGGTTGCCGTCATGGGGAAAGACTCCTGCCGTGGCATAGTGGAAGTTGATGCGGAGGTGCCTCCGTATCACCACGGTAGCAGAAACGGAGGACCCTCCGCTTTGTCGAGCCCGAAGAAACCGCGCGCGGACGCTGAACGCAACCGTCTGCGCCTGCTGGCTGCTGCCCGCAAAGCGTTCGGTGAAGGCGATGAGCCCGTGACGCTGGAGCGCGTCGCACGCGAAGCGGGTGTCGGCATTGGCACGCTCTACCGCCACTTCCCTACCCGTGAAGCGCTTGTCGAGGCGCTGTACCGGGATGAGCTGGCGCAGGTCGTCGCGAGTGCGCCGAAGCTGATTGAGAGCGAGAAGCCGCTTCGCGCACTGCGTCGCTGGATGGACCGCTTCGCCGAGTACGCGAGCACGAAGCACGACATGGCGGACACGCTGCGCGCGATCATCGAGGCGGGCACTGTCGACATGACGCAGGTCCGCGCGGAGTTGACCGAGGCTGTGCAGCTGATCATGGACGCGGGCGTTGAGGATGGGACGCTTCGGGCGGATGTTCGTGCACAGGACGTTGTTGTGACCGTGGTCGGCGCGTGCAGCATGCGGACCCTGCCAGGCGGACCGGAACAACTGGACCGGATGCTCGACCTCATCCTCGCCGGAGTCCGTCAACCGCCGAGCTGATGCACGCGCAACGCTAGCTGGATCTCAAGCGAACGCTCAGGTTCGCGCCAGTCCTCGCCCAGCAGTGCGGCCAGGCGTTCCATCCGCTGCGCGACCGTATTGACGTGGACGTGCAAGGTTTCCTTTGCCCGCGCCAAATTCCCGCCTGCCGCGTAGTACGCGCGCAGCGTGCCGACGAGGTCGGTGCCGCGGCGGGCGTCGTAGTCGAGGACCGGGCCGAGTGTCGCCCGGACGTAGCCGGACAGATCGGAATGGCGGCCGAGCAGGACGCCGAGGAACCCGAGATCGGCCATCGCCGCGCCGTCGCCTTCGCGGCCGAGAGCCAGCAGCGTGTTAACGCATCGAACAGCTTCAGCGTACGCCTGCGCCAACGCTTCCGGCCCGCTTGCCGGACCAGCCGCGCCGACAGTCACCGGACAGTCCACAACAGACTTCAGCTCAGTCGCGATCCGTGCTGCCGCAGGGTGATCCGGCGCCAGCGCGACGACTTGTTCCGCGTGGACACCGACCAAATCGCCGTATCGAGCGCAGGCTGCAGCGAGCCCGCGGCGAGAAATGCCAGAAGCGTGCGCAACCAAAACCGTGTGCGGCGAAGACAAATCGACGCCCAACCGGCGTGCGCGAGCCACCAAAGAGCCTGGGTTGCGAGTTGGCGCGGTGAGCAGGTCGGTCAGCAGCTCGCCGCGAACCTGGTCCTCAGCTTGCGCCACGGAACGACGTAGCAGCAACAACAACGCCGTAACGACAGCCGCGCGTTCAAAGAGTCGGCGGTCGTCTCCGGCTAGCTCAGGTCGTCCGGAAAGCGTCAGACTTCCGAGCAATTCCCGGCCCGCGCGTACGGCGCACACCCAGAAGTCCTTTGTAGAAACCGCGCGACCATTGGCGTGCGACGAAGCCACCGCTGCAGCGTCGAAAGCGACCGAGGTGCCGGCCAGCAGCCCGCCCTCCTCATCGTGCACGGCGATCGAGCCACGCAACACTCCGGCCACTTCCGCCGCCACCGCGGGCAGATCCGCGCCGCCGAGCACGAGGTCCATCAACCGGTCGTGCGCGTCGTCGGCCCGCCGCATCGTCGCGTTGGCCGCGTTCAGCTCGGCGGCCGCCGAGCGCGTTTCGTCCAGCAAATGCGCGGTGTCCAACGCGATCGCGGCGTGCGCGGCCAACGACGACAACAGCGCGACCTCCGCCGTCGAGAACGCCCGCGACGACCGGTCGGACGCGTACAGCACGCCCAGCACCTTCCCGCCGATCGCCAACGGCACACCGAGGATCGCCTTCAAACCCTCCTCGCGGACGCCCGCGTCGATCGGGTTCGTGTGCCGGAACCGCTCGTCCTCGAAGTAGTCCGCGGTCGCGTACGGACGCGCGGTCTGTGCGACGAGACCGCCGAGGCCCTCGCCCATTCCCAGCACAATCTGTTGGAACAGTGCGGAAACTGACCCGTCCGTGACGCGGATGTACGTCTCGCCGTTCGCTTCGTCGTTGAGGCTGAGGTACGAAACGTCGACGCCCAACAGCATCCGCGCACGCCGGACGATCGACCGCAGCACCGCGTCCGGATCACGCAGCCGGGCGAGGTCGCTCGCGGTGTCGAACAACGCGGTCAGCTCGGCTTCCCGCCGCCGGTGCTCGCTGAGCGTCTCGCGGATCCGCAACGCCAGCTCGGTCGCCGAACCGATCGCGGCGGACTGCTCCGCGGACAACCCCCGGGCAGCGACGTGCGCCAGCTGCTCGCTGCTCGCTCCGGCGGCGAGCAGTTCGAGCAGCCGGCGATACGCCTCGGCAGTGGGGTCCACGCCCGTCATGCTGTCATTGAAGCCTGCCGTTCGGCCGCCGTCTCGTGCAGCGACGCGCCGCGCGTCTCGCGGGCGGCGAGCAGTGCGACCAGCGACAACACGCACATCGCGACCACGTAGACCGAAACCGGCACCGTGGAGTGGTACGCCTCGAACAGCGCCACCGCGATCAACGGCGCGACCGCCCCGGCCGCGATGGACGACAGCTGACCGCCGACGGAAAGCCCGGTGTAGCGCACCCGCGTCGGGAATTGTTCCGCGAAGAACGCCGCCTGAGGCCCGTACATCGCACCGTGCACGACGAGCCCGACCACGGCCGCGCCGATCACCGACCAGGTCGTGCGCAGGTCGAGCAGCCAGAAGAAGCCGAACGACCAGGCCGCCATCCCGATCACGCCGAACAGGTACACCGGCTTCCGGCCGATCTTGTCGGACAGCAGTCCCCACAAGGGAATCGTCACGAAATGCACTGCCGACGCGACGAGCACCGCGGTCAGGCCGGTCGCCTTGGGCAGGCCGAGCCCGGTGGTCACGTACACGAGAATGAACGCGGTGATCACGTAGTACGACACGTTTTCCGCGATACGCGCGCCGAACGTCACTGCCAGCGCACGGAAATGCCCGCGGAAGACATCGACGATCGGTGCCTGTTCACGCTCGTCCGCGGCCGCCTTCGCCGCGATGAACACCGGCGATTCCGAAACCGCCAGCCGGATCCACAGGCCGAGCACGACCAGCACGCCGGACAGCAGGAACGGAACCCGCCAGCCCCAAGCTTGGAAAGTCGCGTCCGACTGCGCCGACGCCAGGATCGTGAGCACGGCGGTGGCCAGCAGGTTCCCCGCCGGAACGCCAGTCTGCGGCCAGGACGCCCAGAACCCGCGTCGCCGATCGTCGCCGTGTTCGGAAACCAGCAGCACCGCGCCGCCCCACTCGCCGCCGAGGGCGAAGCCCTGGATCAGCCGCAGCAGCGTCAGCAGCACCGGCGCGAGCACGCCGACCGCGCTGTACGTGGGCAGCAGACCCATCGCGAACGTCGAGCCGCCCATCATCAGCAGGCTCACGACCAGCAGTTTCTTGCGTCCGATCCGGTCGCCGAAGTGCCCGAACACGAGCCCGCCGACCGGCCGCGCGAGGAACCCGACCGCGTAGGTGAGCAACGCCAGCAAGGTGCCGGTGAGCGGGTCGGCGGTCGGGAAGAACAGCTTGTTGAAGACCAGCGCGGCGGCCGAGGTGTAGAGGAAGAAGTCGTACCACTCGATGGTGGTTCCGATCAGCCCGGCTCCGACGACGCGCAGCAGCTTTTTGTCCATAATGGACTCCACTCCGTTGTGGGGAAAGGGGATTTCAGCCAGCGGTCCAGCCGCCGTCAACGGGAAGCGACGCGCCGGTGAGGTGCCCGGCGGACTCGCCGCACAGCCACACCACGAGATCGGCGACGTCGGAGGGTTCGATCAACCGCTTGATCGCGGCCCGGCGCAGCAGAACCTCTTCGAGCACTTCTTCCGGCGGCACCCCGTGTTCGGCCGCCTGCGCTTCGATCTGCCCGGTGACGAGCGGAGTGCGGACGTATCCCGGATTCACGCAATTGCTGGTCACGCCGTGTTCCGCACCTTCGAGAGCGGCCACTTTGGACAGTCCCTCGAGCGCGTGTTTCGCCGTGACGTAAGCGGCTTTGTACGGACTCGCGCGCACGCCGTGCACGCTGGACATGTTCACGATCCGTCCCCAGCCGCGCGCGTACATCGCGGGCAGGCACTGGCGGATCAGCAAAAACGGCGCGGTCACCATCAACGACTGAATGAAGGCGAACCGCTCCGGCGGAAATTCCGGCAGGGGCGCGACGTGCTGCACGCCCGCGTTGTTGACGAGCACGTCGACGTCCGCGGGCAGGGTCGCCAGCGCCGTCGGATCGGTCAGGTCCACCGCGTGCGCCTGCCCGCCGACCTCGGCAGCCGCCGCCTCCGCCCCGGCGACGTCCGCCACGTGCACCTTCGCCCCGGCCGCGCCGAACGCCCGCACGCACGCCAGCCCGATGCCGCTGCCGCCGCCGGTCACCAGCACGGTGCGCCCGGCAAGGGAACTGTCACTGGTCATGGCCGGAAACAGTAAGTCGCTCCGACCAGGGCGACCATGGCTCAATCCACCACAGAACGCCGTTCGGCGATGTGGTCAGGCCACACTGGTCAGCCAGCGGCCGAGGAGATGCTCCGCGCCTCGTTCGCCCCGGTTTCGAAGGCCTCGCAGCAGAAGAGCAGCCACTCGCGCACGCCGTCCGACGTCCCGCTGGCGAACCCCTGCGCGAGTTCGACATACCGCGGAACGCGCCGGAAGTACGCGACCTCCGGCACCGTCAACGCCTTCGGGTCAAGGCCGGTCGCGACCATCGACAGCCGCGCCGCCGCCCGGGCGACCACTCCGTCCGCGGAACCGAACGGGGCCAACGCGAGAAGCTCGCCGTGCACGACCGCGGTCAGCACCGGCCCGGGCACGGAAGTCGCCCCGGTGACGAGCTGAGCCAGCAACTCCAGCCGCTCGCCGCCCCGCTGCGGGCGGCCGAGCTGATCCGGATCGGACACCACATCGGACGCGGCCAGCAAATGCAGCCGGGCCAGCGTCTGCAACGGAGCCCGCCGCCACGTCGGCAGCAACGACTCCATTTTTTCCGCCACCCGCAACGATCCGGCGAGCAGCGGGTCAGTCACCGAACCGTCTTCCGGCAGTTCGGGATTAGCCCCCTCGATCCCCGCCGAAGCCCGTGCGGCACGGACCGAAGCCTCAGCCGCGGTCTCGGCCCCGCCACGCAGGTTCGCAGGCAGCCGGTGCACGGCGAAGATCGCGTCCTGCGCTGCCTTCGCCGCGGCGGCGACGCCGTCCAGCTCCAGCAGCGGCTTCAGCGGGTCGCTCATGCGTCCAGCACCTGCCCAGCCCGCTCGACGACGGGAGGCAGCACCGACCACGGGAAGTTGATCCACCGGTCAGTCCGCTTCCACACGTACTCGCACTTCACCGTCGAAGCGGGCTTCTCGTAAACCACCGCGCACCGCACGTCCGCGACGTGGTCGGCGCAGAAGTCGCGGACCAGCTTGAGCGTCGCCCCGGTGTCCGCGACATCGTCGGCGACCAGCACCTTTTTGTGTGTGAGATCCACCACGTTGGGCACCGGCGGCAGCATGACCGGCAGGTCCAGCCGCTGGTCGACGCCGGTGTAGAACTCGACGTTCATCACGTGCAGGTTCTTCACGTCGAGCGCGTACCCGAGCGCGCCGGCGACGAACAGCCCGCCGCGCGCGATGGAGAGGATGAGGTCGGGGACGAAACCGTCCGCGGCCACTTCCCGCGCCAGCTCCCGGCTCGCCGAACCGAACAACTCCCAGGTGAGGTTTTCTCGCTCCTCGGCCATGCGCGCTCTCTTTCTCCGGGTGGTCCAGGGAGCATAAGCGGCCGAATAGTGGACTGCTGAAATGACCGGTAAATGGTACTTCGACGCTGCCACTTGCCGACGTAGCGTGATCGCGTGACCTGGAGCGAGCACCCCGTCCTGTCCGGCCGCCACGTGCGGCTCGAACCCCTCACGCCCGAGCACGCCCCCGGCCTGCTCGAAGCCGGAGCCGACCCGGCCATCTGGGCCTGGCTGAGCGTCCGCCAGCCCGCCGACCTCGGCGAAGCCGAGACGATGGTGAAGAACGCGCTCGCCGACCCGGACCGCCGCCCGTGGGCGCAGATCGACGTCGCGTCCGGCCGCGTCGCGGGCACCACTTCTTATTACCAGGTAGTAGCGAAACACCGGATCCTCTCGATCGGGCACACCTGGATCGGCGCGGATTTCCAGCGCACCGCGCTCAACACCGAGTCCAAATTCCTCCTGCTGCGCAACGCCTTCGAGGATTGGGGAGCCCAGCGCGTCGCGTGGGAAACCGACAACCGCAACCTCCGTTCGCAACGCGCCATCGAACGGCTCGGCGCGCTGCGCGAAGGGGTGCTGCGGGCGCACCGGATCCGTCCGGACGGCACGACCCGCGACACGGTGCTCTACTCGATGACGGACGCCGAGTGGCCGGGCGCCCGTGCCCGGCTGCTCGCCCGCCTCGGCTGAGCTGTCGCCGCACTTCGCTTGGAGCTGTGCGCGCAACGTGGCTGCAACCTTGTCGTAGGCGGACTAACGTCGCTAGCGTTCCCTGAGCCGCGGGTTCGCACTACAGGAGGCTTTGCACCATGACCGAGCAGTCCCCAGCGTTGGACAACCTGCTCACGGAGAGCCGCACGTTTCCTCCCAGCGAAGAGTTCGCTGGTCAGGCCAACGCGAAGGCCGAGTTGTATGCGACGGCGGACGCTGACCGGGAGCAGTTCTGGGCCGGACAGGCGGAGCGGCTGTCGTGGGACACGAAGTGGTCCCAGGTATTGGACTGGACCAATGCGCCCTTCGCGAAGTGGTTCGTGGGCGGGAAACTGAACGTCGCGTACAACTGCGTTGACCGGCACGTCGAGTCCGGCCACGGGGACCAGGTCGCGATCCACTGGGTCGGCGAGCCGGGCGACACGCGCGACATCACCTACGCGCAGCTGAAGGACGAGGTCTCGAAGGCCGCGAACGCGCTGGCGTCGCTGGGCGTCGTGGCCGGGGACGTCGTGGCGATCCAGCTGCAGATGGTGCCCGAGGCGATTTTCGCGATGCTGGCGTGCGCGCGGATCGGCGCCCTGCACAGCGTGGTGTTCGGCGGCTTCTCGCCGACGGCGCTGCGCGCGCGGGTGGACGACGCGGCGGCGAAGATCGTGATCACTTCGGACGGTCAGTACCGCCGGGGCAAGGCCGCGCCGATGAAGGCGAACGTCGACGAAGCCTTGCAGGGCGCGGAAACCGTGCAGAAGGTCATCGTCGTCAAGCGCACCGGCAGCGACCTCGAAGGCGAGACGCCGTGGACCGAGGGCCGCGACCTGTGGTGGCACGAACTGGTCGACGGACAGTCCGCTGAGCACAAGCCGGAAGCGTTCGATGCCGAGCACCCGCTGTTCATCCTGTACACGTCGGGCACCACGGGTAAGCCGAAGGGCATTCTGCACACCTCCGGCGGCTACCTGACCCAGACCGCGTACACGCACAACGTCGTGTTCGACCACAAGCCGGGCGAAGACGTCTATTGGTGCACCGCCGACATCGGCTGGATCACCGGGCACTCCTACATCGTGTACGGGCCGCTGGCGAACCGCGTGACCCAGGTCGTCTACGAGGGCACGCCGAACACGCCGCACGAGGGCCGGCACTGGGAAATCATCCAGAAGTACAAGGTCTCGATCTACTACACCGCGCCGACGCTGATCCGCACCTTCATGAAGTGGGGCGACGACATCCCGGCGAAGTACGACCTGTCTTCGCTGCGGGTGCTCGGCAGCGTGGGTGAGCCGATCAACCCCGAGGCCTGGATCTGGTACCGCGAGAAGATCGGCGCGGACAAGACGCCGATCGTGGACACGTGGTGGCAGACCGAAACCGGCGCGATCATGATCTCGCCGCTGCCCGGCGTCACCTCCGCCAAGCCGGGCTCGGCGCAGCGCGCGCTGCCGGGCATCTCGGCGAAGGTCGTGGACGACACCGGCACCGAGGTCCCGCACGGCGGCGGCGGATACCTGGTGCTGGACAAGCCGTGGCCGTCGATGCTGCGCGGCGTGTGGGGCGACGAAGAGCGCTTCCGCGACACCTACTGGTCCCGTTTCTCCGAACAGGGCTACTACTTCGCGGGCGACGGCGCGAAGTACGACCAGGACGGCGACATCTGGCTGCTCGGCCGCGTGGACGACGTGATGAACGTGTCCGGGCACCGGATCTCCACCACCGAGGTCGAGTCCGCGCTCGTGTCGCACCCGACGGTCGCCGAGGCCGCGGTCGTCGGCGCGACCGACCCGACCACCGGGCAGGGCATCGTCGCGTTCGTGATCCTGCGCGGCAACGCGGTGGACGGCGGGGATGACGCGGTGCAGGAGCTGCGCAACCACGTCGCGAAGGAGATCGGGCCGATCGCGAAGCCGCGGCAGATCATGGTCGTGGCCGAGCTGCCGAAGACCCGCTCCGGCAAGATCATGCGCCGGCTGCTGCGCGACGTCGCGGAGAACCGCCAGATCGGCGACGTCACCACGCTCGCCGACTCGTCGGTCATGGACCTCATCTCCTCCGGACTGAACTCCGGCAAGGAGGAGTAAGTTCTTCACCGTCAGGAAGGGACCCTCTCGGCTGGGAGGGTCCCTTCCTGCATTGATCCCCTGAAAGTGCGGGCATCGAACGCATGTTCTAAGATGCCCGCGTACCCAACCCAGATCCGGGCAAGGAGACGACACGAATGTCCGTGGAAGCCTTGACGCACGACGAGGACACTGCGGCCGAGACGGCAGCGGCGTCATCGCCGCAGGCCGCCGGCACCCCGGAGGCCCCGGAAGTCGCCGAGCCCGCTGCCGCCCCGGCGGACGCCGCGAAGCCGGAGTCCACTGAGGAGACCGCGGCCGTCGACTCGCCGAAGCCGAAGCGCGGCCGCCCGAAGGCCGCGGCGTCGACGGCGAAGAAGACCCGCACCGTGGAGCTGACGCTGACCGTCACCGGCACGGCGGACGGCGAGTGGCAGGCCGAGCTGAAGAACGGCGCCAAGTGGGTCGCGAAGGGCCTGGCGGTCCCGGCCGCGGCGGTTTCGCGTGCGGCCAAGGAGCTGCACGAAGAGCTGTCCGGTCCGATCGACGAGGTCATCAACGCCGCCCGCGAGGCGCAGGCCGCGAAGGTCGCGCAGCTGGAGGCCGAGCTCGAAGCCGCGAAGGCGGCGCTGGCCGAACTCGACAACTGAGCTAGACCCGGTTCGCCCGGGTCCGGCGTCCACTGTGGCGCCGGACCCGGGCGTTCGTCGTTTCAGCCCACGCCGCGGCTCCGTTCCGTAGAAGTCCGTGAGGGGAACCCTGAGGGAATCTGATTCCCTCAGGGTTCCCCTCACGGACTTCGGTGGCAGCGATCCGCCGCAAACTGCGCTCGCGGAGGGGGTCAGGACCCCAGCAAACCGCGCTCGAAAGCCACCGCCACCGCGGCCGCGCGGTCCTTCACGCCGAGTTTCGCGTACGCGTGCAGCAGATGCGTCTTCACCGTCGCCTCGCTGATGAACAGCTTCTTCGCCGCTTCCTTGTTCGTCGACCCGCGCGCGACGAGGTTCAGCACCTCGATTTCGCGCTGCGACAACGGTTCCTGGGCCGGTGCGCGCATCTGGCCCATGATCCGGCTCGCGACCGCGGGGGAGAGGACCGCCTCGCCGCGGGCGGCGGCTCGGACGGCGCGGAACAGTTCCTCGCGCGGCGAATCCTTCAGCAGGTAGCCGGTCGCGCCCGCCTCGATCGCGGGCAGCACGTCGGAATCCGTGTCGTACGTGGTCAGCACGAGCACGCGCGCCGGGTTGCCGAGGCGGGCGAGTTCGGTGATCGCGGCGACGCCGTCGGTGCCGGGCATGCGCAGGTCCATCAGCACGACGTCCGGCTTCAACGCCTCGGCGAGCGTGACCGCCTCGGCCCCGTGCGCGGCCTCGCCCAGCACCTCGAAGCCGCGCTCGCCGGTGAAGATGCCGCGCAACCCGTCCCGGACGATCGGGTGGTCGTCGGCGATGAGCAGGGTGATGGTCATGAGGCCCCCTCGGTCGGGTCCAGTGTCGCAGCCGGGACGGCGGGCAGGCGCACCGAGATCGCGGTGCCGCCGCCCGGTTCGGACTCGACGTGCAGGGTTCCGGCGAGCCGTTCCGCGCGCCGCCGCATGCCGGGCAGGCCGTGGCCGCCTTCGGGCGACGGCGGGGCGGGCGGCTGCGCCGGGTCGAAGCCGACGCCGTCGTCGCGCGCGTCGAGCGTCACCTCGTCGCCCATGTACGACAGCGTGATCCCGGCCCGGCCCGCCTGCGCGTGTCTGGCCACATTGGACAGTGCTTCCTGGGTGATCCGCAGCAGGGTCGCCTCCAGCTCCGGATGCAGCGGGACGGCGGTTCCCGTGGCCGAGAACTCCGCGGGCACGCCGGTGCGCTCGCTCCACAGCCGCGCGACTTCGGCGAGCGCTTCGGGCAGCGTCGCGGTTTCGAGCGGCTCCGGGTGCAGCGCGGCGACCGAACGCCGGGCAGCGGTGAGGTTCTCCCGCGCCAGCTGGGTCGCCGAGGCGAGGTGGCGTTCCCATTCCGCCGCGTCGTTGCGGGCCTGCGCGGCGGCCTCGAGCTGGGTGATGATCCCGGTGAACCCCTGCGCGAGCGTGTCGTGGATTTCCTGGCTCAGCCGCTGCCGCTCGTCGAGCACGCCTGCCTCGCGCGCCTGCGTGAGCAACTGCCGCTGCAGCCCGCGGTTCTCCGCCTCGGCCGCCGTCAGCTGGTCGAGCATCCGCTTGCGTTCCTGATTTTGCCTGCCCACCGCGGCGAAAAGCGCGCCGCCGCCGCCGATCGCCGCGGTCTGCACGACCACCACCGTGCCCCAGATGCCCGGCGACACCGACAGCGCGTGGATCGGGCCGCCGAGCGTCATGGTGTTGATCAGCAGTGACGTGATGCCGACACCGAGCACCGCGACCGGCATCGGCTTCATCCGCATCGCCGCGAAGAACCCGTAGACCATGAAGATGATGAAGTACGCGTCGCGCGACTGGAGGACCGAGCCGAACGCGACGACCCCGGCGAACGCCGCGGCGGAGGCGACCGGGTGGTCGCGCAGCTTCGGGCTGAGAACGAAAGTGGTGAGCGCCAGCCACACCGCGGCCCCGGCGGCGATCAGCACGGTGGTGATCCGGTGTGCGTTCGTCTGGTCGGTCAGCGCGCTCAGCAGTGTCGGGACGACCAGGAGAACCCACGCGAGCGTCGTCTCCACCCGGGCGAACCACCGATGCCACCGCACGGGCTGATCGCCTTCTTGAGACGCGGCGGGCGGCATCAGCGAACCGCGCCAGTCGAGTTCGACGTCCCGGACGTCCTCGAATCTCACGCCTTGAGGTCCTTGAGCTGCGGCCAGATCTCGGCCCAGCTCCCGATCCGGCCGTCGAGCTGCCAGATCGGCATGTGGCGGCTGGCGTTCGGGACGCCCAGCCGGTTGTCGACCTCGCCGACGACGCGCGCGGACCGGAAATGCGCCGCCAGCTTCGCCGGTTCGCGGCCGACGAACAGCACGGTGTCCGCGTTGTCGTCCGGCCGTCCGAAGTACCAGAATCCGCGGCTGGCGCTGTACGCCTCGGGCAGGCCCTGATCAGGCCCGTACCGATCGAGCGCGCCCGCCTGCCAGTAGCCGCCGGTGACGAGCGTGGTGCGGGTTCGCTGCTCGGTCGGCAGCGCGCGGTACTGCTTGGCGACGGACGCGGCCAGATCCGGCCAGCCGTACTCCTCCATCGCGTACGCCGGGCGCGGCGCGGTCGGATGCTCGACCAGCCACTGCTCCGGCCACACCGGGAGCGCGTAGGGGAGGCTGTAGAGCGCGGACAGGACGAACATCGGCCACGTCGGCACCCAGCGCCACCACAAAGCGGGCCGTCGGCGGTCCTGCAGATGCACTGCGGCAGCCGCCCACAGCAAGCCGAAAGTGCCTGCCGCGTAATAGAACCGGCCATTGCCGATCAGGAAGAGCGCGAAGACGCCGAGCGCGGTCCAGCCGAGGAAGCGGTACGCGCGCAGCCGAGAGCTGCCGACCAGCACCGTCAGTCCGTACAGCACGCCTAGCGCGCCGATGACCCAACCGGCCCCGGCGAGCAGCGTGGGCACGAACATCGCCCGGCCGCCCGCTTCCTCGACTTCGCGCGACACCGCGTCGCCCATGCCGAGCTGCGGCCAGCCGTTCGAGGCCTGCCAGAGCAACGTGGGTACACACGAGACAGCGGCGATCGCCGCGCCAGCCCACAGTTTCGGACGGCGCAACAGGTCCCGCGGTCCGAAGACGAGCGCGGTGACCGCGGTGACCGCCCAGAACCCGCCGATCAGGAACTTCACGTTCAGCCCGACCGCCGTCGCGACGCCGAGCCACAGCAGCAGATTGTCGTCGCGGGTGCGGATCCAGCGCACCAGCAGCCACAGCACGATCGTCCACAGCAGAGGGTCCACAGTGGACGTCGCGAGGTAGTGGCCGCTGCCGACGAACTGCCCGCAGATCGCGTACGCCGCGGCGGCGCGGGTCTGCGCCTTGCGTTCGCCGCCCATTTCGCGGGCGATCAGCGCGGTGAACACCACGCCCGCGGCGGTCGCCAGTATCGCCGGGATCCGGAACACGACGAGCGAGCCCGGCGCGATCGAGTTCGCCAGCCAGGCGAGGAACGGCAGCACCGGCGGCTGGTCCGCGTAACCCCACGCGAGGTGTTTGCCCGCGGCGAGGAAGTACAGCTCGTCGCCGAAGTAGCCGTAGCGGCCGGCGGTGGCGAGGAGTACGGCGGCGGTCCCCGCGGCGAGCAGGAAGACCGGCCGCCGAGCGAACTCGGCGAGCGCGCGGTTCGGCGTGCTCGGTGCGGTGGCCGTGGTCACGGCATCCATCCTGCTCCCTGTCGGCAGATCGGGGGCTGGCCTCGCCCGCACCCTACGGGCGAGGCCTGACGCCGCCGAACTGCGGGTGGCGCCGGTCAAGCGCCGGTGTTCGCCAGCTCGGGCCAGATTTCTGGCCACGGCCGCAGCCTCGCGGTGGCCAGCCACATCGGCGTGCCGTCGAGCACACTCGGCTTCGCGTTCCCGGTCGTCACGGTTCCGATCGGCTCGAGATGGGCGAAATGCCCGAGCAGCGGCCGGGGATCTGCTCCGACGAACAGGACGTCGCGCGCCGAATCGGGCGGAACGACCAGTGGCGCGTACCCGCGGTTCGGGCTGGCCGGCTCGGGCAGACCCAGGTCCGGGCCGTAGCGGTCGAGCGCGCTCGCGGTCCAGTACGTCTCGCCGACGATCGCGGTGTGTGCCGGGTCGGGCACGCGATGGAACGCGCGGGCGACCGATTGCGAGGCTTCGGGCCAGCCGACCTCGCCGAACGAGAAGGCTGGCGTCGGCAGCGACGGGTTCTTCTCGACCCAGGAATGCGGCCACACCGGCAGTGCGGCGGGCAGCATCAGCAGCGCGGAAAGCACGTAGACCGGCCAGGTCGGGATCCAGCGCCACCACCGCGACGCCTGTCCGTTTTCGAGTTCCACCGCCGCGGCTGCCCAGCACGGCGCGAACATGCCCGCGATGTAGTACGACCGGCCGTTGACCGCGAGGAACACCACGGCGAGCGCGAGTGTCGTCCAGGCGAGGAAGCGGTAGGAGCGCAGCTGAGGCGAACGCAGCAGCCGCCACAGGCCGTAGCCCAGCAGCACAAGCCCGACCGGGACCCCCGCGAGCAGCAGCACCTGCGGGATCCAGGACAGCCGCCCGCCCCAGGACGCGCCGACCTCGTTCGAGATCGCCGCGCCCATGCCGAGCTGCGGCCAGCCGTGCTGGGCCTGCCAGACCAGCGTCGGGACCAGCGCCAGTGCGGCGATCGCGGCGCCCGCCCACAGCATCGGGCGGCGCAGCAGCTCGCGCGGACCGCAGATCAGCAGCGCGATCCCGGCGACGATCCAGAAGCCGCCGATCAGGAACTTCACGTACAACGCGAGCGCGGTGACGACTCCGGCCCACAGCAGCAGGCCGTCGCGCCGGGTGCGGATCCAGCGGACGACCAGCCAGAGCAGGACGGTCCAGAGGAACGGGTCCAGCGTCGAGGTCGCCAGGTAGTGGCCGCCGGCCACGAAATTCGTGCAGGCGGCCCAGGTCGCGGCGGTGATCACTTGCGCGCGGGTCCGGCCGCCGAGTTCACGGGCGATGAGCGCGGCGAACACGACCCCGGCGAGCATCGCCAGCATCGCCGGGAGCCGCAGGACGAACAGCGAATCCGGCGCGATCGTGTCCATCGCGCGGGCGAGCAGCGGCAGCAACGGCGGCTGGTCCACGTAACCCCAGGCCAGATGCCGCCCGGCGGCGAGGAAGTACAACTCGTCGCCGAAGTAGCCGTAGTTGTTCGCGGTGAGCACCAGCGGCACCGCCATCAGCGCGGCGATGCCGAACACGGGCATCCGGGCGAACGGCGCGACCGAGCGGGCCGTCGTGGTTTCTTCCTGTGTCGTAGTCATCGCGCTCACTCCCAGCGGAAGAATCGGGCGGCGAGCGTCGAACACACGACGGCGACCACCGCGAGGGACACGAGAGGCAACCACTGCGGAGCGTGTCCGGCGGCGGTCTCGCGCAGGCTGCCGAGTGTCGCGCCGAGCGGCAGGATGTCGGCGATGTGCTGCAGCACCGGCGGCAGCTGTTCCTTCGGCACCCAGACCCCGCCGAGCGCGAGCATCGGGAAGAACACGGCCGCGCCGAGCCCGTTCGCCGCGCGGGTGCTCGGTACGAACGCGGCGAGCAGCGTGCCCACCGAGAACAGCGACACCGCCCCCAGCAGCATGACTCCGAGGAACCCGAGCGGATTCCTCGGCAGCGCCATGCCGAGCGCGATCGTGCCCACCCCCACGACGAGCACGATCGCGACGACCGCGACGGCGAGATTCACCAGCAGTTGCGCGGCCAGCAGCCGCGACGCCGGCATCGGGCTCGCCGCCAGCCGCTTCAGCACCCCCTTCTCCCGGTGCGCGGCCATCGCGCCGGGCAGCATGTACACCGCGAGGATCCCGAGCAGGAGCGCCACCGCCATCGGCGCGATCACTGTGGCCAGCGACGACTGGCCGCCGTACTGGGCGCTCGGTTCGCGCGACCCCGGCATCAGCCCGAACACCAGCACCAGCGCCAGCGGGATCCCGAGCACCACGGCCGGAGCACCGGGGTCGCGGAGGAAGATCTTCGCCTCGGCGACGGTCAGTTTCGACAACACTTCCGGTTCCCCCTCAGTCCAGTTTCCGGCCGGTCAGCGCGACGAACGCGTCGTCGAGGCTGGCCTGCTCCACCCGCAGATCGCCCGCCACCACGTCGGCGCGGGCGAGGAACGACGTCACCGCCTGCAGCGCGCCGGCGCCGCCGGTCACCACCAGCTGCGCGCCGTTCCGCTCGACCTTCCGCACGTCCGGCAGTTCGGCGAGTTCCCGCGGATCGACCGGCGCGGACGGGCGGAACCGGATGCGCTGCTCCCCGCCGACCCGGCCGACCAGCCCGGCCGGGGTGTCGGTCGCGACGACGCGCCCGGCGTCGATCACCGCGATCCGGTCGCACAGCCGTTCCGCTTCCTCCATGAAGTGCGTGACCAGCACGACCGTCACGCCCTCGGCGCGGACCGCTTCGACGAGGTCCCAGGTGTCGCGGCGGGCCTGCGGGTCGAGACCGGTGGTCAGTTCGTCGAGCACCACCGCCTCGGGACTGCCGACGAGCGCGAGCGCGATCGACACGCGCTGCTGCTGGCCGCCGGAAAGCTTGCGATAGAAGGTGTTCCGCTGCTCGGTGAGCCCGAGCAGGTCCATCAGCCGCTCCGGATCGGCCGGGGTGCGGTACATCGCGGCGAACAGGTCGAGGACCTCGGCGACGCGCAACCGGTCGGGCAGCCGGCTTTCCTGCAGTTGGACGCCGAGGCGCTGGCGCAGTTCGCGGACGTCGCGCCGCGGGTCGAGCCCGAGCACCGAAACGGTGCCGCCGTCGGGGGAGCGCAGGCCCTCGACGCATTCGACCGTGGTCGTCTTGCCCGCCCCGTTGGGGCCGAGGATCCCGAAGATCTCGCCCCGCTCCACGGTGAACGAAACGTCTTCCACCGCCGTTTTCTCGCGGTAGCGTTTCCGGAGGTTTCGCACCTCGATGACCGGCATTGTCCGCCGTCCCCTCTCGAATCGCAGCGGTTGCTGTGTTCGAGAATCCCGGCTGGCGCGGCCGATCGGATCAGCGGAACGGTGCGACTTCCGGTCCACCGGCTGTCAGCCGCGCATCCACCGATCGGTGGATGCGGAAGTAGATCATCGGGTTGTCGCGCCCGGTGTGGACGATGCTGTCGACGCCGAGTTCGCGCCTCAGTTCGTTGAGACGAGCGTACGCGTGTTTCGCCCGGGCGCGCGCCGCGGTGAGGTACGGAGTCTGCGTTTTTCCCAGCCAGCGCACCACTTCAGTGCCTTCGGTGAAGGGCAGCGGGGTCCCGCGATGGAACACGTCGTGCACACTCACCGCGGCGTCGATCTTCGGGAAGACGTCGGCGAGGTACCACCTCGCGAAGCGCGCTCCGTGGTCGGCATCGATGAAGAGATAGTCCACATCGGACAGCCAGTCGGCGGCGAGGGTGCGCGCGTCGCCCTGGCGGAACTCCCAGCGGCCCTTGGCCAGCGCGTGCGGGACGGTCTTGGTCGCGTTCCCGATGAGGTCGATCGTGGTCAGCCCGCCGGAGCCGTTGTCCGCGAGCGCGCGGAGGATCCAGCTCGTGGACCAGCCGTGCAGCGAACCGATCTCCACGACTTTCTCCGGGCGCAGCTGGCGCAGGAGCAGGTAGGTGATCTCCGCCTCGACGTCGTCCAGCTGGGTTTTCATCGTGGGGTGCGCGCGGCGGTGCGCTCGCTGGGCGTCCTTCGCGGCGCGCAACGCTTCGGTGTGCTCGCGGTAGAGCGAGCACACGAGGTCGAGCGTCACCTGGTTTGCGGTTCGTTCCATGCCGCTGATCGTGGCCGGGCGAGCCGTTTCGGGTAATCCGGCTGACCGCCGGGCCGGGTGGGGAATTCCCCCGTTCCCGGTTAGGGATGCCTGCGCCAGCCGAGTGTCATGTCCTTTGTGGACAACCAGGCGGCGAGGTCGTAGCCGTGCGCGGCGAGCCCCTCGACGGCGGCGTAGGCGACTTCGAGCGCGTACTCGCCTTCCTCGTGGGAGAGCAGCTTCTCGGAGACGGCGGCGAGCAGCTCGTCGGTGTCGATCACCCGGACCGAGATCTTGTCCTTGAGCACGAGGTCGAGGTAGAGGTCGGTGGCGACCCAGCGCGGGCCGTCGCGGTGCACGCGCACCACGTCGAGGTAGAAGTCCTGGTCGCGTTCGTGGCCGGGGCTGAACCAGAAGTCGGTGATCCGCAGCCCGAGCTCGGGAAGCAGCCAGGATTCGAGGTAGTGGAACTGCGCCCGCCCCGGCGCCGGCCGCGCCAGGTACAGGCCGAACGGCTCCTCGCGGAACTCTTCCACGTCGCGGCGGATGCCCTTGTTGTCGATGTTCACGCGGGCGGCCGGGTCGAACGTCTCGACCTTCGGCGGGTGCAGATCGGTCATCCGCCCATCCTGCCCTGCCCGCGCCCTTCGCGAGAATCTCCGGAACGCCGGTTAGGGGCCCGGCCGAGGGGCTAAAGTTCGCGGGTCATTCGGTTCTCCTGGGGGGACAAGCGTTTGTTCGGGATCATCAGACCCTGCCGGCACCGGCTGGCCGGGCGGCTCCACGCGGACTGGATGGCCCACCTGTGCGGCCTCTGCCTGGCCCTGCGCGACCAGCACGGCCAGTTCGCCCGGGTCGTGACGAACTACGACGCGCTGATCGTGTCGGCGCTGGTCGAAGCACAAACGCCGAGCGGACCCCGGCGCGCCGCGGGCCCTTGCCCACTGCGGTCGATGCGCTCCGCGTCCGTCGCGGTCGGCGACGGGGCCCGGCTCGCGGCGGCGGTTTCGCTGGTACTGGCTTCGGCGAAGGTCGACGACCACGTCGCCGACCGGGACGGTGCTTTCGCCCGGCGTCCAGTCGCTGGGGCAGCCCGGCTGGTCGCCCGTCGCTGGGCCGCTCAAGGCGGTCGGACTGGCGCTGGCGTCGGTTTCGACACCGCGGTGCTGACCGAAGCGGTCGGTCGGCAGGGCGAACTGGAGCGCGCGATTCGTGCCGGAGACTCGCCGCTGCTGGCGACCGAACCGGCCGAACTGGCGTCGTCCGCGGCCTTCGCGCAGACCGCGGTACTGGCCGGACGCCCTGGCAACCGCGCCCCGCTCGCCGAGGCCGGGCGGCTGTTCGGCCGGGTGGCGCACCTGCTCGATGCGGTCGAGGACCTGGCTGCTGATGCCGCGTCCGGGGCGTGGAATCCGTTGCTGGCCACGGGAACCGCTTTGGCCGAGGCACACCGGTTGTGCACGGACGCGGTGCTCGGGGTCGAGCTGGCGCTGCGCGAGGCGGAGTTCGCTGATTCGGCTCTGGTGCACGCGCTGCTGGTGCACGAGTTGCGGCAAGCGGTGCGGCGGGCGTTCGGGCATCACCAGCTGCACGGTCAGCAGCCGCCGCCCGGGTGGATCGGGCCGGGGCCGACGCCGCAGCAGTCGCCTTACGGGCCGTCTGGGCCTGGGCAGCCGGGATATGGCCAGCAACCGGGGATGCCCGGGTATGGGCCGCCGCAGGGTTACGGCGCTCCGGTTCCCGGCTACGGACCTGCCGGAATGCCCGGCCCCGGCGGACCTGCAGGCCCTCCCGGACCCGGCGGGCCGGACGGTCCTGAACCGCCGGAGGGCGGGGACTCCCTGGACGGCAAGGGCGGCGGCTGCTGGATTCCGAAATTCGCGGTCCCGCCGAAACGCCGGAACTTCTTCGCGGGCTGCGCGATCGCGACGTACATGTGCTGCTCGTGCCAGTTCTGCTGCCGCGACCCGTACCCGGGCCCCTGGAGCGGCGAACCGAACAGCGCCGACTGCGACTGTGACTGCTGTGATTGCTGCAGCTGCTGCGACGGATGCGACTGCTGCTGACGAAACTGTCCAGCCCCGCCGCCTTGGCCGCACGCACGCCAGAAGCGCGTGAGGGGAACCCTGCGGGACTCTGACTGCCTCAGGGTTCCCCTCACGGCTGCTCGGGGGCCCCGGAAGAGCGATAGATCCCCAGCTCACACCGGCCGTCGCGGAAATTGTCGGTGCCCCGGCCTACCCTGGTTCTCGTGGCTTTCGCAACCGAACACCCCGTCCTCGCCCAGTCCGACTTCCGCCCGGTCTCCGAGGTGCCTCGTGCCGGCGGCCGGTTCGAGGTCGTCAGCGAGTACCAGCCCGCCGGCGACCAGCCGGCGGCCATCGACGATCTCGAACGCCGGATCCGCGGCGGGGAGAAAGACGTCGTGCTGCTGGGCGCCACCGGCACCGGCAAATCGGCCACCACCGCGTGGCTGATCGAGCGCGTCCAGCGGCCCACGCTGGTGATGGCCCCGAACAAGACGCTGGCCGCGCAGCTGGCCAACGAGCTGCGCGAGCTGTTCCCGCACAACGCGGTCGAATACTTCGTCAGCTACTACGACTACTACCAGCCCGAGGCGTACATCGCGCAGACGGACACGTACATCGAGAAGGACTCGTCGATCAACGACGACGTCGAGCGGCTGCGCCACTCCGCCACGATGAACCTGCTCTCGCGGCGCGACGTCATCGTGGTCGCGTCGGTGTCCTGCATCTACGGCCTCGGCACGCCGCAGTCGTACCTCGACCGGTCCACGAAGCTGGAGGTCGGCGGCACGGTGGAGCGCGACGTGCTGCTGCGCGCGCTGGTCGACGTGCAGTACTCGCGCAACGACATCGCCTTCGCGCGCGGCACCTTCCGCGTCCGCGGCGACACGGTGGAGATCATCCCGGCGTACGAGGAGCTGGCGATCCGCGTCGAGTTCTTCGGCGACGAGATCGACAAGCTGTACTACCTGCACCCGCTCACCGGCGACATCGTGCGCGAGGTCGACGAGGTCCGGATCTTCCCGGCCACGCACTACGTCGCCGGGCCGGAGCGGATGGAAAAGGCGATCCGCGGCATCGAGTCCGAGCTGGAAGAACGGCTGGCCGAGCTGGAGAAGCAGGGCAAGCTGCTGGAGGCCCAGCGGCTGCGGATGCGCACCGCCTACGACATCGAGATGATGCGCCAGGTCGGCTTCTGCTCCGGCATCGAGAACTACTCGCGGCACATCGACGGCCGCGGCGCGGGCACCGCGCCCGCCACGCTCATCGACTACTTCCCGGAAGACTTCCTGCTGGTCATCGACGAATCGCACCAGACGGTGCCGCAGATCGGCGGCATGTACGAGGGCGACATGAGCCGCAAGCGCAACCTCGTCGACTACGGGTTCCGGCTGCCGAGCGCGGTCGACAACCGGCCGCTGACCTGGGAGGAGTTCTCCGACCGGATCGGGCAGACGGTGTACCTGTCGGCGACGCCGGGCCCGTACGAGATGGGCCAGACCGGCGGCGAGTTCGTCGAGCAGGTCATCCGGCCCACCGGCCTGGTCGACCCGAAGGTGGTCGTGAAGCCGACCGAGGGACAGATCGACGACCTGGTGCACGAGATCCGCGAGCGCGCGGACAAGGACGAGCGCGTCCTGGTCACCACGCTCACCAAGAAGATGGCCGAGGACCTCACGGACTACCTGCTGGAGCTGGGCATCCGCGTCCGGTACCTGCACTCGGAGGTCGACACGCTGCGCCGGGTCGAGCTCCTGCGGCAGCTGCGTGCGGGCGACTACGACGTCCTGGTCGGCATCAACCTGCTGCGCGAGGGCCTCGACCTGCCCGAGGTGTCGCTGGTCGCGATCCTCGACGCGGACAAGGAAGGCTTCCTGCGCAGCGGCACGTCGCTGATCCAGACCATCGGCCGCGCGGCGCGCAACGTCTCCGGCGAGGTCCACATGTACGCGGACAAGATCACCGATTCGATGCGGTACGCGATCGACGAGACCGACCGCCGCCGCGCCAAGCAGGTCGCCTATAACGAGGAGCGCGGTCTCGACCCGCAGCCGCTGCGCAAGAAGATCGCCGACATCCTCGACCGCGTCTACAACGAAGCGGAAGACTCGGACGAGTCGGTCGCGGTCGGCGGCTCGGGCCGCAACGCCTCGCGCGGCAAGAAGCCGGAACAGGGCGACCGCGTCCGCAGCTCGGGCATGCTGACCGACAAGAACGTGTCGTCGATGCCGCGCGCCGAACTCGCCGACCTGATCCAGCAGATGACCGACCAGATGATGCAGGCCGCCCGCGACCTGCAGTTCGAACTGGCCGCCCGGCTGCGCGACGAGGTCTCCGACCTGAAGAAGGAACTGCGGGGGATGGACGCGGCTGGAATCAAGTAATTACACCATCGCCAGTACCATTACACCATGGCGATGAACATCAAGGACCCGGAAACGGAGCGCCTGGCCGCCGAGGTCGCCGAGCTGACCGGCACCACCAAAACCGGCGCGGTCCGCGAGTCTCTTCAGCTGCGCCGGGACCAGCTGTGCAAACACGAGAACGCCGAGCAGCGGCTGAAGCAGATGCGTCGGGTGCTCGAAGAGGAGATCTGGCCACTCATCCCGCCCGAGGAGCTGGGAAAGCCGCTTTCCAAGGAGGAGGAAGAAGACATCCTCGGGTTCGGGCCGGAGGGCGTGTGATCATCGACAGCTCCGCGATCGTGGCGATTCTCCTGCGCGAGCCAGGCCACGATCGGCTCGAAGAACGCCTCGCCGAGGCCACCGCGCCGAGAATTGGCGCACCGACCTTGGTGGAGGTGGGCGTCGTCTTGACGGTGCGGCTGGGTTCGCGGGGGAGGCTGGCCCTGGCCAGGTTCATGCAGGACAACCGCATCACGGTGGTTCCCTTCACCGAGGAACACACCGAGATCGCCACTGACGCCTTCAGCCAGTTCGGGAAAGGCCGTCATCCGGCGAAGCTGAATCTCGGCGACTGCCACAGCTATGCCACCGCCAAGATCTCCGGAGAACCGCTGCTCTGCATCGGCGACGACTTCCCGCAAACCGACCTCGAACTGGTCGAACTGGAGGAGAACTGACGGCGATCAGCCGGACGGGACCCCCGGCCCGGGGGTGCGCTCCGAACTGAGGCACCCCCGGTTCCCGGACCCTCACCTCGACTTTCACAGAAACATGCGGCCGAAGCAATGGGTGCGAGGGCAGAGCTGAGGCAAGAAAGTCTCTGATCCCGCGATTTCCCGGGCAAGGACCAACCGAAAGGTCAGCGCTTCAACACCTTCTCCACGTAACCCTTCACCGCCGCCAGCGCCGGGTCCGACCTCCACAGCCGTTCCACCTGCGCGTCGTCCGACACGCGGTTCTCCGCGATCCGCTGGTGATACGGCTGCCGCAGCTGCGCCTTCGTGTGCGCGAAAGCCTCCGCAGGCAGTTCGCCCAGTCGGCTGGCCAGCTCGCGCGCCCGGGTGAGTACGTCCTCGGCGGGCACGACCTCGTCGACCAGACCGCGGTGGACGGCGTCGGCCATGGTGACTGTCGCGCCGCTGTAGATCAGGGACGGCAATGGGGTCGTTCCGTAGGTGCAGCGCAGAATTTCCAGCGCCGACAGCGGGAACGGCACCCCCACCAGCAGCTCCGTCACGCCGATGCGGCCGGGGCCGTCCGCGGCGATCCGGTGGTCGCACGCCGCGGCCAGGACCATGCCGCCCGCGATGGCGTGGCCGTTCACCGCGGCCACCACCGGGCGCGGGAAGCCGAAGACGGCCAGGAACGCGTCCGACAGCGCCGGCAGGAAATCGCCGACGTAGCGCGCGCCGCCCTCGTCGATGGCGAGCAGGTCCACTCCGGCGGAGAACATGTCGCCGGAACCGGTCAGCACGACCGCGCGCGCTCCGGCCGCGTCGGCCTCTTCGAGTCTGATCACCAGCTCTTTGCAGGTGGCGGTGTCGAGGGTGTTGCCACGCCCGTGTTCGAGGGTCACGAGTGCGACGCCGGCGTCGAGTTCCAGGTGGATCGTCACGCGCCGAACCGTACCGGACGTCCGCGTCAGCTGGTGACGTCCTTGCGTGCGAACCGGCGGCCCGCCAGCAGCAGGAAGACCGTCGTGTAGATGACCGACGAGAGCACCCCGCTGGCCAGGTTCGTCCAGTCGATGTCGGTGGAGATCAGGTCGATCCAGGCGAACGAGTAATGCGTCGGCAGGTAGTTCCGCAAACCCTCCAAAGCGGTGATCTGGTCGAGGATCTGCGACAGGATCGCCACCAGCACCGTCCCGCCGACCGCGCCCAGCGGCGCCTCCGTCGACACGCTCAGCAGCAGCGCGAGCCCGGCGACCCAGGCCAGCTGCACCACGATGTACACAGTGGACATCAGCAGCGCCAGCAGGCTGTCGCCGAAGCTGACCGCGTCGCCGGTCGGGCTGATCGCGTCGCCCGCGCCGTACCAGATGATGCCGACCAGCAGCGAAACCACCGGCAGCAGCACGAGCGCGGCGATCGACAGCAGCCCGGACACCGCGGCCTTCTGCCGCAGCAGCCGGTGCCGCGGCACCGGGATCGCGAGCAGGTACTTCAAGCTCGACCACGACGATTCGCTCGCGATCGTGTCGCCGAAGAACAACGCGACGATCATCGGCAGCAGGAACGTGCCGGACACGAAGAACGCGAGCACCACGAAGTTCGGTGCGCTCGCCGTCGCGAGGTCCACGAACCCGCCGGAGCGGCGGTTGGGACTGGACTGCCCGATCTGGAACGCCACCACGAGGATGAACGGCAGCACCGCGACGAACGCCAGCACCAGCTGGGTCCGCCGGCGGCGCAGCTGCCGCTTCAGCTCGACGCTCAGCCGCAGCGTCCGGTCGGCGCGGTAGCCCGCGACCGCGCCGTCCGGGCCGACCTCGGCCGGTTCCGCGGTGGCTAGGTCGCTCAGTTCCTGCAGCGCGGCCGGGTCGGTGTGCACCCCGCCGGAACCGTTGTCCTCGCTCATGAATCCTCTCCCACCAGCTGCAGGAACGCGTCTTCGAGCCGTCGGCGCGGCCCGGCCTGCTCCACCGCGACCCCGGCGCGCACGAGCGCCGCGACCGCCTCGGCGCGCGGCAGCCCGTCGAGGTTCGCGTGCACCAGATCGCCCTCGGTTTCGATGTCCGACACCCCGCCGACGCCCTTCAGCGCCGCCGCGGCCGCCGCCGGGTCGCCGACCCGGAACGTGGCCTCGCCGCTCGAGGCCGCCAGCTCGCCGACCTCGCCCGAGGCCACGAGCCTCCCGCGGTGCATGACCACCACGTGCGAACACGTCTGCTCGACCTCGGCCAGCAGGTGGCTCGAGACGACGACGGTGCGCCCGGTGGCGGCGTAGCGCTGCAGGACCTCCCGCATCTGGTGGATCTGCGGCGGGTCGAGCCCGTTGGTCGGTTCGTCGAGCACCATCAGCTCCGGCAGCCCGAGCATCGCCTGCGCGATCGCGAGCCGCTGTCGCATGCCCTGGCTGTAGGTCTTCACCCGCCGGTGCACCGCGTCGCCGAGCCCGGCGATCTCCAGCGCCTCGGTGAAATGCGCCTTCTCGACCGGCCGCCCGGTCGCCGCCCAGTACAGCTCCAGGTTCGCCTTGCCGGACAGGTGCGGCAGGAATCCGGAGCCCTCGACGAACGACCCGATCCGCGACAGCACCGGCGCGCCCGGCGCGATCCGGTGGCCGAACACGCGGATCTCGCCCGCGGTCGGCGTGATCAGGCCCATCAGCATCCGCAGCGTGGTCGTCTTGCCCGCGCCGTTGGGGCCGAGCAGGCCGAGCACCTGGCCCGGTTCGACGCGGAACGACAGGTCCCGCACCGCGGTGAAGCCGCCCGCGTACTGCTTGCGCAGGCCCTTGATCACCAGCGGGGTGTCCGCGAGCTCCGGGTCGACGTCGTGTGCCCGCCGCCGCCGGATCACCGCCACCACGACGACCGCGATCGCGATCAGCAGCGTCGCGCCGATGCCGATCAGCTGCCCGACCGGCAGGGGAGCGCCGACCGAAGCGCCGGGCACCACCGGAACGGCGAGCGCCGCGCCCGCTGCGAGCCCGACCCGGAACACTCCCGGCTGCGTCGGCACCGAGTACGCCTGGTCAGTCGTGCCGACGACGAGCCGCAGCGAATGCCCTGAGTCGATCGGCCGCACGACGCCCGGCAGCGTCACCGTGACGTCGACCGGCGTGCCGTCCGCGGGCAGCCCGGTGACCCGGAACGGCGCGACCGCGTTCGCGGGCAGCACGCGGGTGCCGTCCTGGCCGACGTCGTAAAGCTTCGCGAACAGCACCGCTTCCGGCTGCGGATGCGCCGGATCGGTCGCGACCCGCAGCCGGACCGTGCTCGAACCCGACAGCAATACCTGGCTGTCGAACGGCGCGGTGCCGAACTGCGCGGCCTGTCCCGGCGGGTCGCTGCTGAACAGCGGAGCCAGCCGCGAGGTGCTGGACGCGAGCCCGTTGAGCCCCGGAATCCCGCTCACCGCGGCGGGATTCGCGCCCGCGGGCCGGACGATCGGCTGCGCCGGGCCGCTGAGCGCCACCTGCTTCCGCTCGGTCCCGTCGCCGTTCAGCCCGGGGTACGCCGCGGTGTTGACCGTCCGCACCGACGGGGTTCCGTTGGCGCGCAACGTGCCTTGGACGTCGTAGCTGAATCCGTGGCCCGGGTCGCCCTGGCCGGTGAGCGACGACCACAGGAAGTCGCCGATCTTCGCGCGCAGCTGCGGTCCGGGGACGCCGCCGTCGTGGCCGCCGGTGTACCAGATCGTGCGCACCGATCCGCCCGCCGCGGTGATCTGCCGCGCGGTGGCGTCGGACTGGTCGAGCCCGAACAGCGTGTCGCTCTCGCCTTGGACGAGCAGCGTCGGCGCGGTGATCTTGCCGGTGACCGACGAGGGGGAGACACGGTGCAGCAGCGCGACCGTCTCCGGGCTGGCCTTGCCGGTCGTCGCGAGTTCCGTGTACGCCCTGCACACCGCCGAGGTGAACCGCCCGCACGGATCAGCGGACGGCCGCTCAGCCCGTGCCCCAGTTGGTGGCGCGGCGGCTTGCGGGGCTGTGCCACCGCTGTTGCCCGCGGTGCTGCCGTTGTCGTTGGTCTTCTGTCCCGCTTCCGGCGCTTCGGCGGACGGTGTGCTGGCCGCGGCCGCACCAGAACCGGAGGAGAAGAAGATGCCCGCCCAGGTCTTCTTGAAGACGCCGTCCGGGGAGAACGCGCCGGCCGCTGGAGTCTTCGCCGACGGAGCGGTCGTCGCCGCGGCGTTTGGCACGAGGGCTTGGCCGAGGTCGTTGTAGGTGATCACGGGCGCGAGCGCGCGCACTCGATGGTCGGTCCCGGCGAGCAGCAGCGACAGCGAACCGCCGTAGGACGCTCCAGTCACCCCGATCTCGCGCTGGCCGTCGGCGCCGGTCGCTACCTCGGGGCTTGCCGACAGCCGGTCGACCAGTCGTCGTGCGTCGGCGACTTCGCCGTCGGGGTCGTTCAGGCCGATTTTGCCGGTGCTGTGCCCGAAACCGCGCGCGGACCAGGTGAGCACGACGAACCCGCGCTGGGCCAGTTCGCGCGCCTGCGGGTCCACACTGGACTTGTCGCCGCCGAAGCCGTGCGCGAGCAGCACGGCGGGCGCGGGCGTGTGTTCGGGGTAGTAGGTCGTGGTGTCGATGCGGACCTGATCGGGGGAACCTGGGGCGGCGGGCATTGAGAGGAAGGCGTCCTGGGTCCGGACCGGGGCAGGGCCGCGGTCTCGGGTCGCCCAGACGGTCACTGCCGCGGCGGCGACCAGCACCACGGCGGCTGCGGCGGTGAGCCGGGAGCCGCGGGTGCGGGGGAGCGGGATTCGGGGCACGACGTGACGTTATGACGATTTTGCTGAGAGTGGGTGGAGGGCTTTACACGGATTAGACATGGGGTCACTCGTTGGAGGGGGTGTGGGGGTGGAGGGGGCCGGATGGGGTGTGGGTGAGTTGGTCGGGGGCGGGTTTTGCGGGAAGGCGCGAAGCGCGAACTGTGTTTTTGGCGTCGGCTTCGCCGCCGCGCGCGGGATCGCTTTTAGCCGGCGTTTTGGGGCGAGCGGCGGGAGGGGCCTTCGGCCTGTCCCGCCGCT
>NZ_JBEXMH010000057.1:0-63682 GCF_040610415.1 Amycolatopsis sp. NPDC004079 | reverse complement strand
CGTGGGGCACCCCGAAGTTTGATTGTGCTGACGGTTAGGGGGTGCTTGTCAAGGCGGGAAAGATGCCTTGACAAGCACCCCCGAACCGCAGGGAGGCTTCGTACCGGGGTGCGGGGGAGGGGCTGGGTGCCTCGAACCTTGGGTGCACCGGTGCGGTTTGTTGGTGGGTGGGGCTTGCGCCCCAATGTGGCATTGGGTGCATCGCACGCACCCAATGCCACATTGGGGCGCGTTCCGGCGGTGGGCGGAGGCGGTCCGTGAAGGGCTCCTTGAGGGAATCTGGTTCCGTGAAGGGCCCCTTGAGGGAATACCGGTTCGCGAGGGGAGCCCTGGGGATGTTTGTCCGTGAGGGGAACCCTGGGGGACTCTGAGTCCGTGAAGGTTCCCCTCACGGATCGTCAGCGGGGGCGCGGTGGTGGCGTTTTTCCGTGCTGCTGTGGGAAAGCCCGCCGAACGGCGCGGGCCGAACAGGTGATCATCTGTGCTCCGACTGGCCTCACCTGCGGCTCAGCGCCGCGGGGCTGTCTCGCACTGAGACGTAAAACGCACACGCGCTGCGGGCGGCCCATGCGAAGCTGTTAGAGTCGGCGGCACGCTTCCGGGCCTGTTTGCCCTGAAGCGTTCCTGGCTTGCCAGTGAGTCAGACATCCCGCCGGTCTCGTACCGGCCAAGCCGATCGTCGGTTGGGACGACCGACGACGCCGAGGAGGTCCCCCGCGTGCTCAGCGCATTCCGCTCGGCTCTCGCGACGCCGGATCTACGCAAGAAGATCCTGTTCACGCTAGCCATCGTCGCGGTCTACCGGATCGGTGCAACCATCCCGGCTCCGGGGGTCTCGTTCGCCGCCGTGCAGGCCTGTACCGCACAGGCCGATCAGCAGGGCGTGTACCAGCTGCTCAACCTCTTCAGCGGCGGTGCGCTGCTGCAGCTGTCGCTGTTCGCGACGGGCATCATGCCCTACATCACCGCGAGCATCATCATTCAGCTGCTCACCGTGGTCATCCCTCGGTTCGAGGAGCTGAAGAAGGAAGGCCAGTCCGGCCAGAACAAGCTGACCCAGTACACCCGGTACCTCACGATCGCGCTGGCGATCCTGCAGGCCACCGGCGTGGTCGCGCTCGCCGACCGCGGCACCCTGTTCCAGGGCTGCTCGCAGCCGATCATCCCGGACAACAGCATCTACTCGCTGACGCTGATCGTGGTCACCATGACCGCGGGCACCGCGGTGATGATGTGGCTGGGCGAGCTCATCACCGAGCGCGGCGTCGGCAACGGCATGTCTGTCCTGATCTTCCTGAACATCGCGGCCCGCATCCCGGCCGAGGGCGCCAACATCATCAGCAACGGCGGCGGCGTCGCGCTGGTCGTGGTCCTCGCGTTCGGCCTGGTGATCATCGCCAGCGTCATCTTCGTCGAGCAAGGTCAGCGCCGGATCCCGGTGCAGTACGCCAAGCGCATGGTCGGCCGCCGGATGTACGGCGGCACCTCGACCTACCTGCCGATCAAGGTGAACCAGGCCGGTGTCATCCCGGTCATCTTCGCCTCTTCGCTGCTGTACCTGCCGCAGCTGCTCAGCCAGCTGATCGGCGACCCGCAGAGCAACTCGGGCTGGCAGTCGTTCATTCAGAACTACCTGGTCAACCAGAGCAGCTGGGTGCACATCCTGCTCTACTTCCTGTTGATCATCTTCTTCACCTACTTCTACATCACGATCACGTTCAACGTGGACGAGCGTGCGGAAGAGATGAAGAAGTTCGGCGGCTTCATCCCGGGCATCCGGCCCGGGCGCCCGACCGCCGAGTACCTCAGCTTCGTGCTGGGCCGGATCACTCTCCCCGGCTCGCTGTACCTGGGCATCATCGCGATCCTCCCGAACTTCTTCCTGTCCCTCACCGGCAGCGGGAACAACCAGAACTTCCCGTTCGGTGGCACGGCTGTGCTGATCATGGTCGGCGTCGGGCTCGACACCGTCAAACAGATCGAAAGCCAGCTGATGCAGCGCAACTACGAAGGGTTCTTGAAGTGACGCGACTGGTTCTCGTCGGCCCGCCCGGCGCGGGCAAAGGCACACAGGCGGTGGCCCTGTCCGAGCAGCTGCGGATCCCGCACATCTCGACGGGCGACCTGTTCCGGGCGCACGTGGGCCAGGAGACCCCGCTCGGCCAGGAGGCCAAGCGGTACCTGGACTCGGGCGAACTGGTGCCGGACTCGGTGACCAACGAGATGGTCCGCGAGCGGCTGGCCGAACCGGACGCGAAGGCAGGCTTCCTGCTCGACGGGTTCCCCCGCAACACCAAGCAGGCCGAGGTCCTCGGCGAGATGCTGAGCGAGGCCGACAGCAAGCTCGACGCGGTCATCCAGCTCGACGTGGCCGAGGACGTCGTCGTCGGCCGCCTCATGTCGCGCGGCCGCTCGGACGACACCGAAGACGTGATCCGCCGCCGCCAGCAGGTGTACGTGTCGGAGACCGCGCCGCTGCTCGAGTACTACGCCGACATCCTCGTGAAGGTCGACGGCGTCGGCGAGGTGCAGGAGATCTCGGACCGCGTGCTGAAAGCGCTGCGCGACCGCACGTGAACCTCGGAGGATTGCGTGTTCTGCAAGTGCTCCGCCGCGGGCGCATGATCGAGGTCAAGACGCGCGGCGAGCTGGAGGCCATGCGGGCGGCCGGTCTCGTCGTCGCCCGCACCCTCGCCGCCGTGCGCGAGCTCGCGCGGGCCGGGGTCAGCACGGCCGAGCTCGACGAACTGGCCGAGCAGACGATCCGCGACGCCGGCGCGGTGCCCTCGTTCAAGGGCTACCACGGGTTCCCGGCGTCGATCTGCGCGTCGGTCAACGAACAGATCGTGCACGGCATCCCGTCGAGCAAGCAGGTGCTCGCCGAGGGCGACCTGATCTCGGTCGACTGCGGCGCGATCCTCGACGGCTGGCACGGCGACTCCGCGGTGACGCTGGAAATCGGCGAGGTCAGCGAAAAGGACCACGAGCTTTCCGCGGCCACCGAACGCGCCATGTGGGCGGGCATCGAAGCCGTCCGCGCGGGCTCCCGGCTCACCGACATCTCGTTCGCCGTCCAGACCGCCGCCGAAAAGGCGAGCCGGGACGACGGCCGCGAGTACGGGATGATCCTCGAGTACGGCGGCCACGGCATCGGCCGCGAGATGCACATGGAGCCGTTCCTGCCCAACGTCGGCAAACCCGGCAAGGGCCCGCGGCTCAAGCCCGGCATGGCGCTCGCGGTCGAGCCCATGCTGACCGGCGGCAGCGGCGAAACCCTCGAACTGGAAGACGGCTGGACGGTCGTCACCATCGACGGTTCGCGCGCCGCGCACTGGGAGCACACCGTCGCCATCACCGAAGACGGTCCCTGGGTCCTCACCCTGCCCGAAGAGTCCTGAGCGGCCCCGCGCCGCCACTCACAAGGGTCTACTTCACCCCCGGTCGACGGGGTACTGCACGGGTTGCGTACACTGTCAAGTCGGCGCGCTCATGCGCCGGTTCCAGCATGCTCGTGAATTCTCGCGAACCTCATGGACCCGGGGCCGAGTGTGGCCGAGCACCACCCAGTAAGCAAGGACTCGAGCTCAAAACCGATCACGCTGTGCACGTCACGCGTGCTCAGGGATTGCGGAGGACATGGCTAAGAAAGACGGGGCCATCGAGGTCGAAGGCCGCGTGGTCGAGCCGCTCCCCAACGCGATGTTCCGTGTCGAGTTGGAGAACGGCCACAAGGTCCTGGCACACATCAGCGGCAAGATGCGGCAGCACTACATCCGCATCCTGCCCGAAGACAGGGTTGTCGTGGAGCTGTCGCCCTACGACCTCTCCCGTGGTCGCATCGTCTACCGCTACAAGTGATCACGCCAGAGCCGAGCAGAGCAGGAAGCAGGAAGACGTGAAGGTTCAGCCGAGCGTCAAGAAGATCTGCGACAAGTGCAAGGTGATCCGCCGTCACGGCCGGATCATGGTGATCTGCGAGAACCTGCGTCACAAGCAGCGTCAGGGCTGACCACCGCACTGCAGCAGGCCGCTTGACGGCTACCCAACCTCCCCGTGCCTGCCGGAGCGTGAAAGCGACTCCGGCGCACCCCCGGACTTCAGGCCGGGGCCGGGACACCCGGGGCGCAAGCCACGGGCCGACAGGCGAGTCGGTTCCGGAACCGGACGGGGAGCAGACCTGAAGACGAACCCGAAAAAGGAGCACCAGTGGCACGACTCGCTGGCGTGGACCTCCCCCGCGAGAAGCGGTTGGAGATCGCGCTGACTTACATCTACGGGATCGGCCGTACCCGCTCGAAGCAGATGATCGCTGCTGCCGAGCTGAACGCCGACACCCGCGTCAAGGACCTCAGCGACGAGGATCTCGTCAAGCTGAAGGACTACATCGACGAAAACTTCAAGGTCGAGGGTGACCTTCGCCGTGAGGTGAACGCCGACATCCGGCGCAAGATCGAGATCGGGACCTACCAGGGTCTGCGCTGGCGTCGCGGTCTTCCGGTGCGCGGTCAGCGCACCAAGACCAACGCCCGCACCCGCAAGGGCCCGAAGAAGACGGTCGCCGGCAAGAAGAAGGCTGGCAAGAAGTGAGCACCCAGGGCAAGAAGGTCGTTCGCATGGGCGGTTCCGTCCGTCGCTCCACGGCTTGTGTCTCGCCCAAGGCGCTCTACGCCCGCCCGATGGCACTGCGCAACCTCTACACCGACGCCGGATCCATCATCCGGCGAGGGCAGCAGGAAGCGGTCGCCGCTCACCAAGAGAACGCGCGCTAACAGGAGATCCCTCAGAACATGCCACCCAAGAGCCGCACTGCGGGGGCCAAGAAGGTCCGCCGCAAGGAAAAGAAGAATGTCGCGCACGGTCACGCGCACATCAAGAGCACCTTCAACAACACCATCGTCTCGATCACGGACCCGACCGGCGCCGTGATCGCGTGGGCGTCGAGCGGCCACGTGGGCTTCAAGGGCTCGCGCAAGTCGACTCCGTTCGCCGCGCAGATGGCCGCCGAGAACGCCGCCCGCAAGGCCGCGGAACACGGCATGAAGAAGGTCGACGTTTTCGTGAAGGGCCCGGGTTCGGGCCGCGAGACGGCGATCCGCTCGCTGCAGGCGGCCGGCCTCGAGGTCGGCACCATCCAGGACGTGACCCCGCAGCCTCACAACGGCTGCCGCCCGCCCAAGCGGCGCCGGGTCTGAGGAACGGGGAGGAGTACTAAGAAATGGCTCGTTACACCGGCCCCGCGACGCGTATTTCGCGTCGCCTCAAGGTTGACCTCATCGGCGGCGACCAGGCTTTCGAGCGTCGCCCCTACCCGCCGGGCCAGCACGGCCGCGGGCGCATCAAGGAGTCCGAGTACCTCCTGCAGTCGCAGGAGAAGCAGAAGGCTCGCTACACCTACGGCGTTCTCGAGCGCCAGTTCGTCCGGTACTACAAGGAAGCCGTGCGGCGTCCGGGCAAGACCGGTGAGAACCTGCTGCAGATCCTCGAGTCCCGGCTGGACAACGTGATCTACCGCGCCGGCATCGCCCGCACCCGCCGTCAGGCGCGGCAGCTGGTGAGCCACGGCCACTTCCTGGTCAACGGCGTCAAGGTCAACGTGCCGTCCTACCAGGTCACCAAGTGGGACATCATCGACGTCAAGCCGAAGTCGGCGGGCACGCTTCCGTTCGTGGTCGCGAAGGAGTCCTTCGGCGACCGTCCGGTCCCGGCGTGGCTGCAGGTCGTTCAGTCGAACCTCCGCGTGCTGGTCCACCAGCTGCCGGAGCGCGCGCAGATCGACGTTCCGGTGCAGGAACAGCTGATCGTCGAGCTCTACTCGAAGTAACCGGTCTCTGCGACTGGTTACGGGGCGGCGGCGCCCAGAGTGCGCCGCCGTCACGCCATCCCTTCGACGTCATATGGCGGGCGTCGTCTGGAAAGGAAACTAAGAAATGCTGATTTCCCAGCGGCCGGCTCTCGGCGAAGAGACGGTCAACGAGACCCGCTCCCGGTTCACCATCGAACCGCTGGAGCCCGGCTTCGGCTACACGCTCGGCAACTCGCTGCGGCGCACGCTGCTGTCGTCCATCCCGGGCGCGGCCGTGACGAGCATCCGCATCGACGGCGTGCTGCACGAATTCACCACCGTTCCCGGGGTGAAGGAAGACGTCACCGACATCATCCTGAACCTGAAGGAACTGGTCGTGTCCTCGGAAGAGGACGAGCCGGTCACCATGTACCTGCGCAAGCAGGGCCCGGGTGAGGTCACGGCTGCCGACATCGTGCCGCCCGCGGGCGTCACCGTGCACAACCCGGATCTGCACATCGCGTCGCTGAACGGCAAGGGCAAGCTCGAGATCGAGCTCGTCGTCGAGCGCGGCCGCGGTTACGTTCCGGCCCTGCAGAACAAGCAGGCGGGCGCGGAGATCGGCCGGATCCCGGTCGACTCGATCTACTCGCCGGTGCTGAAGGTGACCTACAAGGTCGAGGCCACCCGTGTCGAGCAGCGCACCGACTTCGACAAGCTGATCCTGGACGTCGAGACCAAGCCGTCGATCACCGCGCGCGACGCGGTGGCCTCGGCCGGCAAGACGCTGGTGGAGCTGTTCGGTCTCGCTCGCGAGCTGAACGTCGACGCCGAGGGCATCGAGATCGGCCCGTCGCCGCAGGAGGCGGACACCATCGCCGCCTACGCGATGCCGATCGAGGACCTGGACCTCACCGTCCGGTCGTACAACTGCCTGAAGCGCGAAGGCATCCACACCGTTGGCGAGCTGGTCTCGCGCAGCGAGGCGGACCTTCTCGACATCCGCAACTTCGGCGCCAAGTCGATCGACGAGGTCAAGCTGAAGCTCGTCGGCCTCGGCCTCGCGCTGAAGGACAGCCCGCCCGGGTTCGACCCGTCCGCGGCTGCCACCAGCTACGACGGCGAAGGCTGGTCGGAAGGGGTCGCCGGCATCGGCGGCGGGATTTCGGACGACGGCCACGACGATGGCCAGGACTACGCAGAGACCGAGCAGCTCTGAGGCCTCGTGCCCGGACGCTGTGAGCTGAACTAGGAGAAAGTCATGCCCACCCCTACCAAGGGAGCCCGGCTCGGCGGGTCTGCCGCGCACGAGCGGCTGATCCTGGCCAACCTGGCCACTCAGCTGTTCGAGCACGGCAAGATCACGACGACCGAGGCGAAGGCCAAGCGGGTCCGCCCGCTGGCCGAGAAGCTGATCACCAAGGCGAAGCGGGGCGACCTGCACAACCGTCGCCTGGTGCAGAAGGTCGTCCGGGACAAGGACGTCGTGCACAAGCTGTTCGCTGAGATCGGCCCGCACTTCGCGGAGCGCGCCGGCGGTTACACCCGCATCACCAAGACGATGCCGCGCAAGGGCGACAACGCCGCCATGGCCGTCATCGAACTGGTCGCGGAGAAGACCGTGACCTCTGAGGCCGAGCGGGCCCGCGGCACCAAGTTCGCCAAGGACGAGGTCGCCGCCGCTCCGGTCGCCGAGGAAGCCGCTGAGGCTCCTGCCGCGACCGAAGAGGCCCCGGCTGCCGAAGAGGCCGCTCCGGCCGCGGACGAGGCTGCTGCCTCGGACGACGCGGACGCCAAGAAGGACTGAGTCCTGCCGGCACTGTCTACATCGGACGAGCCCGCCGCTCCCCACGGGGAGGGCGGGCTCGTTCGTCTGCGGTTGGACGTGAGTTACGACGGCACGGATTTCTCCGGCTGGGCCCGCCAGCCCGGCCGCCGCACCGTGCAGGCCGAGCTGGAGCAGGCGCTGCACCGCCAGCCGCCGGGGGAGTCGGTGCCGAAGTCCGTGGTCGTCGCCGGCCGCACGGATGCCGGGGTGCACGCGACGGGTCAGGTCGTGCACGTCGACGTGGTCCCGTTCGAACCCGGTGCGCCGGGCCGGATTCCCGTGGACGAAAAGGGAATCCCGGATCTGACGCGGATGCGCGGCCGCTGGAACAAGCTTTTGCCCGCCGACGCGCGGGTGCTGAACGCCCGCGTGGCTCCCGAGGGGTTCGACGCCCGGTTCTCGGCCATCCGGCGGCACTACCGTTACCGGGTCTCAGATGCCCCGTGGGGCGTCGATCCGCTGCGCCGCAACGACACTCTGGCTTGGGGCCGTCCACTGTCGACAGAGCGGATGAACACTGCCGCGGAGGCATTGCTGGGCCTGCAGGACTTCGCGGCGTACTGCAAACAGCGTGAGGGCGGCACGACGATCCGCGAGCTGCAGCGTCTGGAGTGGACGCGGATCGACGAGCATCTGCTGGAAGTCCGGGTCAGCGCGGACGCTTTTTGCCATTCGATGGTCCGCAGCCTCGTCGGGGTGTTGCTGCTCGTGGGGGACGGGCGGCGCGGAATCGGGTGGCCGGGCGAGGTTTTGGCGAGCGGGGCGCGGGACAGCGCGGTCGCTCCGGCGCACGGATTGACGTTGACGGCGGTGGATTACCCGCCGGACGAGCTGCTGGCCGCGCGCGCGGAGCAGACGCGAAACGTGCGGTCCTCGACCGAGCTTTAGGCCGGGCCGACCGTAAAAGAGCAGGCCACCGATGATACCAGAGTGGTATCATCAACCTCATGGCGATGACTTTGCGGTTGAACGACGAAGTGGAGCGTGCGCTCGCGTTGCTTTCCGAAGCGGACGGGGTGAGCAAGCACGAAGCGGTGGTGCGGGCGATCACGGACGCCGCGGCCCGCCGGGTCCGGGACGACCGGGTTCGCGACCTTTCCAGCGAAGGCCGCGCCCGCTACGCCTCCCTGCTTGACCGCCTGGCGCAATGATCGACTACCTGACGCTCGACGATCTGCTCGCGCTGTCGGCGGATCTCGGCGTGCCCCGGGTGCGCGATCTGGGCTTGCTCGACGCGGCGGCGCACCGGCCGCAGTCCTCGCTGATGGGGCAGGACGCTTATCCGGAGCTGCACGAGAAAGCCGCGGTGCTGCTGGAATCCATCGTCCGGAACCACCCGCTGATCGACGGGAACAAGCGGCTGGGCTGGATGTCGGCGTACGTCTTCTACGGGCTCAACGGCTACGACCTGGACGCGCCGGAGGACGACGCGTACGACCTGGTGATCGCGACCGCGACGGGGACGTTGCCGTACCAGTCGGTGGCTGAGCGCCTGACGGCGTGGTCTCAAGCCGACGCCGACGCCCAGCCGCGGGTCGATCGCTAACTCGCGGGCGGAATCGGCGCGCCGGGGCAAGTCGTGTTCGACGTCTTCCCCGTGTCGAAGAACTCGACTGCCTTGGCTCCGCACGGCAGCTCCGCCAGCGAACCGTGCTCGTCGTCTTCGACGGTGAGCAGCGCCCCGCCGATGCGGGCCTGCATGTCGCGGACCCACGGATACGGCGTCACGGACTCGTAGGCGTGCCCGACGAGCTGGAGCGGGCTCTTGCCCGCGGTGAACTGCCATGGCGTCGGCGGCAGCGGCCAGCCGGTGCAGCGTCCGTCGAACTGGCCGTGGCTTCCGGCGACCGGGAACTTGGCCGACAGCGCGACGTGGTGGCGCCAGTAGGTCTCGAAGTCCCGGGTGCCGGTCCCTTCGTTGCAGATCAAGGCATCCTGCTGGTCCCCGTTGAACTCCGGGTTCGGCTCGTTCCAGCCGAAGGCGGTCCGGGCCTGCGGCGCCGCGCCGGGGAGCGAGGCGCCGGACCGGAGCGCGGCCAGCTGATGTGCGGAGTTCGGCCAGTTGGCGCGGTGCGCGGTGAGCAGGCTGTCCACGGCGGGTCGATCGGCGGCCTTCGCGCGAAGATCCAGCAGGGCCTTGATGACCTGGGCTTTCGTGGTGCCGAAGTGATAGACGCGGTCGTTGCCCGCGATCCAGCCGGCGAGGTCGTGGAAGGAAGCTTCCCGTGCGGCGGCCTCGTCGTAGTCCACGCGGCCGAGGTCGAAAGCGGGGTCCATGACGGAGTCGAGCAGCATCCGGCTGACGTGGCTGTCGAACAGCGTGCGGTATTCCGCGCCGAGTGCGGTGCCCCAGGAAATGCCGAAGTAGCCGATCTTGTCCTCGCCGAGCGCCTTCCGGACGCGGTCCATGTCGCGCGCGATGTTCGCGCTGGTCAGGTTCCGCATGAACTCCGGATCCTTCGCCACGCAGGCCCGATACCGCTTCGCGTTCTGCTCAGCGGTGAACCGGGCTTTTTCCTTGTCCGGCAAGGACGGATCCGGCTCGGCGGAATCATGCGGGCAGGAAAGGCCTGCGCTGTAACCGATTCCGCGCGGCGCGAAGCCGATGAGGTCGTGGTGCGTGCCGATGCCCGCGACGGTCGATTCCAGGAGATCGCGCGGCAAGCCCATGCCGGAATCGCCGGGGCCTCCCGGGTTGACCAGGACTGCTCCGGCACGGCTCCCGGACGCTTTGATCCGGCTCACCGCGAGGTCGAAGGTGCGTCCGTCCGGCTTGGCGTAGTCGACGGGAACCTTCAGCGAAGCGCATTCGGTGCGGGCATCGTTCGCGGGCCAGCCACTGGCGATTTCCTTGCAGGGCTTCCACTTCAGCGGTTCAGCGGCCGTCGCGACGCCGGGCGCGAACGGGACGAGCACCAATCCGGCGAGCACCGGTGCGAGCAGCTTCGTGAGCATCATGCGGCACATCGTGGCGGCTTGGCCAGCGCCGGCTGATCGGCCGATCGGCCAGCCGCGGGCACCGATCGGCCGAGTCTGGAAAAAGTGAAGGCCTCCTTGCGGCAAGCAAGGAGGCCTTCACTTCTCCGGAGTTCTCAGTCGCCTCGGCGGACCGGGCCGAGCAGCTGCTGTTCCTTCTGCGTCGTGACCAGCCGCAGCGGACGCCACAGGTTCGTGCCCAGCGCGACGACCTGGTCGTCCTTCAGCGTGGTCAGCTGACGCATCATCTGCGGCGGCAGCCGCCAGATGCGGGCGGCCAATTCAGCCTGTCCGGCGGGCAGCCGCTGCATCAGCACGAGGTCCGCGGCGTTGGCCGTGGTGCCTGCCTGCGGGTGCAGGTACGGCAGCACGTACACCGTGGTCTGCCACGGCGACCGGGGCGGGAACAGGTCCTGCGGGGTCGGTCCGCCGTCGGTCACCACGAGCAGCGGGGCGTCCTCGGACGGGCGCGGCAACTCGACCGGGGAGAGCCGGCGGATCTGCACCAGGGGCGACGGACGTCCGTCGCGGCTTCCGGCCGCCTGCTGCAGCACCTGCCACGCCGCGGGACGTCCGGTGGCCACGACCACCCAGGCACCCGTCGCCAAGGCGCGCATCGCGACCTGGCGGGCCAGGTAAAGGCCGCCGACGAGCACGATGCGGGTCGGCTGCGAGCGCAGGGCCGACACCGTCAGCGGTTCGCCCTTGAGGCCGGAGCCGAGGACGACGCCGCCGCGGTCGCCGGACGGGCTGATCGCGTCGAGCATGGCCGGGTCGACCGTGAACTCCGGGGCGACGCCGGTGTTTTGCCCGGCGTCGCGAACACGCGTGCTCATTCCGCCGCCTCCTCGAGGAGTTTCACGCTGGCTGCCGGGGAGGCCGCGGCATGAATAACGATGATTCGCTGGCAAGCGGCGCTCATGCCGTCCCTCCGATCGGCAGCGTCGCGGAGAACGCCGAGATCTGCATGCCCTTCAACGGGGTCAGGTCGACGTCCAGCCGCTCCGCGATGCTCTGCAGCCGCTGGTCGGCCGCGTCCAGCTCACGCGGGTTGCGGGCGCTGAGCCGTACCACGCCGCGCAGGCCGATGCGGCCCTCGTCGGCGGACGGCGAGATCGCCATGGCGACCGTCGCGGACAGCGCGCGCACGCTGGTGAGCCCGTTGAGGCTGCCGCTGATCTTTCCCTTGGGCCAGCCGGTGATCGCGTAGCTGGAGTGCCCGATGCCGGCTGCGGTGACGCCAGTCCAGCTCTCCTGCAGGCTGACCTTCTCGTTCGAACCGGCGACCGCGGTGAGCTCGGCCGCCGAGATGCTGGCGCGCAGCAACTCGTCCGGGTCGAGCGGCCGGGTCGGCACGCCCTGGGATTCCAGTGCGTTCCGCACCCGCGACAGCGCACCGATCATCGCGCGGTGCGCGCCGACGACGCCGCCGCCGCGTTCCCGGATCGCCTCCGGGCAGCGCCGCGGGTCGAGCCGGACCGCGATCCACGTCGTCCGCCGGGCGGCCGCGGGCAGCGGGCCGAGCACCTCGAGGTAGGAGCTGAGGGCCGGGGCGTCCGCGGGCATCGCGGCCGAACCCGGGTAGCTGTGCCAGATCATCTGGATGGAGTCCAGCAGCACGCCGCGGTCTTCCAGGCACGGCGCGAGCGCGGACAGCGGAAGGCTGGGCGCGCCGCCGGCCTGGGAGATCATCGCCGGCATCGGCTCGACGAGCAGGACCGCGGTCCAGGTGCCGTCGTTCCAGGCGATGCCGACTTCCTGCCGCTCGTGGTCGACGGCGTGCGCCACCACGAGGTCCGGCACGGCCAGCCGCAGCAGGCTGACGCGCGCGTCCTCCGGGCCGGTGACAGCGCTTTCCTCGGCGAGTTCCTCGATGCTGGTCGGCGGCGGAGGGGTCGCCACGCGGCCGCGCGAGCGGAACCGGTACCGCAGCGTCAGCGCGAGCCACTGGGTGAACCAGCGTCCGCCGACCCGCAGGAACGCGAAGATCAGGCCGAGCGCCGCGACGCCGATCGCGACGTACTTGAGCTGCATGTTGATCGCGAGCAGCACGAGCCCGATCGCGACGCCGACTTCCAACACGACGAGGTTGACCACCGGCAGCGGGCCGAGCGAGATGCCGCCGGAGCGCCGCCGCGAGGGCGGGGCCATCCGGAGCGCGGTCGCGGTGCCGCCGCCGGTCGGTGCGGGTTCGCTGCTTTCGGGGCCGCCGCCGCTCGGGCCGCCGGGTCCGCCGGGACCGCCAGGTCCGCCGCCGCCGGGACCGCCAGGGCCGCCGGGACCGCCGCCGCCAGGGCCGCCGGGGCCACCAGGTCCGCCGCCGCCAGGGCCACCGGGACCGCCAGGACCATTGCCTCCGGGACCGCCCGGACGCGGACCGCCGGGACCGCCGCCGCCAGGACGTCCGGTGCGCGGGCCGGTGGGACCGCCAGGTCCGCCTGGGCCACCGGGCCCGCCCGGTCCGCCAGGACCCGCGGGGCCGCCGGGCTTGGGACCGCCAGGACCAGGCTTAGGCCCGCCGGGACCACCGGGTCCACCGGGACCGCCAGGCTTGGGTCCGGGCGCGCCGGGCTTGGGGACGCCGGGCCCGGGAGTGACCGGTCCGCCGGGCCGTCCGGGACCGCCAGGTCCGCCTGGGCCGCCCGGACCACCGGGACCGCCAGGGCCGCCGGGAGCGGGAGTGCGAGGGGGCATTCCGGGACCGCCGGGAGCCGCACCGGGTCCGCCGGTTCTGCCGGGCCGCTGCGGCGGACCCGGGGGACGTCCCCCGGGAGGCGGTGGCGGTCCCTGCGGACCAGGCGGACGTGGAGGCGTGCTGACGGACATCCGCGCGTTCTCTTCCCCTCGTGAGTGCTGCGTACCCGGAAAGCCGGTCCCGGGATGCCTGACCCTAACCGGAGTTGGTAGAAACCCCACACCAGACGGTCCCCGTACGGCTATCCTGCGGAACCGTACCGCGACGGGGAGGACTGTAGGTCGAGAATGCCATCAACACCCACGACTAAGTCTCAGGTTCAGGCATACAAGTTCGTCCTGCGCAGGATGCAGTCCGCGCTGGTCCGCCGTGATGCGGTGATGCTGCACGACCCCATGCGCTCGCACGGGCGCGCGACGGCGGTCGGCGTCATCCTCGGTGTGCTGGGCGCCGTCGTTTTCGTGCTGTGGGGCCTGTTGAGCCCCGCGCCCGCGGTGCCGCAGTCGGACAACATCGTGATCGGCGAGCAGTCCGGCACCGTGTATGTCGTCACGGGAAACCCGTCGCGACTGATCCCGACCTTCAACCTCGCGTCGGCGCGGCTGATCCTCATGGCGCAGAAGCAGCAGAGCAGCCAGGGGCAGCCGGGCGGCGGCCAAGGCGGCCAGCCGCAGGCGGCCGACGTGAAGAACCCGACTGTCGTCTCCGATGAACAGTTGAAGAACATGCCGCGCGAGAAGCTCACCGGCATTCCGGACGGACCGCAGCTGCTGCCGTCGGCGGACCAGCGGGCTACCCCCAATTGGGCGGTCTGCGACGAGGTCGTGCTCGACTTGTCGCTGCCGCAGCCGGACTCGGTCAACAAGACCAACACCGACGTGATCGCCGGCATCGACAAGCTCGGCGGCGAGCTGCAGGCGAACCAGGCGCTGCTCGGCGACGCCGGGAACGGCAAGAGTTACCTCATCTACCGGTCGAACGCGAATACCGTGCGCGCCGAGGTGTCGTCCAGCTCCAGCGACCCGGTGCGGTCCGCGTTGCACCTGCCGACGAAGGCGCGCAAGGTGTCGCAGGCTCTCCTCAACGCGATCCCCGAGGTCACCAAGCTGACCCCGCCGCCGGTGGCCGGCGAGGGCGGGACGCCGTCGAGCAGCTTCGACGGCCTGACCGTCGGCAACGTCTTCTCGACCCAGCCCTCCGGCGGCGCGCTGGAGTTCTGGCTCATCGCCAAGAGCGGCATCCAGAAGGTGTCGCCCGCCGTCGCGGACATCGTGCGCACGGCCAAGAGCGGCGGCTCGGCCACCACGCCGACCCTGACCCTCGACAAGATCAACAACGTCAAGGTGCTGCAGCCGGGCGATCCCGACTACGTGCGGGTCGACACCTACCCGCAGGTCGTCCCGTCCGTTCTCGACGCCGTCCAGGCGCCGGTGGCGTGTCTCGGCTGGTCGCTCAGCGCCGACCACAGCCAGGCGCACACCTCGGTCTACATCAACAAGCAGATCCCGGTGGAGAAGAACGCCGACGGCACCTCGAAGATCATCAGCGTCAGCAACACCGGCCCGAACGGCGTGCCGATCACCGGCTTCTACATGCCGACCGGATACGGCGCGGTGGTGCAGTCGGCCACCGAAACGAGCGCGACCTTCAACAAGGGCCCGATCCAGCTGATCTCCGACCGCGGCATCCGCTACGGCGTTCCGGACGCGGCGACCGCGAACGAACTGGGGCTGGACAACCGGCTGCCGGCGCCGGAATCGATCATCGGGCTGCTGCCGACCGGAGCGTCGCTGAACGTGCAGAACGTGATGAAGCAGTTCGATTCGGTCCCGATCGACCCGAACGCGGGCTCGTACAAACCGCAGGCGGCCGGACAGCAGCAACCCGCGGGGAACTGACGGCGGGTTCCGTCCGTCACACTCGGACACGCACCGGGTGAGCGGAGGGTCGAACGTGGCAACGCCGGGAAGCAGTCCGGGAACAAGCGCCGTGCGGATCGACGGCGCGGTCGTCGGCGGCTACGCGGCGAAAGTCGCGCGGGCGGCCGACGAACTGGAGACCGCCGCGGGCGAGGTGGGCGCGAAAGCGACCACCGCCGAGGCGTACGGCGAGGCGGCCGCGCGGCTGGGCGTGCCGGAGTCGTACGCACAGGCTTCGCAAGCGTTGCGCGGCCAGCTCGCCGCCGGGGTGGCCGCGCTGCGGTCGGTCACCGCGGCGCTGGAGCAGCTCACCACCGGCCACGCCGAGCGGGACGCTGACGCGGCCGAGCGGATCGAGCGCGCCGGGAGGATCTCGTGACGGAGCCGTCTCTGGCGTACGTGACCGAACTCGCCCGCGAGCTGGGCGTCACCGATCCGGTCGCCGCCTACTACCAGCCGCTCACCGGCCGCTGGGAGGAGCTGGACGCGGAGGCCGAGAGCCTGCGCGCCGCGGCCCGCACGGCGGCCAGGGTGTCCAAGGACCTCGCGGAGGACCTCGGCCGGATCGACGCGTCGTGGTCAGGGCCGGACGCGGACGCGTTTGTCGCCTACCTCGGCGAAATCCGCGCCGCGAGCGAGGGGGCGGAGGACGCGCTCGACGCGCTCGCCGGTTCGCTCGACCAGCTCACCGAATCGCTGCGCAAGATCGCGGGCGCGGCGGAGGAGGTGCTGGTCGACGCTGCCGATCTGCTGTCCGAATCGGCGATGCTGCCCAGCGGCGGCGCCTCGCGGGCGCGTTCGCAGATGCGGGATACCGAGCAATCGCTGAAGTCCCTGCACGAGGCCGCGGAGGACGTGCTGCGCGAGTTCGGCCGGTTGTGCTCCGGAGTGGACGCTCCGGCGGGGAGCCCGTCGAGCATCGAGCTGCGGCACCACTATCCGGCGGAGCAGTTCCGGCTGCACGACGCGGACGGGCCCGCGAGTGCCGCTGCTGCTGCGACCAGCCCGTCGGCCGACGCCGCGGCCGGGGAGTCCACAGTGGCGTCTTCCGCGTCCTCTTCGGACGATTCGGTGAGCCCGTCCGCCGCGGAGACTTCCCACCACGGCAAGGAAACCGCCGCCGATCCGCGGCTGGAGCAAGGCCAGGCGGGCATTCCGCCGGTCGAGCCGGTCGCCCCGGCCCCGCAGCCCGCTGCGGCGAATCAGGGCTCGGGCACGTCGATGATGCCGATGATGGGCTTCGCCGGCATGGGCGGCGGAGGCGGTGGCGGCGGAAGCTCGCAGCACAAGCCGCGGCAGCGTACGGCGGCGAAGACGTCCGAGATCTTCGGCGAGCCAGCGCAGGTGACTCCGCCGGTGATCGGCCAGGACCCGCCCGCGCGGCGGCCGGAGAAGGACGGGAAGCCGCCGAAACCCGGAAAATGACCAGGGAGGCCGTTGGCCGCGACATCCGCGGCGAACGGCCTTCTCCGTCTCCGGAACCGGGCGCTCTCCATTGTGGACAAAGAAAGGGCCGCTCCCCGAGAGGAGCGGCCCTTTCTTTGCCTGAAGTTATCGCGGAGGCGGTGACCCGGACCGGTTCCGCCGGATCGTGTGCACCACGAACAGCGTGATCAGCAGCGCCGCCACCCCGCCGCCGGTGCCGGCGAGCGCGACGATCATCGGCGTCGAGCTGATGCCGTCGGCGGGCGGCAGCTTGGCCTCCTGCACCACCGGCTTCGGCAGCGCGAGGTTTCCGGTGTCGCCCGGCAGATTCGCGGTGAGCGCGGCCACCGGGTCGACCACGCCGTAGCCGACGAAGCTGTCGCGGCCGCCGGGAGCGGCCGGGTGCTGCGCGGTCGCTTTGAGCCGCTTGACCACGTCGCGCGCGTTCATGTGCGGGTACATCGAGCGGACCAGCGCGGCGACGCCCGCCACGTACGGCGCGGCGAAGCTGGTGCCCTGGATCGGCGACGGGGTGCCGTTCGCGATGGTCAGGTTCGCCAGTCCGGTCGAGTGCTCCGCCGGGTCGAGCGACACGATCTTGGTGCCCGGCGCGGCGACGCCGACCCACGGGCCGTGCACGCTGAACGGCGCGATGCCGCCGTCCTCCTGGATGGCTCCGACGGACAGCACGTCGTCGGAGAACCACGGCGGCGTGACGACCGACTTCGGCTTGTTCGGGTCGGACTGGTCGTTCTGCGGGCAGTTTTCCGAGACGTTGCCCGCGGCCGCGACGACCACGATGTCCCTCTCGGCCGCGTAATGCACCGCGGCCTGGACGAGGCGCTCGCCCTCCTGGATGTCGCCGGGCGCGGTGCCCGCGCGGCAGTGGTCGACCGACATGTTGATCACGCCGATCCCGCCGCGGTCGGCGATGCCGCGGATGATCTGCGCGAGCGTGCTGAGCGTGCCCGCGGTGCCCTCTTTCTGCAGCTGCCGGTTGTCGCCCTTGTTGTCCTGCTGGGGCGCGGTGCCGCTTCCGCTGCCGGTGCCGCCGCCCGAGGACGGGGGCAGCTGGCTGTTGCTGCTGCCTGCCGGGGGCTGCGCGCTGTTGCTGCTGCCCGCGGGCGGCTGGCCGGTCCCGCCGGACGGGGGAGCCGCGGGCTGCTGCGGGCTGTCGTCCTTGGCGTAGTTCTCGCTCAGCTGGCGGTAGGACACGATGTGCGCGTCCGGGGCCACGCCGATGAAGCCGACGTTCGGGTCCTGCGGGTTGCCCGCGATGATCCCGGCGACCTCGGTGCCGTGGCCGTCGCAGTCCTGCATGCCCGCCGGTGCGCCGTTGTCCGGAGGCGCGACGTAGTCCCCGCCGCTTTCCACCCGGCCCTGGAACCACGGGTGCGGCGTGACGCCGGTGTCGATCACGGCGACCTTCTGGTCGCCGCCGACCGATCCGGTCGCCGCGCGGACGATCTCCTGCGCCTTCGGCAGCTGCAGGTAGTCCTGGCCCCACGGGCGGCCCTTGATCTCGACGTTCTGCCCGAGACTGCGCTGCACGCAATCGTTCTTCTTCTTGTACGGCTTGTCCGGGCCGTGGCTGTCGGCGGGCGGCGAGTCGCCGGGACCCAGCGGCGGCGGAGTGGCCCAGGTGCCCGCGGGCGCGTTCGCCGTCTGTGCCGACGCCGGAGCGGCGGCGAACGGGGACATCAGCCCGAGCCCGGCCGCGAACAGCGCAACCCCGGCGCGGCCGGGGAGGCCGAGCCTGCGGGGGAAGGAACGTGGGGAGCCCATCGCGCGGCTCACTTGAGGTTGAGGTGGCGCAGCGTCGAGTAGAGGTCCATCACGCCGAGGGCGAGCGGCAGCACCACGGCGATGCAGATCGCCTCGATGATCTCCACCGTGCGCCGCAGCGGCGGCGAGAAGCGCTGGTCCGGGAAGACCACGCCGACCACGAGGGCGGCCGCGGCGATCAGGATCAGCGCGCCGAAGACGTACAGCAGCCGCTGCTCGGCGGTGGCGGAGAAGAACAGCCAGCCGAGCAGGATGCCCGCCCCGGCGACCATGCCGGTGGTGAGCAGCGCGATGGCCTGCGCGCCGTTGGCGTAGGCGCGGGCGCGCAGCAGCAGGACCAGCGTGGCGACGACGCCGAGGATGATGCCGAAGACGTTCGGCGCGGTGGCCGCGAGGACCGCCGCGCCCGCCGTGGTGGCGCCGCAGCCGATCATCAGGCCGGTCATGTAGTCGTGCGCGACCGCGGTGCGCTGCTCGATCGCCTTGTAGTCCGGGAAGCCGGTGTCTTCCTTCAGCTCTTCGGCGGTGCTCGGCACGTAGGGCAGCGGCAGCTTGGCGAGCCAGATGGTGGCGCGCGGCAGGAACGAGATGCAGCCCAGCGCGACGGCGACCGTGCCCGCCGCGACCGCCGCGGTGCCGGCGCTGGTCACGAGCGTCGCGACGAGGAAGGCGAGCGAGCCGAACACGCCCGCGGTGGCGGTGGCGATGAACACCCGGATGCCCGCGCCGACCACGAGGATGCAGACCGCCGAGACGATCAGCACCAGCACCGCGCCGAGCAAAAGGTTTGCCCGAACGGACAGTCCCGGCACGATGTAGAACCCGCTCACGAACGCCAGCGGGAGGCCGCCCGCGGAGGCGATCAGCACGCCGGTGGCCTCGGCCTGGTAGGCCTTGGCGAGCGTGGCTCCGACCGCGACGCAGGCGATCGCGCCGAGGCCGCCGGCGATCGCCGGGCCGAGCGAGGAACCGCCGTAGAGGGAACCGCTGAAGAACAGCGCCAGCGCGGAGAAGAAGAGGGCGAGCCCGCCCGCGACATGGCCGAAGCGGCGCGCGGTCTCCTTCGTCCACGGGCGGAAGGTGTCCGGGTCGGCCTCCGCGATGGCGTCGACCACGTCGTCGTACATCGGCGGCGGCGGGTTCTCGTTCCGCTTGCGCAGCTGCAGCAGCTCGCCGTCGACCACGCCGAGGGACGCGAGCGTCCGGCTCGGGTCGAGCGGCGCGTCGCCGAGCTTGGCCAGCGCCCACCCGCCGTGCCGGGCCCCGCCGTCCGGAGTGACCTCCTTGGCCATCTCCAGAAGCATGGGCAGCAGGTCGGCCACCGCCACGTCGGCCGGAAGCGCGACGTCGATGCGTGTCGTCGGTGCGACCACCGTGACCCTGCTGAATACCGTCGTGCCCGTTGCCACTAGATCCCCCGCTCTGAAAAGACAGCTCCCGGGGGAACTTATACCGAACCTGGTGGCAGGTTTCAGCGCGTGTCCGCAAATCGTCGGCGAAAATACCCGTCAAGGCCCGTTTAGGCCAGACCGACCAGTGGGTTCCCCCGCCTGGTCCGTTCACTGTCGGTGGTGGTCCTTACACTCGGGCGCACTGGGAGGACGGGCCCCGCCGGGGGCCCGCGGAGGGGGTGCGGGATGCCGATCCTGGAGTTGGCCGGATTTCCGGGGCGACGTTCGATAGGTTGTCCCGCGCACCCGGGTGCAGGCGTCGAGCAGGAATAGAGGGGTCCTTCTAGATGAGCACGCTGCAGTTCAAGAAGTCGCCGCGGCTGGCCGCGCCGCGCCCGCCCGGCGGCGAGGTGCATCTCGAGCCGCCGCCCGAGGTGCCCCGCACGATCCCGGGAAGCATTGTCGCCAAGGCGATTCCGGGCGTGATGATCTTCGCGTCGCTCGGGATGATGGTTTTCATGTTCACGGCGGGCGGCGCGAAAAACCCGACCACGATCATGATGAGCGGCATGATGCTGATGGGCACCGTCGGCATGCTCGCCGGAGGCGGCGGCAAGGGCGGCGGCCAGAAGAAGGCCGAGATGGACGAGGACCGCAAGGACTACCTGCGGTATCTCGGCCAGATGCGCGACCGCGCCCGCGAGGCGATGGTCGACCAGCGCGCCGCCCTCGAATGGGTGCACCCGGACCCGCAGTCGCTGTGGTCGCTCGCGGCCAGCCGCCGGATGTGGGAGCGCAGGCAGAACGACCAGGACTTCCTGCACCTGCGCGTCGGCCGCAGCTCGCACCGCCTCGCCACCCGGCTGGTCCCGCCCCAGACCGGCCCGGTGGACGAACTGGAGCCGATCGCCACCCTCGCGCTGCGCCGGTTCGTGCGCGCGCACTCGATCGTCCCCGACCTGCCCACCCAGATCACCCTCCGCGGGTTCGCGGCGGTCAGCATGCAGGGCGAGCGGCACCGCACCCGCGCGCTGACCCGCGCGATGCTGGCCCAGCTGGTCGCCTTCCACAGCCCGGACGACGTGATGATCGCGGTCGCCACCGCGGGCCGGGCGAAGGAAGAGTGGGAGTGGGCCAAGTGGCTCCCGCACACCCAGCACCCCACGCTGTCCGACGGCATCGGCCAGCTGCGCATGATGGCCGGTTCGCTCAAGCAGATCGAGGACTGGCTGGACGAGGAGCTGCGCGACCGGCAGCGGTTCTCCCGCAACGCGACGCCCGCCCCGGACCAGCCGCACGTCGTGATCATCGTGGACGACGCCGAGGTCACCCGCGAGGAGCAGATCATCCTCGAGGAGGGCCTGGTCGGCGTCACCCTGATCGACCTTTCCGATTCGGTCGGCAACCTCGCCGCCCGGCGCGGCCTGCGGCTCGTGGTCGAGGAAGACCGGCTCGGCGCGCGCAGCGCGGGCGGGGTCGAATGGTTCGGCCGTCCGGACAGCCTCAGCGTGGTCGAGGTCGAGGCGCTCGCCCGGCTTCTCGCGCCGTACCGCGTCGGCGGGGGCGGCGGGCAGGACGTCAGCGACGAAGAGCCGCTGCTGTCCAACCCCTCGCTGCTGGAGCTGCTGAGCATCCCCGGCGACCCGATGACGTTCGACGTCCAGCAGGCGTGGCGGCCCCGGCCGATCCGCGACCGCTACCGCGTCCCGTTCGGCGTCGGCGAGTACGGCCAGCCGGTCGAGCTGGACATCAAGGAAGCCGCGGCCGAGGGCATGGGCCCGCACGGCCTGTGCATCGGCGCGACCGGTTCCGGCAAGTCCGAGTTCCTGCGGACGCTGGTGCTGGGCATGCTGGCCACGCACTCGTCGAGCACGCTGAACTTCGTCCTCGTCGACTTCAAGGGCGGCGCGACGTTCCTGGGTCTGGACAAGGCCCCGCACGTGTCCGCGGTCATCACCAACCTCGCGGACGAGGTCACGCTGGTCGACCGCATGAAGGACGCGCTGGCCGGCGAGATGAACCGCCGCCAGGAAGCGCTGAAGAACGGCGGCAACTTCAAGAACGTCTGGGAATACGAGAAGGCCCGTGAGAACGGCGCCGACCTCGACCCGCTGCCCGCGCTGTTCATCGTCTGTGACGAGTTCTCCGAACTGCTGGCGGCGAAGCCGGACTTCATCGACCTGTTCGTCGCCATCGGCCGGCTGGGCCGGTCGCTGCAGATGCACATGCTGCTCGCGTCGCAGCGGCTGGAAGAGGGCAAGCTGCGCGGTCTCGACTCGCACCTGTCCTACCGGATCGGCCTGAAGACGTTCTCCGCGGCGGAATCCCGCGCGGCGATCGGCGTGCCGGACGCGTTCGAACTGCCGTCGGTCCCCGGTGGCGGTTACCTGAAGTACGACACCTCGACCCTGGTGCGGTTCAAGGCTTCCTACGTCTCGGGCCCGTACCGGCCCGCGGGCATCAAGGCCGCCGGTCCGGCCGCCACGGTGGTGCGCGCCGACAAGCGGCCGCAGCTGTTCGTGCCGGACTTCGTGGAACTGCCGAAGGAACCCGAGCCGGAACCGGTCATCGAGGAAGCGGAAGCGCCGAAGAAGCCGGAATCCGAAGAGGCGGTCGAGCCCAGCGAGCTGGACGTCATCGTCAGCCGCCTGATCGGGCAGGGCCCGCCCGCGCACGAGGTGTGGCTGCCGCCGTTGAACGAGCCGAACTCGCTCGACACGATGCTGCCGAACCTCAACCCCACCGACGACCGCGGCCTTTCCCCGGTCGGGTTCTTCGGCAACGGCAGGCTGCAGGTGCCGATGGGCATCGTCGACCGGCCGTACGAGCAGCGGCGCGACTTCCTGTGGGCGGACTTCGCCGGTGCGCAGGGCCACGGCGTTATCGCGGGCGGCCCGCAGTCGGGCAAGTCGACCATGCTCCGGACGCTGATCATGTCGATGGCGCTCACCCACACCCCCGAGGAAGCGCAGTTCTACTGCCTCGACCTCGGTGGCGGTACGCTCGCCGGCCTCGCGGACCTTCCGCACGTGGGCGGGGTCGCGGTGGCCCGGCGCGAGCCGGACAAGGCCCGCCGGATCGTGGCCGAGCTGACCACGCTGCTGGTCGAGCGCGAAGGCCGGTTCGGGGCGCTGGGCGTCGACTCGATGACGGAGTTCCGCAACCGGAAGCGCCGCGGCGAGATCACGCCGGAGCAGGACGCGTTCGGCGACGCGTTCCTGATCGTGGACAACTGGCGGGCGCTGCGCGACGACTTCGAGGAGCTGGAGACGTCGATCACGCGGCTGGCCACGCAGGGTCTGGCCTACGGCGTGCACGTGATCATCTCGGCGAACCGGTGGGCCGACCTCCGGCCGGCGATCAAGGACATGCTCGGCACGCGGTTCGAGCTGCGCCTCGGTGACCCGACGGAGTCCGAAATGGACCGCCGGATCGCGGTCAACGTGCCTGCCGGGCGGCCGGGCCGCGGGTTGACCCGCGACAAGCTGCACCTGCTCACCGGCCTGCCGAGGATCGACGGGTCGAGCGATCCGGAGACGGTCGCGGCGGGCGTCGCGGACGCGGTCGCGAAGATCCGCGGGGCGTGGCGCGGCCGGGTGGCTCCGCAGGTGCGCCTGCTGCCGGAGATGATCACTTACGAAGAGGTCCTGCAGATCGACCAGAAGCGGGACACGAAGCTGGTCCCGATCGGCGTCAACGAGGAAGACCTGCAGCCGATCTACCTGGACTTCGACGCGGACCCGCACTTCTTCGCGTTCGCCGACGGCGAGTCCGGCAAGACGAACCTGCTGCGGCAGATCGCGCGCGGCATCACCGAGCGCTACACGCCGCAGGAGGCCGTGATCCTGCTGGTCGACTACCGGCGCACGATGCTCGGGTTCCTCGAGGGCGACGCGCTGCTCGGCTACGCCGTTTCGTCGGCGCAGCTGGACAGCATGGTCCAGGACGTGCACGGGTCGATGACGCGGCGGCTGCCGGGTCCGGACGTCACCCAGGAACAGCTGAAGACGCGGTCCTGGTGGACCGGTCCGGAGCTGTTCGTGATCGTCGACGACTACGACCTGGTGGCGACGCAGTCCACGAACCCGCTCAAGCCGCTGGGGGAGTTCCTCGCCCAGGCCAAGGACGTCGGCCTGCACCTGATCGTGGTCCGGCGCACCGGTGGCGCGTCGCGGGCGGCGTACGACCCGGTCATCGGCAAGCTCAAGGAACTCGCCGCCACCGGCATGGTGATGAACGGTTCCCGCGACGAGGGCGTGCTGATCGGCAACATCCGGCCGAGCGCCATGCCGCCGGGCCGGGGCAACATGCTGAGCCGCAAGAACGGGAAGCAGCTCGTGCAGGTGTCGTGGATCCAGCCGGACTGACCGGCCGGGGAGGAGCCGGCGCGCTTGACCGAAGGGGTGCCCGGTGACGGTGCGGGTCGCGATCGACTTCGGGACCTCGAGCACCTGTGTCGTCGTGTCGGTCAACGGCCGCGAACCGCAGGTCGTGGTGATCGACGGGCAGCCGTTGATGTCTTCGGCGGTGTACGCGGCGTCCGACGGCACCCTGTTCGTCGGCCAGGAGGCCGAGCGGCAGGCGGCCGTCGACCCGTCGCGGTACGAGCCGAATCCGAAGCGGCGGATCGACGAGGGCGATCTGCTGCTCGGCGATTCGGTGCTGCGGGTCATCGACGTCGTGCACGCGGTGCTGGACCGGGCGGTCGCCGAGGCGCGGCGCGTCGCGGGCGACGCCGAGGTGGACCTGCTGGTGCTCACCCACCCGGCGGACTGGGGCGCGATCCGCACCCGGCTGCTGCGCCAGGCCGCGGGACGGCTGGCGCGCGAGGTGGCGCTGGTGCCGGAACCGGTCGCCGCGGCGGTGTACCACGCGGCCACCTTCGCCCCGGAAGCTTCGCCGGGCGGTCGGACGGTCGAGTTCTCCGGCCGTCCTGGCGACGCGTTGGCAGTGCTCGACCTCGGCGGGGGCACGGTCGACGTCAGCGTCGTCCAGCGGTCGCCGGAGGCCGCGCGCGCCGCGCGGGCGCCGGGTGCGCCGCCGCAGCGGGGCGGGTTCCAGGTGCTCGCTACCCGAGGCGACCCGAGCTTCGGCGGGGCCGACATCGACCAGGCGTTGCTGGAGCACGTCGGGTCGCTGGTGTCCGGTACGGATCCGCAGGCGTGGCAACAGCTGGTCGAGGGTCGCGAGCTGGCTGAGCGGCGGCGACGCCGGGTGCTGCGCCAGGACGTCCGTGGCGCGAAAGAGACGTTGTCCCGGCACACGTACACCGACGTCCCGTTGCCGCCGCCGTTCGCGGACGCGCACGTGACGCGAGTGGACTTGGAACGGCTGATCGGGGCTCCGCTCGGCCGGGTGGTCGAGCTGACCAGCGGCGCGATCGCCGACTCGGGCCTGCGTCCGAAGCAGCTCGCGGCGATCTTCCTCGTCGGCGGTTCGAGCCGGATCCCGATGATTTCCCGGCTGGTGCACGAGCGCACCGGCGTGGTGCCGACGAGCCTGGACCAGCCGGAGACGGTGGTCGCGCGCGGCGCGCTCCGGGCGGTGCTGCTGGAACCGGACCGCACCGGCGTGCTGCCCGGTTCGTCGATTCCGGGGCACACCGACCATCGCACCGAGATCGTCCGCGGGGACGCGCCGACCCGTCGCGTGCCGCCGGTGCCGAACGCGCTGAACGCGCCGCCGCGAAACGCTCCGGTGCCGCCGCGCGGGTTCTCGCCCGCCGATCCGGCCAGGGGACCGCAAAGCGCGCCGTTCGGAGCCGTGGCGCCCCCGAGTCCATTGCAGACTGGGCCGGGCAAGAACGCGTTGGGACAGAACGGTTCCGGGAACGGGGCGTTCGGCGCTCCCGGTGCCGAGGCGTCGGGCGGCTCCGGCGGCAAGGCGAAGAAACGCCGCAAGCTGTGGCTGATCACCGCGGCGGTGGCGGTCGCGGCGCTGATCGCGGGCGGAGTCGGGTACTTCGTCAGCAGCGGGAACGACTCCGAGCAAGGCCGCTCGTTCTCCCAATACGACTTCAGCCTCGTCGCGCCGAACGACTGGGTCCAAACCACCGACGAGGTCGCGGACCGGCAGGTGATCCTGCACCCGCAGGACGCCGAGCGAGGCAACGACCTCGTGCTCGCGCAGGAGTTCGTCATGGACTACGACGCGACGGCGGACCGGCAGAAACTCGTCGATGCTTTGCGATCCGGAGTCAGCGGAAACGCGAACTACACTGCGTTCCGCTCCGACCTGACTTACGGTGGCCGGAGCGTGATCGGCTATGTCGAGAGCAAACCCGAACGGATTACCGTCCGCTGGTATGTGCTCGTACAGGGGCGGATCCGGGTGCACGTCGGCTGCCAGTACCAGTCGCCGGCGGTGCAGCAGCGCGTCGACGCCGCGTGCGAGCAGGTGGTGCGCACGTTGAAGATCACCAGCTGAAGGAGCACTCGTGGCCTCCGAACCGGAATCCGCGCCAGCGGCATTCACCCGAGCAGGCCAGGACGCAGTCACTTTCTCGCGGCGCGTCGCGGGCACCGCGCTCGCGCGCAGCGAACGGCGCCGCGGCGAAAACCGGGAACTGCTGAAGGAGTTCGGCAGGCGACGGCTTTCCGGCGCCGCGGAACCCGCGCCGTCCGCGTTGCGCGGGGCCGCCCGCCGGTTCCGCACGGCCCGCGGATTGCCGATGCCGGTGGAACCCGCCGCTCCCGAGCCGGTTCCCGTTCGTCCCAAGATTTCGCCCGAACAGACACGGACGAGTGAAGAGGACGAGGACTTTTCGCAGTCGCGAATCATGAGCCGGGACTCCTGAAATATTCCGGGAACCGGCTGTGCGTGTGCTAACCACGCTGGTGGACAAGGTTTTTTCGGAAGCGCCCGGAGATCGTTAACCCGGCCGTTGCCGGGCGGTTCCCTGATCCGGCGTTCACGCAAGCAACTACTTGAGAAGAAGTCGCGACAAGTGTGAACCGAACTGGCAATGTCTTCGTCGTAGGTGCAGTGCCGGAAACACCAGCCGGCGCGCACAACCACTCACGAAGGGGGTAGCTCCCATGGCTGGCGGCTTCACTGGGGATCCGAAGGAATTCACTCAGGCTGAGGGGCGCGTTGTCGACGCGACCGGCCGGATGAACAAGAACCTGGGCGACCTGCGCTCCAACATCGAGGCGACCCGCGCGGGCTGGGAAGGCGACGCGCAGCGTGCCTTCGACAACGTCATGCGCCGCTTCGACGACTGCGGTCGTGGCCTCAACGACGCTCTGCACCGCATCGGCACCCTGCTTCAGGAAGGTGGCTCGATGTACGCCAAGAGCGAGGCGGCGCAGCACGAGCACATCAACTCGCTCAACAAGGGCTTCGGCGTTCTTGGCTGATCGGGATCTTTCCCGTTCGGATTTCGCCCCCATCTTCATTCATTCTTCTGACAGGAGCTTGACATGCCTGACGGCCGTATTGTTGTAGACCCGGGTACGATCCACCGCGCAGCGGAGGACTGCACCGCCACCGGTGGCGAGCTGAAGACCCTCTTCGACAACCTGAAGAGCGACCTCAACCCGCTGACCCACAGCTGGAGCGGTGAAGCGAAGGACCAGTACATCCAGGCCCAGAACGAGTGGGACCAGAAGTTCGACGAGTTCACCCAGCTTCTGGCGCAGATCGCCGCCGTGCTGCCGCAGATCGCGGACGGCTACCAGGCGACGGACCGCTCGGTGCAGAACCTGTTCTGAGCCACGCTCCGAAACCACGGCGGGCCAGGCACCTTCGGGTGCCGGCCCGCCGTTTTCGTGCGCGGGAAAGACTTTCGCGGCTCAGTGCGGGGTGTCGACGGAATATTCTGGCTGCTCGTTGAGCGCCTTGGAACGGCGGTCGGCGCCACGACGATCGCGCCGCCGCTCAGGAACGGTTTCTTCGACCGGTTTTCCTGGCTTGGCCGGGGAAACCGCGCCGCTCAGTGCGGCGCGCCGACAGAATATTCCGGCTTGTCGTTGAGCACCCGCACGGTCACCTTCTTCGGCTGCCCGCCGACCTGCACCGTGCAGTCGAACGTGGCGCCGTTCTCGATCGTCTGCCCGGACGGGCACGCGACGTTCTTGACGTCCGGCTCGCCGTAGTTCTCGTTGAGCACCTTGGAAACGCCGTCCTGCAACGACTTCTGGTCCAGGGTGTCCCCGCTGAACACTCCGGTCGCCCACGAGATCCCGGCCGCGGCGGCGAGCACCACCACGACCGCGCCGGCGATCAGGAACGGTTTCTTCGACCGCGGCTTTCCTGGCTTGGCGGAAGAAAACGCGCCGAGCCCGCCGTACTCGGACGGCTGGAACCCGCCGCCGTAAGGACTTCCGGGCGGCTGCTGCCCCGGCTGGCCTTGCGGCGGCACCGGAGTCGGCTGGCTGTGCGCCTGCCCAGGCCCGCCGTACGGCTGGCCCTGCTGCCCGTAAGGCGGGGCCGGGTAACCCTGCTGCGGATACTGCGCGGGCGGAAACTGTTGCTGCGCCGGGGGTTGCGCCCACTGGCCGCCCGCGGGCTGTCCGCCCTGCCATCCGGAACTGTCCACTTCGGACGGGTAACCCTGCTGCGGCGCGTTCGTCCCCGGCTGCCACCACTGCGGCTGGCCTTGCGGCTGCTGGTCGGGAGGCTGGGTCATCGGTGCTCACCTCGGGGTTCGATGGGCGCGGGGGTCGGCGGGAGAGTGCGCATCAGCGCCCCTGCAGTTCGCCGAGCCTGCGGTAGAAGTCCTGTTTGGCCGCGTCGTCCGCGAGCACGGTGACCTGCGAGGCGTCCGGAACCGTCGGCAGGTCCGAGGCGGTCGCCTCGCCGGTGAACTTGAAGTCGTAGCGCAGTTCGACCTTGTGCCCGTCGCCCTCGAACTTGGCCGCCATCGTGAACTCGGCGAGCGAACCGTCCGGCTTGAGCGTGATCGTGCTCGGCACGACGGCCTTGCGCAGTTCCGGTCCGACCTGGTTGACCAGCTTGTCCGGCAGCAGTTCGACGCGCCGGTCGAGGAAGATCGAGAACGGCACGTTCACGGTCAGCTGCTCAGTGCCGTCCGCGGAACTCTTCGCGCCGCGCAGCGCTTTCTTGTCCGCCTTGTACGAGCTGTCGACCGAGTCGCCCATCTTGCACGCGATCTGCACCCCGCCCCACGCGCACGGCTGCACGAGCCCGGCCTCCGGCTTCGGCATCGACACCCACGGCGTCGGCGCGAGCGATTTGTAGGCCGGGCCGAGGTAGAGGTACTCGACGGTGCCGTCGGCCGGGGTGAACGAGTCGAGGAACTCGTTGGGGTTCTTCTGCGACCGGTTGTGCACGATGCGGCTCTCCGGGCTGCCGGTGCGCGCGGAGGTGACGATGTTGTGCAGGTACTTGTCGTCGAACTTGAAGTACCGGTCCGCGGAGTTGGTCACGTTGCGCGGGTCGACGATCGTGTCCCCGAGCTTCGCCATGGCCTTCTCGAACTTCGCGCCGACGTACGCGGCGGCCTGGTCGCCGTCGGGCAGCGCGGTGCCGGCGCGGGCCTGCCCGCACGCGGTCGCGAGCGCCAGCACGGCGGCGACGGCCGCGGTCGTCCGTACGGCTGCGGTCGTCCTCGCTCGTGTCTTCAACTGCTGTCCCCAGGTGCTCGCTCGTGCTCGCGCGGATGCGCGAGCGAATCGTCTCACCTCGAGCGGACGCGCACGGCGGCGTGGTGGTTCCGGGAACCGGTCGGGTACGCTGTGACCGGCCGACGAGGCGTCTTCGCACCCCCGCTGCACAACAGGCGGGACCACAGGGGTATCTTCATATGTCGTTGTGCGTTGCGGCGCGTCAGCGCTCGGCCCGCACATTACCCACACGCAATGACGACGAGGTAGACCCTTGCCCACGTACAGCCCCAAGCCCGGCGACGTCACTCGTGCCTGGCACGTGATCGACGCCGAGGATGTCGTGCTCGGACGGCTCGCGACCGAGGTCGCCACGCTGCTGCGCGGCAAGCACAAGCCGACCTACGCCCCGCACGTGGACACCGGTGACTTCGTCATCATCGTCAACGCCGAGAAGGTCGCTCTCACCGGTAACAAGCGCGAGCAGAAGTTCGCGTACCGGCACAGCGGCTACCCCGGCGGCCTGCGGAAGCGCTCCTTCGGCGAGCTGCTCGACACCAAGCCCGAGCACCTCGTTGAGAAGGTGGTCAAGGGCATGCTGCCGAAGAACAAGCTCGGCCGCGCCATGGCCAAGAAGCTGAAGGTGTACGCCGGCCCGCAGCACCCGCACGCCGCGCAGCAGCCGCAGGCGCGCGAGATCACCAAGATCGCGCAGGTCGCGCAGTGAGTGAGGAACAGTTGACCAGCACCGAGACCGAGGTCGTCGCTTCGACCGAGACCCCCGCCGAGGCCGTGGCGACCAGCGAGTCCGCCGCCGCCCCGCGCCCGTCGCGTGCCGCCGGTGGCAACGCGCAGACGGTCGGCCGCCGCAAGGAGGCCGTGGTCCGCGTCCGCGTCGTGCCGGGTACCGGTGAGTTCAAGCTCAACGGCAAGTCGCTCGAGCAGTACTTCCCGAACAAGGTGCACCAGCAGCTCATCAAGGAGCCGCTCGTCACCGTCGAGAAGCCGGACTCCTTCGACATCTTCGCCAACCTCAAGGGCGGCGGGATCTCGGGCCAGGCGGGCGCGCTGCGTCTCGCCATCGCCCGTGCGCTGGTCGAGGTTGACGCCGACGACCGCCCGGCCCTGAAGAAGGCCGGCTTCCTGACCCGTGACGCGCGCGCCACGGAGCGGAAGAAGTACGGCCTCAAGAAGGCCCGTAAGGCCCCGCAGTACTCCAAGCGCTGATGCTCCGTTCGTGGGCGAACCCTGCTCGCGCCTGACGGCGCTTCGCCGGGCTCGCTCCGCGATCACATTGGGGGTCGAACCCCCAAGCCCCCGCCAGGGGCAAGCCCCTGGACCCCGGCGGCGTACGTAGGTCTCACCTCGTGCGCCGCCGGTTGCGTTTGCGGCCCCGATCGCGCCCCCTGCCCTCCGGTTGGACAGCGGCGTCGCGGGCTAGACTTTCGGTCTCGCAGTTCGAGGAGAGGGATCAGATGGCTCGACTGTTCGGCACCGACGGGGTACGCGGTCTGGCCAATGCCGACCTGTCCCCGGAACTGGCCCTGTCGGTCGCGGCGAGTGCCGCCCGAGTGCTGGCGGCGCACGACCGTTCGCACCGCCCGGTGGCCGTGGTCGGCCGCGACCCGCGCGCCAGCGGCGAGATGCTGGAGGCCGCCGTGGTGGCGGGCCTCGCGTCAGCCGGTGCGGACGTCCTGCGGCTCGGCGTGCTCCCGACTCCCGCCGTCGCGTACCTCGTCGGTGCGCTCGAAGCGGACCTCGGCGTGATGATCTCCGCCTCGCACAATCCCATGCCGGACAACGGCATCAAGCTCTTCGCCGCCGGCGGGCACAAACTGCCGGACAGCATCGAGGACGAGATCGAATCCGGCCTCGACGCGACCGGCATCACCCGCCCGACCGGCGACGGCGTCGGCCGCGTCACCGACGTTCCCGACGCGCTCGACAAGTACATCGAGCACCTGGTCGCCGCGACGCCGCACCCGCTGACCGGCCTGAAGGTCGTGGTGGACTGCGCGAACGGCGCGTCGTCCGCGGCCGCTCCGGAGGCGTACCGCCGGGCCGGCGCCGAGGTCGTGGCCCTGCACGCGGAGCCGGACGGCCTCAACATCAACGACAGCTGTGGCTCGAACCACCCTGACCTGCTGCGCGCGGCAGTCGTCGAACACGGTGCCGACCTCGGCATCGGCCACGACGGAGACGCCGACCGCTGCGTGGCCGTCGACGCCGCCGGCGAGCTGGTGGACGGCGACCAGATCATGGCGGTCCTGGCGCTGGCGCTGGCCGAAGAAGGCGCGCTGGTGAAGGACACCCTGGTCGCGACCGTGATGAGCAACCTCGGCCTGCACCTGGCGATGAAGGCACACGGCATCACGGTCGTCACGACTGCGGTGGGTGACCGCTACGTGCTGGAGGAACTGCGCGCGTCGGGCCTGGCCCTCGGCGGCGAACAGTCCGGCCACGTAGTCCTCCCCGCCCACGCCACCACCGGCGACGGCCTCCTGACGGCGATGCGCCTGATGGCCCGGATGGCCGCGACGGGCAAACCGCTGGCGGAACTGTCCGCGGTGATGAACCGGCTCCCGCAGGTGCTGGTCAACGTCCCGGTGGCGGACAAGGCAGCTGTCGCCGGGTCCGCCGAAGTCCGCGACGCGGTAGGCGAGGTCGAAGCCGAACTCGGCGAGGAAGGCCGGGTTCTCCTGCGTCCGTCCGGGACCGAGCAGCTGGTGCGGGTGATGGTGGAAGCCCCGGCCCACGACACGGCTCAGGCCGCGGCGGATCGGCTGGCTGGGGTCGTGTCCGCGGTCTCCTGACCGAACTGCCCGAATCGCTGCGCTCCTCGTCACTCTCCGGGTACATTCCGTAGACGAGTGTCCGGCACCGCCGACGGCTTTTGTGCGTCCAAGGTCCGGAAGCACTGGGCAGTCGAGGAGGGGCGAGCGTGGGGAACCGGCAGAATGTCGATCCGCAGATGCTGGAGACGGCGGGCGGATTCGTGCGGGACGCGGCGAAGGACCGGCTGCAGACGACGCTGCCCGCGTTGAAGCAGCTGCAGATCACCGAAGCGGACTTCGGGCGGAAGCACCACGGCTCGTTCCAGCTGTACAAGACCGGGATCGAGGCGGTCGGCAAGTGCGTCGACAGCTACGTGAAGGCGTCTGAGGACTTCGGGAACAACCTCGGGTCGGCGAGCAAGAAGTACACGTCCAACGAGGCGAGCAGCTCGGACTCCATCACGAAGAGCGGCAAGCGCTGATGGCCGAGCGCAGCGGGAACTTCCCGACTTTCCAAGAGTTCCAGCAGTTGATGAACGACCCCAGCATCGACAGCAACACCAAACGGGGGCTGGCGCTTCGCTACTTCGACTACGTCGAGGACGAAGACGACGACGGCGAAGCGCAGAGTTACGGCTTTCAGAGCGACGAAGACCGCAACCATTGGCGCGACTACTACAAGGACAAGCTGTCCATCTCCGAAGGGGACATGGACTGGGAGTGGTCGAGCGAAAGCGACGTCTACGACTGGTACGGCAAGGCGAAGGACCAGGCCGACAAAGGCGCGAAGGCGGCGCAGGACAAGCAGCAGCAGGCGGTCGACGGCGACAAGCAGAAGCTGAAAGACCAGGGTGCCAAGAACACTGACACGGATCCAGGTGTCGCGAACTCGAACGAGATCCTCGACCTCGGCGTCTCGGGTCTGCAACCGTTCCGGAACCTGCTGCCGCTCTACAGCCGCGCCCGTGGACTGGTCGCGCAGAACCTGCCGGACCATCCGTTCCAGCCGCACGTCGGCGACCCGTTCGACGAGCAGCGGGACATCCCGTTCGACAAATTCAAGGCCGCTGCCAAGGAATTGACGGACGTCAACGCGTCCATTGTGGACGCAGCGGCGGATCAGGACAACCGGATGGCGACCGTGTTCGCCAACTGGTCGGGCAACGCGCGGGATTCGGCCCAGCAGTCCTGGAAGGGGATCACCGACGGCACGAAGGCTGTCGAGCAGACCCTGAAGGACGGCGCGGGCCTGATCGACCGCAGCATCGCCTCGATCGCGAAGCTGATCCGGGCGAAATGCCAGTGGCTGCAGGATTACTACATCACCGAGTACCCCAACAAGGGCGACTTCTCGCCCGGCGACATCGACCGGCTGATCCGGGTCGCCGAGATGGGCCGCAACGCGAGCGACGACGACTTCAAGCATTTTGTCCGACTCATGCCTCAGGACATGAAGGACAAGATGGACGACGACAGCTGCGATCTCAACGACGAGACCAAGGACGCCGGGCAGGAATGGGCCAAGAAGTGGCTCGCCGGGTTCTGCGGGTTCATGGACAAGCACGTCGCCAACTGGCAGCAGGTCTGCGAGCACACGCGGACGAGCGTCGACCAGGTGTGGAACGAGCTCGGCGCGTCGCTGGGCAAGGCTCGCGAGGATCTCTTCACCACGTCGTCGAAGCCCGCTGACCAGGGCGGCGGGAAGCAGCAGGACGGGGGCGGCCAGCAGACCACGCCGTCGTCGTCGGGCGGTGGCGGCAAGGACTCGGGGATGCCGAGCACCGGTGGCTCCGGCCCGGTCCCGGCCGCGGCGCAGACGCCCAAGATGCCGGAAACGCCGCAGACTCAGCCGCAGCCGGCCGAGGGGCTCAACCCGGTCACCCATCAGCCGCTCGAGGTCGATCCGAAGACCGGGCAGCCGTATCCGATCGACCCGAAGACGGGCGCGGCGCTCAAGCCCGAAGAGCCCGAGACCATGACCGTCGAGCACGACGGCCACAAGATCTCCATGTCCGAACCCGGCAAGGACGGGCACATGGGGATCAGCGTCGACGACGGCACGGGCAAGCAGAAGACTTACGACCTTGACTTCGGCGACCAGGCGAAGCCGGGCGACACGCAGCCGCCGGGGACTCCGGGGCAGCAGCATCCCGACTCGGCTGCCGGGTCCGGTCCGCAGGGCCACGACGGAGCGCAAGGGACTGGCCAGGGGCACGACGGAGTCCCGGCCCAGGACGCTGCGAAGAGCCACGACAGTGCGCAGGGACACGAGGGCACGCAGGGATCCGGGCAGAAGTACCAGCCGGGTCCGGACGGCAAGATCCACATCCAGGACGGCAAGCTGTCGATCGTGGCCGAGCGGCCGTCCGGAGCCGACGGCCCGACGGTCGTGACCATCGACGACGGATCCGGCCATCCGACGAAGTACACCCTCGGCGACGACGGTGCGCTGAACCCGGGCAACCACAACGGGGGAACCGGCGGCGGTGGAGCCGCTGCGGCTTCGGCGGTCGGCGGGCAGGCCACGCCGGGCGGTCCGACGCCGCCCGGTACGCCGGTGCCGGACGCGGCAGCGGGCCAGCCGGTGGCCGCTGCCGCCAACCAGGCCGTCCCGGATCAGGTTGCCGCGCAAGGACATCAAGTCCCGGATCAGGTTGCCGCGCAAGCACATCAAGCCGTCCCCGGTCAGCCGGCCGCGCAGGAGCACCAGGTCGTCCCCGGCCAGCCGCCCTCGCACGAACTGCCCGCGACGCACGAGCCGGCAGCGGCCGCGGCGGCGTCGGGACCGGACGATTCGACGAGCGCCCAGTCCGTGCTCGACCCGTTCTCCGCCGACCCCGGGATCGGCACCGCTCCGCACGTCGGCCTCGGCGACATCGGCGACCCGATGGCGGCCTCGGCAGGCGACGCTCCGCCGACCGACACCTCGCAGCTCGGCACCGCGCCCGTGCATCACGAGGCGACCGGCTCCGGCACCCCGGCCATGATGGGCGGCGGAATGATGGGCGGCCTCGGCAATGCGCCGGGCGGCGGAGGAGAGCAGGAACGTTCGTCGAGCGCGTACCGTGTCGACGGCGGTCTTTTCGGTTCGCAGTCCAACTCGAACCGGATCAGCGGTTCGTTGCTCGACGACGATCAGCCTGGCCGTTAGAACGGGGGAGGACGCGGTGAGCAGCGAAGACCTGGGGGCGGGGTTCCGCCACAAGATGGCCCAGATCGAACGCGAGGCGGAGGAACGGCTCGCGTTGATCGGCAGCCGGGTCCGGAAAGACCTCAAGGAAAGCAAAGAGGCCAGCGACAAGCAGTTGCGCACGGTCGGCCAGGTGATCGTCCGTGTGCAGGAGAGCGCCCGCCGCGCGGCGAAGGCCGGCGGCTGGGTGATGGAGTCGACCGTCGGCGACAAGCCCAAGGGCGAGGTCAGCTTCGGGTTCGAGGACGACGAGGCGGAGAAGGAACGTCGCGCCGGCTACGTGTCCGCCGAGCCCGCTGCCGAGCGGCCGAGCACGCCTCCGCCTCCTCCTGCTCCGGCACCGCCGGCCGCGGCTCCGGCGTCGGGGCGGCATCGGCGTGGCGTGCACCACGACGAGGACGACTACACGAACACCGACTGGCTGGCTACCTGAGCCGAACCGGCTGATCAGGCAGCCGGTTCCTCGTCGTCGGGAACCTCGATCGGCGCGCGCTTCACATCCGCGTCCAGCAGCGGCAGGTACTTGTCCGTACCCGTCAAATGCGTGAGAAAGAACGCAGTGAACAGCGCCTTCGCCAACTGCTGAGTCGCCCGTTGCGGCTTGCCCTGCAGCAGCAACTGGCTCCAGTGCCGGCCCTCCGTCACCGCCAGGTGCGAGGACTTCGCCAGCGTCCGCAGCTGCACCGGACCGGCCCAAGCCTGGGCGATCGCATCCGCGTGGCCGACCGCCGGGGCCACCAGGTCGCCGTCCACGGCCAGGTGCAGGCCGGGGGCGCCGATCACCTTCGCGGCTTCCGTGGCGGGCGGGAACGTCTGCGCCGCGGCCACTGTCGCCACCGCGCGGACCTTGGGGCGGGCGTCGTCGCCCGCTCCGGCGGACTGGGCGGCTGCGAGCACTGCCGAACCGCCGCCGGTGGAGTGGCCTGCCAGGCCCAGTTTCTCCGGGTCGACGCTGATGCCGTCCGGGCCGAGGCGGACCGTGGTGATGACGTCGAGCGTCGTCAGCAGGTCGCCGGCCAGGAGGCGGTGCGACGGGAGCGGGCCCAGCTGGGTCGCGGGGGCCGCGGCGACCACGCCCCAGCTCGCGAGGTGGTGCAGGAGCTGCCGGTAGCGGGTCGCCGGTTGCATCCAGCCGTGCCCGAACGCGATGGCGGGCAGGCCAAGGCCTTGGCGCGGGGTGAACACGACGCCGGGCAGTCCGACCAGGGCGAGGTTGCCGCGCAAAACCTCGTGGGGTCCCGGGTGGGACAGCTCCGTGAGCAGCTGCTTGGGCTTGCTGGCCATGCGCGTGACCTTACTGCCCGTGCCCCGCCCCGGCCCGGTGCGCCACCCCGATCGCTTTAGGGGTCCGCCGCCGGACTGCGCGCGCGTCCGGTCAAGCGTTGTCCGGGAGGCCGCTCGCCCAGCTCAGCGGCACTGAAAACCCCGCTCTAGGGACCGGAGTAGGGGACTGGACTTGTCTCGTTACGCTAGTTCGCGTGTGTGGAATCGTGGGATACGTCGGACACCGCCCGGCTCTGGACGTCGTGCTCGGTGGGCTCCGCCGCATGGAATACCGGGGCTACGACTCGGCTGGCGTGGCGGTGCTGGACGGCGCCGGCGCGCTGACAGTCGAGCGCAAGGCCGGCCGTCTGGCCAACCTGGAAGCCCGGCTCGACGAGGTCGGCCGCGACGCGTTCGCGGGGACCGCGGGCATGGGGCACACCCGCTGGGCCACGCACGGGGCCCCGATCGACCGGAACTCGCACCCGCACCGGGACACCACCGGCCGCGTGGCCGTGGTGCACAACGGGATCATCGAGAACTTCGCCGCGTTGCGCGCCGAGCTCGAGGCCGCGGGCATCGAGATGGCCAGCGACACCGACACCGAGACCGCCGCGCACCTGGTTTCCCTCGCTTACTCCGAGGGCGACACCAAGGGCGACCTGCCGGCCAGCGTCGCCGCGGTGTGCCGTCGGCTGGAGGGCGCGTTCACGCTCGTCGTGACGCACGCGGACGAGCCGGACACGATCGTCGCCGCGCGCCGGTCGTCGCCGCTGGTGGTCGGGGTCGGCGAGGGTGAGCACTTCGTCGCTTCCGACGTCGCCGCGTTCATCGAGCACACCCGCGAGGCCGTCGAACTGGGCCAGGACCAGCTGGTCGTCATCACCCGCGACGGTTACGAGGTCACCGACTTCCACGGCGACGCCGCGCAGGCCAAGCCGTTCACCGTCGACTGGGACCTGTCGGCCGCCGAAAAGGGCGGCCACGAGTACTTCATGCTCAAGGAGATCGAGGAGCAGCCGGAGGCGCTGGCGAACACGCTGCGCGGGCACTTCGAGGCCGGCCGGATCATCCTCGACGAGCAGCGGATTTCCGACCAGGACCTGCGCGACGTCGACAAGGTCTTCGTCATCGCCTGCGGTTCGGCGTATCACTCCGGTCTCGTCGCCAAGTACGCCATCGAGCACTGGACGCGGCTGCCGGTCGAGGTGGAGCTGGCGTCGGAGTTCCGCTACCGCGACCCGGTTCTCGACCGCGACACGCTCGTCGTCGCCGTCTCCCAGTCCGGCGAGACCGCGGACACCCTCGAAGCCGTGCGGCACGCGCGCGAGCAGAAGGCCCGCGTCCTGGCGGTCTGCAACACCAACGGCGCGCAGATCCCGCGCGAGTCCGACGCGGTGCTGTACACGCACGCCGGGCCGGAGATCGGGGTCGCGTCGACCAAGGCGTTCCTCGCGCAGATCGCCGCGAACTACCTCGTCGGCCTGGCGCTGGCGCAGGCGCGCGGCACGAAGTACCCGGACGAGGTCGCCCGCGAGTTCGCCGAGCTGGAAGCCATGCCGGCCGCGGTGCAGAAGGTGCTGTCCACTGTGGAGCAGACGCGCGAGATCGCGCGGCGGATCTCCGACTCGCGCGCGGTGCTGTTCCTCGGCCGCCACGTCGGGTTCCCGGTGGCGCTGGAAGGCGCGCTGAAGCTGAAGGAACTCGCGTACATGCACGCGGAGGGCTTCGCGGCGGGCGAGCTGAAGCACGGTCCGATCGCGCTGATCGAAGAGGGCCTGCCGGTCGTCGTCGTGATGCCGTCGCCGAAGGGCCGCGCGGTGCTGCACTCGAAGCTGGTGTCGAACATCAGCGAGATCCAGGCGCGGGGCGCGCGCACGATCGTGATCGCCGAGGAGGGCGACGAGACCGTGCGCCCGTTCGCCGACGAACTCATCGAGGTGCCCGCGGTGCCGACGCTGCTGCAGCCGCTGGTCTCCACGGTGCCGCTGCAGGTGCTGGCCGCGGAGATCGCCAGTTCCCGCGGGTACGACATCGACAAGCCGCGTAACCTGGCGAAGTCCGTCACTGTCGAGTAGCGGGGGCCGCCGTGCAAGGAATCTGGACTACAGAACGGATTCGCGCGGCGGAAGACCTGCTGCTCGCGCGCACTCCGGACGGCGAGCTGATGCGCCGGGCCTCCTTCGGCCTCGCCGCCGAGGTGGCCGGGTTGCTGGCCGAGGACACCGGCGGCGTCTCTGGGCGGCGGGTCGTGTTGCTGGTCGGCTCGGGCAATAACGGCGGCGATGCCTTGTGGGCTGGCGCTTTCCTGCGTCGGCGCGGGGTCGCGGTCGCTGCCGTACTGCTGAAGCCGGAGAAGGCGCATCCGGCCGGATTGGCTGCGCTGCGGCGATCCGGCGGCCGTGTGGTGTCCATTGCGGACAGTCCACAGTGGATCGAACGGGCGGATGTCGTCGTGGACGGCATCGTCGGCATTTCCGCCCGTGGCCCACTGCGTCCCGACGCGGCCGAGCTGGTCGCGAAGATCGAAGCGCCGGTTGTAGCGGTGGATCTGCCAAGCGGCGTTGACCCGGACACCGGCGCGGTCGACGGTCCGCACGTCACCGCCGCACGGACGGTCACGTTCGGCGCGCTGAAGCCCGTGCACGTACTGGCTCCAGAGGAATGCGGCGAGGTCGTACTGGTCGACATAGGTCTGCGGCCGTGGCTGGACGAGCCGGACCTGCAGCGCCTGGACCTCGCCGACGTCGCCGAGGCATGGCCGATTCCCGGCCCGGAGGACGACAAGTACACCCAAGGCGTCGTCGGCATCGCGGCCGGATCGGCGACATACCCCGGGGCGGCGGTGCTCGCGTCCGGTTCTGCGGTCCGCGCGACGGCGGGCATGGTCCGCTACGCCGGACACGCGGCGGACGTCGTGCGCTCGCGCTGGCCGGAGATCGTCGCGACCGGCTCGGTCACCGACGCGGGCCGGGTGCAGGCGTGGGTGGTCGGCCCAGGCATCGGCACCGGCGGCGAAGGCCGGGAAATCCTGCGGCACATCCTCGGCCAGGGCGTCCCGGTGTGCGCGGACGCCGACGCCACCACGCTCATCGCGCACACCCCCGAAGTTCTCGACGCCCGCGACCCGGACACTCCGCTCGTGCTCACCCCGCACGCCGGCGAGTACGAACGCCTGATGGGCCGCCGCCCGGGCGCGGACCGAGTCGCGGCGGCGCGGGAGGCGGCGAAGAAGTACGACGCCGTCGTGCTGCTGAAAGGCCACTGCACGATCGTCGCCGCCCCGGACGGCCGCGTCGCCGTGAACACCCCGCGCGGTTCGTGGCTGGCCACCGCAGGCTCCGGCGATGTGCTGACCGGCCTGGTCGGCTCGTTGCTGGCCGCGCGGCTCGACCCGTGGCTGGCCGCCGCAGCCGCCGCGCAGGTGCATTCGCTGGCGGGCGCACTTGCCGCCGAGGACGTGCCGACGTCGGCGTCCGGTCTGGTCGACGCCATCCCCGCCGCGCTCCGGCTGGTCCGCGCCGCTACCCGCTGACGCGCTTGAAGGTGACGCAGGAGTTATCGAGTTACGTGTTAACTCAGCCCGAAATATCTGGTAAGAACAAGATGTGAGTCGAGACACGCCAGGACGGCCGAAGACGCGCCCGTCCGACGCGGCGGTGGAGCAGCGCCGCCAGGAGATCCTCGACTACGTCATTGACCAGGGCGAAGTCCGGATCGACGACCTCACCGAGCGGTTCGGCGTCAGCCTCATGACGATGCACCGCGACCTCGACGACCTCGCCGACAAGCGGCTGCTGCGCAAGCTGCGCGGCAAGGTCGAGGCGTATCCGGCGCTCACCATGGAGACCGCCAGCCGGTTCACGCTGCATTCGGCCGAGAAGGAAGCCCTCGCGGAGCTCGCGATTCGGCAGGTCGAGCCCGGCCAAACCGTGTTCGTGGATGACTCCACCACGCTGTTCCCGCTGGTCGAGCGGCTGGCCCAGCTCGAACGCCGCACCGTGATCACCAACTCGCTGCAGGCCGCGCGCCTGCTGGGCACCGGCGTCGACGTGGTCCTGGCAGGCGGGCATTACGACCCCGAGTACGACTCCTGCTCCGGCCCCGACGTGCTCGCGCTGCTTGAGCGCATTCGCGTGGACATCGCGTTCGTCTCGGTGAGCGCGGTCGCGGTGGGCAGGCTGTTCCACCCGGTCCGCGACTACGCCGAGCTGAAGAAAGCCGTGCTGCGCGCCGCGAACCGCAACGTGCTGGTGCTCGACCACTCGAAGTTCGGCCGCACCGCGACGTACGCGCACGGCACCGTCGGCGATTACGACCTCCTGATCACCAGCGAAGCCACTCCGACCGAGGAGATCGAGGCCGCGCTGAACGAGGGAACGGCGGTCGAGGCCGCGGAGTACGTCGAGGAGGGGCAGCCCTATGACAGCTGAACTGGTGGCCGGGGTCGATTCGTCGACCCAGTCGACCAAGGTCGTGGTCTGCGACGCGCGCACGGGCGAGATCGTGCGCACCGGTCGGGCACCGCATCCGGACGGCACCGAGGTCGACCCCGCAGCGTGGGCGCAAGCGTTTGCGGACGCCACTCGCGACGTCCTCGACGGCGTGAAAGCCATCGGCGTCGGCGGTCAGCAGCACGGCATGGTCACGCTCGACGAGGCGGGCGAGGTAGTCCGTCCGGCGTTGCTGTGGAACGACACCCGCTCCGCGCAGGCGGCCAAGGACCTGACCGAGGAGCTGGGCGGACCTGGCGTCTGGGCGAAGTCGGTCGGGCTGGTGCCGGTCGCCAGCTTCACCGTCACCAAGCTCCGCTGGCTCGCCGAGCACGAACCGGAGAACGCCGATCGCGTCGCGCGCGTTCTGCTGCCGCACGACTGGCTCACCTGGCGGCTGCTCGGCCGTCCGGAAACCGCGGTGACCGATCGCGGCGACGCCTCCGGCACCGGCTATTTCTCCCCGACCGACAACACCTATCGCACCGACGTCCTCGCGCACGCGTTCGGCGGCCGTACCCCGGATCTGCCGACGGTGCTCGGCCCGTCCGACGTCGCCGGGCACACCCGCGACGGCATGCTCGTCTCCGCAGGCACCGGCGACAACATGGCCGCCGCACTCGCCCTCGGACTGGCTCCGGGCGACGCGGTGATCTCGATCGGCACCAGCGGCACGGTTTTCGGCGTCACCGAGACCGGCGCGGCCGACGCGAGCGGCCTGGTCGCCGGATTCGCCGACGCCACCGGCCGCTTCCTCCCGCTGACCGCAGCCCTCAACGCCGCCCGCGTGCTCACTGCGGGCGCGGCGATGCTCGGCGTCGACCTGGCCGAATTCGACCGGCTCGCGCTGTCCGCCGAACCGGGTGCGGGCGGGCTCACGCTGCTGCCGTACCTCGACGGCGAGCGCACCCCGAACCTGCCCGGCGCGACCGGCTCGCTGCACGGTATGACCAGGGCGAACATGACGCCCGAGAACGTCGCGCGGGCGACCGTCGAGGGCATGGTCTGCGGATTGGCCGCCGGGCTCGACGCGGTGCGCGCGCAGGGCATGGCCGTGAAGCGCGTGCTGCTCATCGGCGGCGGCGCGCAGTCCGCCGCGGTGCGGGCGATCGCGCCGATCGTGCTCGGCCTGCCCGTGGTGATTCCCGAGGTCGGCGAGTACGTCGCGCAGGGCGCCGCTCGGCAAGCCGCCTGGGCGCTCGCGGGCACCGCCGAACCGCCCGTGTGGCACGGGACCGAAAACCAGCTCGAACTGGACGAGCCGACCGGGGCGCTGCGCGCCGCCGGAATCGAGATCCAGCAACGCCACCTCGAGGCGCGCGAGGCCGCGCACGGGGTTTCCGCGAAATTGGGAGAGGACTGACCGATGGCCAGCATCACCTACGACAAGGCGACCCGGCGCTACTCCGGGACCGAGCGTCCCGCCGTCGACGCGCTGGACCTGGAAATCGCCGACGGCGAGTTCCTCGTGCTGGTCGGGCCGTCGGGTTCGGGCAAGTCCACCGCGCTGCGGATGCTCGCGGGCCTGGAGGACATCGACGAGGGCGCGGTCTGGATTGGCGACCGCGACGTCACGCAGCTGCCGCCGCGTTCGCGCGACATCGCGATGGTGTTCCAGAACTACGCGCTGTACCCGCACATGACGGTCGCGCAGAACATGGGCTTCGCGCTGAAGATCGCCGGGCGGCCCGCGTCGGAGATCAAGCAGAAGGTGCTTGACGCGGCGAAGCTGCTGGACATCGAGCAGTACCTGGACCGCAAGCCGAAGGCGCTGTCGGGCGGTCAGCGTCAGCGCGTCGCGATGGGCCGCGCCATCGTGCGTGAGCCGCAGGTGTTCCTCATGGACGAGCCGCTGTCGAACCTGGACGCGAAGCTGCGTGTCTCGACCCGTACGCAGATCGCCGCGCTGCAGCGCCGGCTCGGCGTCACCACCGTGTACGTGACCCACGACCAGGTCGAGGCCATGACGATGGGTGACCGCGTCGCGGTGCTGTCGGACGGTCTGCTGCAGCAGTGCGACACCCCGCGCGCGCTGTACGACCGGCCCGAAAACGTCTTCGTCGCGGGCTTCATCGGTTCCCCGGCGATGAACCTGGTCGCCGCGAAGCTCACCGCGGACGGTGCCGAGGTCGGCGGCGTGCAGGTGCCGCTCAAGCCCGAGGTGCGTTCCGCGGCCGACGGCGACACGGTCACCATCGGTTTCCGTCCCGAGTCGCTGGAAGCCACCACCGACACCGACGGCACGCTGCCGATCAAGGTCGAACTGGTCGAGGAGCTGGGCTCGGACGCTTACGTCTACGGCAAGCTCGGCGCCGGCGTCGAGGAGTCCGCGGAGGGTGCGTCACGCAACGTGGTCGCGCGCGTCGACCCGCGTACGCCGCCGCGCATGGGCGACACCCTGCACCTGCGGATCCGCCCGGACGAGCTGCACGTCTTCTCCGGTACTTCCGGGCAGCGTCTCTCCTGAGCCGATGACGTGGGAAACTGGCAGTCGTTATGACTGCCAGTTCTCCGCACGCCGAGACCGTGGTCGATCTCGGCGCTGTGCGCCACAACGTTTCCTTGCTGGCCGACCGGGCACCCGGTGCGGCCGTGATGTGCGTGGTCAAAGCCGACGCGTACGGCCATGGCGCGATTCCGGTAGGCCGCGCCGCTGTCGAAGCCGGGGCCGCCTGGCTCGGCACCTGCTCGCTCCAGGAGGCCCTTGACCTGCGGGCGGCCGGGCTGTCAGTCCGGCTGTTCAGCTGGCTGGACGTGCCGGAGCTGGATTTCGCGCCCGGCATCGAGGCGGACATCGACCTCGGCGTCAGCTCTCTCGGTGAGCTGGCCCGGGTCGACGCCGCCGCGAAGCTCGCCGGAAAACGCGCTCGCGTGCACCTCAAGATCGACACCGGTCTGTCGCGCAACGGTTGCCCGCCCGCCGACTGGGCGGCGCTGGTCGAGGCGGCGGCCAAGGCGCGCGGTGTCGAAGTAGTGGCCATCTGGTCGCACCTGGCCTGCGCCGACGAGCTGGGCCACGCGTCGATCGACGCGCAGGCGAAGCTGTTCGCCGAGGCTTACGACGCGGCCCGCGCCGCCGGGCTCGACCCGATCCGGCACCTGGCCAACTCCGCGGCCACGCTCACCCGGCCCGACCTGCACTTCGACCTGGTCCGCCCGGGCATCGCGATGTACGGCCTCAACCCGGTGCCCACCGACGACGACCTGCGCCCGGCGATGACGTTCCGCTCCAGCGTGGTCCTCACGAAGCCGCTTGCCGCCGGCGAATCCGTCTCCTACGGCCACACCTGGACCGCGCGCGAGGACACCACGCTCGCGCTCGTGCCCGCCGGATACGCCGACGGGGTGCCGCGCACGCTGTCCGGCCGGATGGATGTCTGGCTGGGCGGGCGACGGCGGCCAGTCGTCGGGCGGGTCTGCATGGACCAGCTCGTGGTGAACGTCGGCAACGAGGACGTGCCTCGTGTCGGCGACGAGGTCGTGCTGTTCGGGTCGGGCCGCTCCGGCGAGCCGACTGCGCGCGAATGGGCGGACAAGCTCGGCACCATCGACTACGAGATCGTCACCTCGATGTACCGGCCGCGCGTACAGCGCCGGTACCTGGGGGAGCGGGCGTGACTCCTTCGGCGCGGCTGTGGGCGATCGTCGGCGGAGTCGGAGCGGTGGTGACGGGTGCGGCAGCGGCAGTTGTCGCGACGCAGCAACGCAAACCGACCGAGGACCCGTTCGCCGACGAGCCGCTCGGTGAGCTGAAGCCAGACCGTACGTCCACTGTCGCTGCCGAAGACGGCACGCCGCTGTCGGTCGAGGAGATCGACCCTGAGGACGGCGAAAAGCCGGAGCTGACACTCGTCGGCGTACACGGCTTCGCGCTTTCGCGGCGCTCGTGGCACTTTCAGCGTCGCGACGTCGCTTCGCTGCGACTGCCGCGCGTACGGCAGGTCTATTTCGACCATCGCGGCCACGGTCTGTCCGGAGAGGCGTCCACTGAGACGTCGACGATCGAGCAGCTCGCGCACGACCTCGACAGCGTGCTGCGCGCAATGGTGCCCGAAGGACCGATCGTCCTCATGGGACATTCCATGGGCGGCATGGTGATCATGGAGCTGGCCGCGCAACGGCCAGACCTCTTCGAGGACCGCGTCTGCGGCGTCGCCTTCATCGCGACCGCGGCGGGCGAAGTGGGCGCGCGTGGGTTGCCGAGGCCGTTGTTGTCCAAGTACAACCCGCTCACACGCGGCGTAGGCGAGCTGGCCGGATGGCAACCCGGGTTGGTGGAGTTCGTCCGCGCCGCCGGCGGCCAGCTGACCCGGCAGGCAGTGCGACGGCTCGCGTTCGGCAGCCGTGACGTCTCGCCGCGCCTGGTCGACTTCATGCTGGAGATGCTGGCTGTCACGCCGGTGCGCGGGCTGATCAACTTCGTCGACACTCTCGGCAGCCACAATCGCTACGCTGTGCTGGCAGGGCTGAAACACGCACAGGTGCTGGTCATCGGCGGCGACTCGGACCGGTTCACGCCGTTCGCGCACGCCGAGCGGATCGCCGCCGAGCTGCCGGACGCCGAGCTGGTGCGCGTGCGCGGAGCCGGGCACATGGTGCAGCTCGAACAGCCCGAGCTGGTGAACAGCCATCTCATCGACCTGCTGCAGCGCTGTGGTGGCAGCGCCGCGCCGAACCGGCGAAACTGGTGGTGGACAAGGTGATTCTGGAAACCCCCGAGGACACGATGGCCTTCGGGCGGACCCTGGGCGCGGCCCTGCGCGCGGGCGACCTGGTGCTGTTGGACGGTCCGCTCGGGGCCGGGAAGACGACGCTGACCCGCGGGATCGCGGACGGTCTCGGCGTCGGCGGACGGGTCAGTTCGCCGACGTTCGTGCTGGCGCGGGTGCACGCCGCGGGCGCGGCCGGGGTCCCGTTGATCCACGTGGACGCGTACCGGCTCGGCGGCGATCTGTCCCAGTTGGACGACCTCGACCTGGACACCGACCTGGAGTCGTCCGCGGTGGTCGTCGAGTGGGGCGAGGGCAGCGCGGAGCGGCTGTCGGAGGACCACCTGGTCGTCCGGCTGGCCCGCCACGACGACGACACCCGGACCGTCGTGCTGGAACCGCACGGCTCCTGGACCACCCGGGTCGACGAGCTGCAAGCGGTCTGACCGTACGTGAAGGGCCCCTTGAGGGAATCAGATTCCTTCAAGGGGCCCTTCACGGCTCGTTAGGCGATTACCGCCCGGCAGTGGCTTCCTCGCTGGCGGACAGCGAAGGAGCCGAGCCGGGCAACGGCTTCCGCGCCGTCTCCTTCAGCTTCAGCAGCGTAATCACCCCGATCACCCCGGCGATCATCAGGTAATACCCAGGCCACTTGAGATCCCCGGTGGCCAGCACCAGCGCGCTCATCACCAGCGACACCGTCCCGGCGAACGCCGACACGAAGATGTTGAACGAGATCGACAACCCGCCGTACCGGACCTCGGTCGGGAACAGCGCGGGCAGCGTGGACGGGCAGGTCGAGGAGAAGCAGATCAGCAGCAGTCCCATCAGGACAAGGCCGAGCAGCACCGAGATCAGCGACCCGCTCTTGAGCAGCAGCACCATCGGCAGGCCGAGCACGATCAGCCCGCCAGCGCCGACCCACAGGATCGGCTTGCGGCCGTAGCGGTCGCTGAGCTTGCCGAGGAGCGGGATCAGCAGCACGCCCAGCCACAGCACGCCGATCTGCAGCCACTCCGCCGCGGTGGCCGAGATGGCCTGCCCACCGTTCTCGGACATCGTGCGGTCGTCCTTGAGGTAGGTCGGCATGTAGCTGGTGAGCATGTAGTTGGTGACGTTCCAGGTCACCACGAGCCCGCCGGCCAGCAGCATCGTCGGCCAGTACTTCGCGAAGATCGTGCGGACCACGTGCTTGGCCTCGGCGTCCTCGCGCTTGCCCGACTCGTCGAGCAGCTGCTGGAACGCGGGCGTCTCCTCGAGCTTCGTCCGCAGGTAAACCCCGACGATGCCGAGCGGCAGCGCCACCATGAACGGGATCCGCCAGCCCCAGGTGTCCATGAAGGCCGGCGTCGAAACCAGCGGGAGCACCGACGAGACGGTCGCGCCCAGCGCGTACCCGATGAAGGTGCCGAATTCCAGGAAGCTGCCGAAGTAGCCGCGGCGGCGGTCCGGGCTGTACTCGGCGATGAACGTCATCGCGCCCGCGTATTCGCCGCCGGTCGAGAAGCCCTGCAGGACCCGCGCGCAGACCAGCAGGATCGGCGCGGCCAGCCCGATCGACGAGTAGGACGGGATCAGTCCGATGAGGAAGGTGCCGGTCGCCATCAGGATCACCGTCACCGCGAGCACCTTGGTCCGGCCGATCTTGTCGCCGAGCGGACCGAAGAACAGGCCGCCGAGCGGACGCACCAGGAACGCCACCGCGAAGGTCGCGAACGTCGCGAGCTGGGCCAGCGCGGGATTGCCGGGCGGGAAGAACTGGGCCTCGATGGTGGTGGAGAGGTAGCCGTAGACCCCGAAGTCGAACCACTCGGTGATGTTGCCGACCGCGGCCGCGCCGACCGCCCGGCGCATCGTCTTGTCGTCCGTGACCGTGGCGCCGCCCGACGGCCCCCTCCCGTCTGCTGCCTCTGTCACATCGCTCCTTTCGCGTTTTCAGGACTCACTGCGCAGAGCCCCCGACATCACCTACCGCGAACGATCCAAAGCGTAACGTGATACGTCTCACTCCCGCACGGGGGTAGCGCAGGTAACGCGTAGCGGGGACCATGCGTTATAGCAGGTAGATACCTGTTAAACCCCATCAACTCGCACACGTCGGCCAGCGGATCACCCGGATTCGCCGACGGCGTCGGCGTGCGCACCCTGTGAGGAGGAGCCGCAATGACGGCAGTATTCGTGGCCATCGCAAGCTGTGCAACCGCGGGAGTCGCTGTCGCGGCTACCCTCGCGTCCTACGCGCAGCGCAAGTGGCGGGTCCGCGCCGTCGAGGCGTGACCCGTTAGGACTCTCGGAGCTCTAGGTCGCTAGGGCTCGACAATTCCGACTGCCAGGCCGAGGCCGACCAGATCCTGCGGGCGCAACCGCAGCTGGTCGGCCACGGCCGGCACGTCGGTCATCGGGCGTTTCAGGATCGCCGCCGCCGCTTCCGGCGAAGTGACCGAGAAGTAGGCGTCCGGGGCGATCCAGGTCGTGCCCGGCGCGGCGAAAGCCAGCGCGCCGCCGGAACCGCCTTCGCCGATCACCAGCGTGGTGACGGGCACCGCGGCGGTGGCGATCGCCTCGAACAGTTCCGCGATCGCTGGTCCGATCCCGCCTTCTTCCGCTTCCGCGTCGTTTGCCGCGCCGGGAGTGTCCACAAGCGTCAGCACCGGAATTCCTAGCCGGGATGCCAGCCGGATAAGCCGTGCTGCGGTGCGAAAGCCTGCTGGACGCGTCGCGGTGCCGCACTGTGCTGCGTACGCGATCGTGCGGCCTTCTCGCCAGCCGAAGCCACATTGGACGCCTTCGTCGACGTGACCGGCACGGTCGCCTTGCACGTTCTCTCGCCAGTCGAAGTACGCGTCGAGGTACTCGGGTGCGCGCGCTCGTGAGGAAGCGCGAGCCGTCCGTACGGCTTCCCAGCCGGTTTCGGGCAGCGTGGCGTCGCGACGGGCGTTAGGCGGGGGTGCGGGCTCTGTCGACGGCGAAGCCAATAGCTGTAGCCATCGCGCGAGCACGTCGCCCAGCTCGTCTGTTTCAACGAGACGGTCGACCTGTCCCCATTCCAGCTTCGCTTCGACGGTGTACGCCTCCGCAGGCGACGTCGCTGGCCGTACGCGGGAGCCTGCGAAGCCCACTTGGGCGTCTGGCAGTCCCAGGACGACGTCGGAACCTGCACCGAGCGTCGCCCAGCCGCCGCCGGTGGACGGGTTGCGCAGAACGGAAATCTGCGGCACACCCGCCGCGCGCGCGTCCGCGGCGGCGCGCGCGATTCGCTGGAGCTGGGAAAGCGCGCGCATGCCGTGCTGCATCCGGCTGCCGCCAGTCGCGACCAGCGACACCACAGGTAGCCCACGCTCTTTCGCGTGGGCGAAAGCGGCTTCGACGCGGTCGCCGGTCTGCTGTCCGATCGAACCGCCGAGGAACCCGAACTCCCAGGCGATCAGCACCGTGGGCACGTCGCCGATCTTCGCCTCTCCGACGACCACGGATTCGGTCTCGCCGGTGCGCGCGGCGGCTGCTGCCCTGGCCTCCGGATAGCCCGGCCAGCCGAGCGGATCGTCCGCCGGAGTGTCCGCGAGGGACAGGTCGGTGAACCCGGCGGAGATGGCGGCCAGCAGCTCGCGCGCGGTGGTGTTCATCCCAGCGCTCGCTTCATGACTTTGCCCATGTCGTTGCGCGGCAACGCATCCAGGTACCGCACGACGCGCGGCCGCTTGTGCGGGGCGAGCAGCTTCGACACGTGGTCGGCGAGTTCTTCGAGCGTCGGGCGCTCGCCGTCCGGCACGACCCACGCGACGATGCGCTCGCCGAGGTCGTCGTCCGGTTCGCCGGTCACCGCCACCTCGGCGACCTTCGGATGTTCCAGCAGCGCGTTCTCGATCTCGCCCGCGCCGATCTTGTAGCCGCCGCTCTTGATCAGGTCGGTGGCCTTGCGCCCGACGATCCGGACGTAGCCGTCGGGGTCGCGGGTGGCCATGTCGCCGGTGCGGAACCAGCCGCCGTCCAGCGCGGCGGCCGTGGCGTCCGGCCGGTTGAGGTATTCGGTGAACAGATTCGGCCCGCGGACCTGGATCTCGCCGACCGCGTCGGGCTCGCTGATTTCGGTGCCGGACTCGTCGACCAGCCGCAGGTCGACCCCGGCGAGCGGAACGCCGACCGAGCCCGGCTTGCGCTCGCCGTCGGCGCGGACGCTGGTGTTCATCAGCGTTTCAGTCATGCCGTAGCGCTCCACGACCTGCTGCCCGGTCGCGGCGGTGATCCGCTGGTGGTCGTGCACCGGCAGCGCGGCCGAGCCGGAGACCAGCAGCCGTGCGGACTTGAGCGCGTTGGCGAGGGCTTCATCGGTCGCGACGGTTTCAGCGATCCGGTGGTACATCGTCGGGACGCCGAACAGCATCGTCGCGCCGTTCGCCAGTTCCTCGGTGACTCCCTCAAGGGAGAACCGCCCCAGGTGACGAACCGAGCCACCGCGGCGCAGCGGCCCGAGGATGCCCAGGATCAAGCCGTGCACATGGAACAACGGCAGGCCATGGACGAGCACGTCGTCAGCCGTCCACTGCCAAGCGTCCTCAAGCGCGTCGAGAGTGGTCGCGATCGAGCGGCGCGGCAGCACAACGCCCTTGGGCGGGCCGGTCGTGCCGGAGGTGTAGACGATGAACGCGGGAGCCTCGGCGTCCGGCTCGCTGGCCGGCGGTTTCCCGTCGCCTTCAAGCGGAATGTCGCGACGCGGCAGGTCGAGCGCGGCGGGCAGTTCGACGCCGGGTTCGGCGAGCACCAGCGCGGGCTCGCTGTCGGCGAGGATGTGCCCGAGTTCGCGTTCGCCGATCTTGGGGTTGAGCGGCACCACCGGAACCCCGGCGAGCAGCGCGGCGACCACCGCGACGCTGGTGTGCAGCGTCGGCGTCGCCCACACCGCGACCCGGCGGTCTCGGGGCAGTTCGGCGGCCAGCGCGCCGGCGACCGCGCCGAGTTCGGCGTAGGTGAGTTTTCGGTCTCCGAAGCGCAGCGCTTCCTTGCCGGATCCGGCGGCGACTGCGGGGAACAGCGGATCGGGCACTTTCGCGGACCTCCTGCGTCACCGGCACCTGGAATCGCACCGTACCGCCTTGTGGCGGTGGCCACCTGCGACGCGATTCACAGATCCTGATTGTCAGGGGTACCCAGGTTCAGGCGAGATTATCGAGCAGCGCGCGCACTCGCTGGACCATCGTTTCGTAGCGGCCGGGGGCGACGTTCACGTACCGCTCGCCGCCCTCGGTTTCGGAGAACGAGAACAGGTAGCGGCCGTGCTCGGTGTCGTAATACGTGCAGATGTCGCGCCCGCTGATCCGCCGCCCGCCAAGCCCGTCCCGGACGGCCGCCGTGATCTGCCCGCCGCCGACGCGGGGGAGCGCGGCAACGTCGAGCAAATGCCGGACGTCCTGCCGCGCCGGCCCGCCGTCGATCGCCAAATTCAACGCCGATTCCGGCACCGACACCGCCTGCCCCTGCGCGGGCTGGACGCGCGGCAGCTCCCGGATCAAGTCCTCCGCCAACGCTTCCGGCCGGGCCGGCCGCAACACCACAGTGCCGGTGGACGGCATGTGGCACGCGAGCACCGCGTCCTTGTTCAATGCCGCGACGACCAGCCAATACCGCCGATCCCGCCCGCTTTCGACGGTCGCCGACAGCTCACTGGCCCCGCGGCACAACACGGTCATGGTCCGGACGAACGTCTCGTCCGGACCGCCGCGACCCCAGACGCCTTGGTCGGCCATGGCGTTCACCGCGGCTTCGCGATACGCGTGCGTCTCCTCGGGGTCACGCCAGATCGGGTCCGGCGAGAGCGCGGCCGGGAGCGAAACCCCGGCGAGCTCCGCCGCGACGGGAAGGCAATCGGCAGGGAGCACCACCTCGCGGGCGAGCACCAGCATCCGTCAGAGCCCGATCACCGGCGGAACCGCCTTGGGAAGGTCCCCGATGAGGGCCGCGTCCGGGTCCTGCTCGACCAGGTAATCGGCGGTCTCGTGGACGAGGTCGTCTTCCCCTTCGCCCTTCTGCCCGCGGCCCATCGCGCCCGCACCCATGCCCGACGCCCCCGCGCGCCCGTTGGCTCCGGCCGCTGCTCCACCTCTGGCGACGCCTTCAGCGTTGCCACCGAACGGCCCGGTACCGGTACCCGCTCCTCGGCCGACGCTGTTGCCTGGGTTGCCCGAGTAGCCACTGCCTGGGTTGCCCGAGTAGCCGCTGCCGGTTCCCGGAAGCCCCGGCGTGTACAGACTGCTGCTGCCGCCGTTGGGGTTGGCGGTGTTGGGGTTGCTGCTGTTGAACGACCAGGAGTTGGGGTTATTGGTGCTGTTGGGATTGTTGGTGCTGGTGAGATCCGGCGGAACGTACCCGGAGGTCCGAGTGTCATCCGGCAGATCGCTGTGCGGCGGGTGGTACTTGCCCGGCGTCTCCGTCGGACCGTTGTGCGGCGGAGGCCCCGAATCCCACCGGTGAGTGTCCGTAGGAGGCAACGCCCCCGGCGGCCCAGTGCGATCGTTGGTGTGGTCGCGGTGGCTGGTGTTGTCGCCGGTGCTGCTGCCGGTGTTGTTGTCGGCGACGTAGCCGCCCTCGGAGTGCGTGCCAGCGGTGCCGCCAGGCCCGCCCGGGGTGTAGTGCGCGGGCAGATGAGCGGTACCGGTGCCGCCGGGCTGCGTGATGGTGAAGTCACCGCCGGCGGAGGGCATCGCTAGCTGCCCGTATTGCGACGGGTCCGCCCAGCGACTCGAGTTGTCCGTCGACTGCTGGTGGTAAGCGTCGTAGCTTTCGGTGACCGCCTGCGCTTTCCGGTTCCAGTCGTCGATCTCGTTCTGCCGGTTCGAAAGGAACGAGAGAGGGGTCCCGGAAACCCAGTCGCCTGCCGGTTTCTCGCCGACGTCGCCGATGTCTTGGATCTGGTTGTGCAGTTGCTGGAACGAGCCGCCCTGGCCGTGGTAGAGCTCCTGCGCCTGCTGGAGATGCTGTCCGCTGACCTGAGACGACTGCACGAGCGGGCCCGCGCCGGCATAGGCCTGACCAGCGGAATCTCCCTGCCAGTACTGGCTCATCTTGCCTTGCAGCTGCTGCATCCGGCCGGCGATTTCCTGGTGCTGGCGGGAGAGGTCCGAGGACAGGTCCGCACCGGTGTACATCCCGCCGGATCCCTTGCCGCCTTTGACGAAGCCGATGATTTGCTGCGGAGTGTAATTGGTCATCGCGCACCTGTCTTGATCGTCTTGATCGCTGCGGTAGCCGCTGTGATTGCCAATGCGCACGGGTCGCTGTAATGCGGGGAGGATTGCCGGAGGATGACCGAGCTGGTGAAGGTCTCGTCGTTCTTCACGCCGACGATGGCCTGGCAGCCGCCTTGTTTGCGGTCGTCGGTGGGGCCGGAGAGCACGGTGGGGTAGCCGTCGGTGGCGGGTGCTTTCTCGAAGTATCCGGATGAGCTGTCTTTGTACTGGTAGGCGCTCGCGAGTCCGCCGCCGTTGGGGACGAATCCGATCCCGACGCTGCTGTTGTCCGGGCCGTACCAGCTGCAGATCGGTGCTCCGGCTCCGGCGTCGGTGGTGGTGCGGACCGACTCGATGACCTCCGCGGCCTGGGCCTGGGTGAGCAGAGAACACGGTGCCTGTTCGTACTTGGCCACATCGAGCGGGTTGGCTACCTGCGGAACATCGGACGCGGCCGAGGATGTTGCCGGTGCCGCGCTCGAAGTCGACGGCGCGGGAGAACCCGGATTGGACGTGCAGGCAGTCAGAGTGAGGAGCAGGATTGCTGTCGCGGCGGCGCGGAGGCTGGTCTTCGTCACCGGGTCATCCTTGCTTGCTCATGCTGGTCGTATTGGCATGATCCTGCTTCTCGTACTTGCCGATGGCTTCTTTCAGCCTGTCGGCATAACCCTGCGCGTAGGTCTGCTGTTGCTGAAGACTCGTGAGGTAGGCGTCGGCATGCATATCCGCTGCCCGCTTCTGCAGGGAGCTGCCGTCGTCGCCGGCAGGCGGCGTCACCGCGCGCAACTGCCGACCTGACCTGATCATGCCATTCAGGCCGTCGGCGATGCTCTGCCATTCCGGTTGCAGAGTCTTCATCGCGTCGACGTCCATGTTGAACCCGCCGCCCGCCGCGGCGGCGTTCACCTTGGCGTCCTCCGCCGCGCGCTGCTGGTAGACGCGCACGCCGTTGGAGTTCATCGCTTCGCCGAACTGCTTGTCCTGGCGGTCGCGCTTGGCCTGCTCCTCCGGGTCGACGTACCCCGCGCGCCCGTCCGCCGGCTGGCTGCTGGACGACTCCCCATTGCCCACGATGACGTTCCCCCTCGCTCCCGGCGGCACTGTCTCCGACTGCCGACGCTTTGACTGAGCTTAATCGGTCGAGGTTCCGCGCGTGGACAAAATCCCCCAAGCCGGGCAGTTGTCAGGAACCTGCCTTGAGGGTGGCCACGACCGCCTGCGCGGCTTTGAGCGCGACCGAGCACGGGTCGCCGTAGGACGGGGACCGCGGGAAGAGCATGACTGAGCTGGTGAATGCCTCGTCAGCCTGGACGCCGACGGCTATTTGGCAGCCGCCTTGCGCTCGGTTGTCGAGGACGTTGGTGTAGGCCGCCGGGTAGCCGTCGATTGCGGGGGCTGGGTCGTAGTAGCCAGTACTGCTCAGGTTTTGGCCGATGGTGGCGAGGCCGCCCTGCACGGGGAGGAAGCCGATGGTCAGGGTGCTGTTCTTGCTGTCGTTCCAGGTGCAGGCCGGGGTGATGGCACCGGTGATCTTGCGGTTGCGGACCGCGTTGAAGACCTCCGCGGCCTGGGGGAGCAGAGCGCAAGGGTCCTGTTCGTATTTCCGCACGTTGAGCGGTTGGGGCCCCTGCGACACGTCGGGCGGCGCGGAGGACTCCGGGGCCGGGGCGGCCGAACAACCAGCCAAAAGCAGCATTCCGCCGAGCAAGGCCACGAAAGACGGCTTCATCACGGAACGCATCTTTCCCGACCCCCCGTCCGCCCCGCCCGCTCCCCGGTCCCCTTCGGACCAGAGCTATCCTGGGAAATCGTGCTGGTATTGGCGATCGACACGGCTACTCCGGCGGTGACGGCGGGCATCGTCGCTCTCGACGAGGCTGAGCTCGTCACTCGGGCGGACCGCGTCACGGTGGATCCGAGGGCGCACGGCGAGCTGATCGCCCCGCATGCGCTTGCTGCTGCGGCCGAGGCTGGGGTCACGCTCCGAGAGCTCGACGCGATCGTGTGCGGCGTCGGGCCGGGACCATTCACAGGGTTGCGGGCGGGCATGGCCACGGCGGCTGCGTACGCGCACGCGCTCGGCATCCCGGCGTACCCGGTGTGCAGTCTCGACGCGATCGCTGCGGACGTGGTGCGTACGGAGAAGCCGTTTCTCGTCTTCACGGACGCGCGGCGGCGCGAGGTCTACTGGGCTGCGTACGACGCTTCGGGCGCGCGCACGGACGGTCCGCACGTACAGCGGCCCGCGGACATCGAAACTGACATTCGCGTCGCGGCGGGGGACGGGGCGTTGCAGTACGCGGCGGCGGTCGGCGTGGTGCCGATCGAGCCGCGGTTTCCGTCGCCGGCTGGGTTGGTGCGCGTGGCGCGTACGGCGCTTCTCGAGCGCGCGGAGCCGGAGCCGTTGACGCCGCTGTACCTGCGTCGTCCGGACGCTGTCGAGCCCGCGGCGCGCAAGAGGGTGACCGCGCTGTGAAGCTCGACCAGTTGCGCCGCGCTGACGTCGCGAGGTGCGCGGAGATCGAGAAGATCCTCTTTCCCGGCGACGATCCCTGGAATGCGCGCGCGTTTCATTCCGAGCTCGACCAGGGGCATTACTACTTGGCCGCGCGGTCGGACGACGGGGAGACCCTGCTTGGGTACGCGGGGCTCGCGGTGGTTGGGCGACGCGGCGACTACGAAGCGAACGTCCACACGATCGGCGTCGTGCCGGAGGCGCAGGGGCAGGGCATCGGCAAGGCGTTGCTGCGAGCGTTGCTGACGCGCGCCGACGAGCTGCACGCGGCTGTCTTCCTCGAGGTGCGCACGGACAACGACGCGGCCGTGACGCTGTACGAGACACACGGTTTCCAGAAACTCGGCATCCGGAAGCGCTACTACCAGCCTTCCGGTGCCGACGCGTTCACTATGGCCCGCCCCGCGCAGGCCCCGGCACGAGACGAGGTGGCCGGCTGATGGCGCGCGTCATCATGGGCATCGAGAGCTCCTGCGACGAGACCGGCGTCGGCCTCGTCCGGCTGCACGACGACGGCACGGTGGAACTGCTCGCCGACGAGGTCGCGTCCAGTGTGGACCAGCACGCTCGCTTCGGCGGCGTCGTGCCGGAGGTCGCCAGCCGCGCGCATCTCGAAGCGATGGTGCCTACGGCGGAGCGGGCATTTGCCACTGCGGGGCTGAAACTGTCCGATGTGGACGCTATCGCGGTGACGGCTGGGCCGGGTCTTGCGGGTGCGTTGCTGGTCGGGGTTTCGGCGGCGAAAGCCTATGCGACCGCGCTGGATGTGCCGCTGTACGGCGTGAATCACCTTGCCGGGCACATCGCGGTGGACACGTTGCAGCACGGGCCGTTGCCGACGCCGGTGTTGGCGCTGCTGGTTTCCGGCGGCCACACGCAACTGTTGCGAGTGGACGACATCGCGTCGAGCATCACCGAGCTCGGATCCACTGTGGACGACGCGGCGGGCGAGGCGTACGACAAGGTCGCGCGCGTACTCGACCTGCCGTATCCGGGTGGGCCGCCGATCGACAAGGCGGCCAAGCAGGGCAACCCGAAGGCGATCGCGTTCCCGCGCGGCATGACCGGTCCGCGCGACGCGAAGTTCGACTTTTCCTTCTCTGGCTTGAAAACGGCCGTGGCGCGCTGGGTGGAGAACGCCGAGCGCGCTGGCGACGCCGTGCCGGTTAACGACGTCGCGGCGTCCTTTCAGGAAGCGGTCGCGGACGTCCTCACCGTGAAGGCGATCCGTGCCGCGCGCGAGCAGGAGATCGGCACAATCGTGATTTCCGGTGGGGTGGCAGCGAATTCGCGGCTTTCGGAGCTGGCGGCGGAGCGCTGCGCGGCGGCGGGTATCGAACTGCGCGTGCCGAGGCCGCGGTTGTGCACGGACAACGGCGCGATGATCGCGGCGTTGGGTGCGCACGTGGTGGCGGCAGGCCGGGCGGTGGCACCGTTGGACTTCTCGGCGAACCCGGGCCTGCCGGTCAACATTGTGTCCCTTTAGGACTCACGAGAGCAGCCGCATCAAGGGGTACCCCTAGCAGCGTCTCGATCGCCGAAGCCGACCGTGCCGCTGCGGAGCCGTTTCCATAAGGATTCGCTGACGCGGCAGCGCTAATCTCGCCGCGGAGGATGCGCGCGGCGGTGTCGGTGATCAGCTCCGTGTCGGTGCCGACCAGCCAAGCGCAACCGGCTTCGACGGCTTCCGGGCGTTCCGTCGTGTCGCGCAGCACCAGCACTGGCGTACCGAACGTCGGCGCTTCCTCTTGAATACCACCGGAATCCGTCAGCACAAGCGATGCCAACCGCAGCGCGCGCACGAGATCCGGGTACTCCAACGGCTCGGTGACGGTCACCCGCGCCACTCCGCCCAGCACCTCCTCGACCTGCTCCCGCACAGCCGGATTCGGATGCACCGGGAACAGCACCTGCACGCGCGGATGGGCGTCGACGATCTGGCGCACCGCAGTCAGCGTCCGCGTCAACGGCTCGCCCCAAGACTCGCGGCGGTGCGACGTGACCAGCACCAACTGCTCACCCGCCTCGGCGATTCCCATCTCCAGCAAGGCAAGCGCCGGTTCGCGGGCGGGCAAATCGCGCGCGGCCACCGCCAGCACCGCGTCGACGACGGTGTTGCCGGTACGCGTAATGCGCTCCGCTGGCACGCCTTCGGCCAGCAACGCCGCGCCCGCAGCCGCGGTCGGGACCAGGTGCAGGGCCGCGATCCGCGAGATCATCTGCCGCGTTCCCTCCTCGGGGAACGGCGACGCCAGGTCGTGCGTGCGCAGTCCGGCTTCGAGGTGCACCACCGGGATCCCGAGCCAGAACGCGGCGAGCGCGCCGGCCAGTCCGGTGGTGGTGTCGCCTTGCACGACGACCGCCGACGGCTGGTACCGGCGCAGCGCGGCGTCGAGAGCGGGCAGCAGGCCGGACACCAGTTCCGCCTGCGTGCCGGACACTCGCGGCGGCACGTCGAGCCACGCGTCGATCGCCACCTCGAACGGGGCCAGCGCCTGTTCGACCATGCCCTGGTGCTGGCCGCTGTGCACGACGAGCGGCCGCAGCCCGGGCCGGGCGTCCAAGGCCAGCGCCAGCGGTGCGAGCTTCACCGCCTCTGGCCGCGTCCCGGCCAGCAGCATCACGTCCAACGTTTTCACCCTTTCGAGTGTCCCGGAAAACCGGGCTGCCGGCGGGATCACGCCGGCAGCCCGGATTCTTCAGCCGTCCAGGCGGGAGAACCGCCGATTCCGGCGGCGGACGGCGATCAGCGCGGCGATCCCGAGGATCACCAGCGCGATGCCGACCGCGAGCCACCAGCCGACGTCGGCGCCGGTGGCGGCGAGGGTGCCCACCCCGCCACCGGCGACGCCGACCCCGGCGCCAGGCATCTTGTACATCGATCCATCACCTCACCGGGTCAGGCGGGGCGAACGACGCCGGGAGAAGCGCAGGCCGACCGGTACCGCGACTGCGGCCACCACGCCGAACCCGATCCACATGCCTGCTCCCGAAGCGAGCGGCATCGGCGGAGCGGCCGGGCCGCAAGTCGCCGAGGAGAGGATCACGTCGCCCGAACCGAGAGCGCCCAGCGCGTCGCCGCCGAGCAGCTTGAGGTGCAGGGCGTTGACCGTGAGGCTGCCGTCCTGGTTCTTGATCTGCTCGTTCAGGATCAGCGTCGCCACGTGCAGCGGGCCGACCTGGACCTTCAGTTCGGTGTTCGGGGCCGGGCTGGCGTCGACATTGCCGAGGCTGCCGAGGTTCGCGCCGACCAGCGTGGTGCTGCCCTTGACGCCTTCCTGCGTCGCGGTGCAGACGGCTTCGACCGCCTTCGCGCCGACATTGCCGACGGCGGCCTTGAGCAGCGGCAGCCCGACGTCGGCGGTGGACGCCTTCGCCGTGACCGCGCCGGAGTTGTCGTCGCGCACGGCGGACGTGGTGATCACGCCGGTGGTGAGCACGCCGGTCACATTCGCGGAGACCGCGGTGCTTTCCGTCGGGCCGTTGGTGTTCGCGGCCGCGAGCGGGCCAAGGTGCACCGCGGGCTGGCCGAGCAGCGTCACGTTGACGTTGACGCCGTAGGCCGACCCGTCGCCGGGAGCGGCGCTGGCCGGAGCGGCTCCGGCCAGGGCGATGCTCGCCACGACAACGGCGAGCATGCCGCCTCGTCGCACGAGGTGTCTCTTCACTGGTCCTCCGAATTTTCTCAGGGCGAGCCGCCGCGCGGACTAAACCCGCTGAGCAAGAGTCGGCACGCGGATCGGTTATCGGCGGACGTTTCCGAAATGGCACAGCTTTTTCGTGGGATCACCACATCGGGTGATACGAATTCGGCTTTTTCCCAGGTTGCGCGAAGTATCACTCGAACGGACTAGCAAGCTTGAGTAAGAATATGCCGAAAGCTGCTCGGGTATCCCCGGAATGGGGTTGCCCGGGGAAGGGCGGAAACCGTCGCGGACACGACCGTGGCCGGTACCGCCCCGGTTCCGCTGGGTTTCTTCTCGAGAGGGTCGTCGTGACAGCAGTCAACGCGCCGGTGTCCGGCGCATCCCGGTTTCCGCTGCGTATGGCGGTGTTCGGGGTGCTCGCCGCGGGGGTCGTGCTGGTGCTCGTGGAGCGCGGGTACCGGGAACTGGAAGTACAGCTGGCCGGTGTCATCCTCCGGGTTGTCACCTCATCGGGGGTCTATGTGGCCGGAAACCGGGAATCGGTCTACTTCGGGTTGTCTGGCGATACTCCATTCGGGTTGCGGATGACTCCGGAATGCTCGTCGGTATTCCTTCTTCTACCGTTGCTATTAGTTACCGCCGCACTTCTGTGGTTCCGGCCACAGAATGCCCGCAGGCTCTTTTTCTCGCTGGGAATTTCCGCGATCGCGGTGATTCTGGTTAATCAGTTACGGATTCTCACGATCGTCGGGCTGGTCAACGGGCTCGGCACCGACGAGGGCTACTACTGGGGCCACACCCTGCTCGGCTCGCTGGTCAGCGTCATCGGCGGCGCGATCTCGCTGGTGCTCTTCGTCTGGCTGGCGACGCGGAAGACGAAGGCCGAGAAGCGGGCCGCGGCGTGAGCGACTCCGGCCTGAAGATCCTGCTGTCGGTCACGCAGGCGTTCGCGCTCACCATGAGCGTCGCGTTCCTCGTGTACGTCGTGGTGATCGTCGTGCCGTACCTGCGCCGCAAACCCGCTCCGGTCGGCGATCCGGCCGACTTCTCCTGGCACTTCTTCGTCCCCTGCCGCGACGAGGAGGTGGTGATCCGCGAGACGGTGAAATACCTGCGCGGCACCTTCCGCCGCGCGCACGTGTGGGTCGTGGACGACGACTCCGACGACCGCACCGCCCGCGTCGTGCGCTCGGTGTGGCGGCGAAACGGCGGCTACGACGCGAATCTGCACCTCGTCGCCCGCCAGCGCCCGGAAGCGCGCACCGGCAAGGGAGACGCGCTCAACGCCGCTTACCGCCAGCTGGACGAGTGGCTCGGTCCGGACGCGGATCGCGACCGTGTGGTGGTCGTGGTGGTCGACGCGGACGGCCGTCCCGCGCCCAACTGCCTCGAAGTGTGCGCGGCAGACCACCTCTTCGGCGACGAGACCGTCGGTGCTGTCCAGCTCGACGTGCGGATGAGCAACTTCCGCAGCCGTCCGCCCGGCCGCACGTGGTTCTCCCGCGCGTTCGGGCTGAAGCTCGCCCAGTTGCAGGACTTGGAGTTCCGTACCGCGATCGCGGCGATCCAGACGTCGCGCGGCTTCACCGGCACGATCTCCATGGGCGGCAACGGACAGTTCACCCGGCTGTCCGCATTGGACTCGATCGCCGGTGACGAGTTCGCCCCGTGGCGCGGTTCGCTGCTGGAGGACTTCGAACTCGGAGTGCACCTGCTCACCGCGGGCTGGCGCACCGGGTTCACGCCGGATTCGCATGTGGCGCAAGAAGGTCTGTACAGCCTTCGCCGGTTCCTGGTGCAGCGCACGCGCTGGGGGCAGGGGACCATGCAGTGCATGCGGTACCTGCGCCGGATCTGGGACTCGCCGCACGTGTCCACTTTGGGCGCCGCGGAGATGATGTACTACCTGGCGCAGCCGTGGATGCAGCTGCTCGGCTCGCTGCTGTACCCGGTGCCGTTCATCCTGCTTCTCGTGAGCACCGCGGGCGATCCCGGTCAGGTGTGGACGTGGTTCACCGGCGGCGCGTGGATCCTGTTCGCGATCTACGGTTCGTTCGGGCTGCTGCCGTTCGTCGTGTGGGGCCCGATCTACCAGATGAAATGCTTGCGCAGCAAGAACATCTTCCGCGGCATCGGCATGGGCCTGCTGTACGCGGCCTACATCTACACCTTCTACATCACGTCCTGGCGCGCGTTGTTCCGGCTGGTGCGCGGCCGCAACGGCTGGGCCAAGACCCGGCGCAACACCGAGGCCGGCGTCGGCGTGAAGGTGGCCCTGGACGCGTGAATGCCCGGGTCGCGCGCGGGCGGCCCGGGCATTCAGCGAGCTGCGGTCAGGACGCCGGTTCGAGGTCGATGTCGTCGCGGCTGACGTACGCCACGCGGTGGCCGAGCTGGATTTCCACGTACCTGGACTTGCCCTTCACGACCTTGTTGGTCGCGACGTCGAAGGACGCCGAGTAGTACTCCGAGCCGGTCAGCCCGCCGACCGAGTACTTCTGGCCGGTGCCGAACTGGTACGGCAACGGCTTGAGCTCCTGCACCGGAACGTCCTTCGGGTACGCCCCGGCCTCCGGGTACGCGCTCCCGTAAACCGGCACGGTCGCTTTGCCCTCCTTGGGAGTCGCGACGAATCCGTCGGCCGGATACGCGGTGGGCGCGTCGCCCGGGTTGCGGAACCAGCCCTTCTGCCCGAGGTACCAGATCGCGGTCCAGTCGTCCTTGGTGTCCGCGACGGCGTACTTCTGGCCGGTGGCCGCGCGGCTGCCGATGTCCGAGACATCCATTGTGGACGGATTAGGCCCGTGCATGCCCACGTCGGACAGCAGGGGCGCGGACTCGCTCGGCTCGGTGTGCAGCACGACGGAACCCGAACTCCGCTCGGGGCAAGGGTTTCCGGACCCGATCTTGTCGCAGCCGGTGAACACCGGACGGTTGGCGGAGTACTCCGGCGCGATCATCACGAGGTCGGAATCCGGCGCGCCCCCGTGCTTCAGCGGGGAGCCGAGCAGGTCGAAGTAGTGCGCCCAGTCCCAGTACGGGCCCGGGTCCCAGTGCATGCTCTTGATCTTGTCCGCGTTCGGGCCGGGCACGTTGTCGTGGCCGAGGATGTGCGCGCGGTCCAGCGGAACGCCGAAGCGGTGCGCGAGGTAGCGCACGAGCTTCGCGGACTGGCGGTACATCGCCTCGGTGAACCAGGTCCCCTGCGCGGCGAAGCCCTCGTGCTCGACGCCGAGGGATTTCGCGTTCAGGTACCAGTTCCCTGCGTGCCAGCCGACGTCCTTGGTGGGCACGTGCTGGGCGACTTTGCCGTCCGAGGAGCGGACGGTGTAGTGCCACGCGGTCTGGCCCGGGGTTTGGGCCTGCTTCATCACCGAGTCCCAGGTGCCCTCGGTGTCGTGGATGACGATGTAGTCGATCTTCTGGTCGCGCGGGCGGTCGGCCTTGTCGTAGTTGCCGTAGCTGTCGCCGATCTTCTGGAACGGCGCGGGCACCGACTCGCAGGACATCGACCGCGGACACTCGGTGGCCGGCGGCTCTCCGGCGCGCAGGCCGAGACGGTCTGCCTGAGCACGGTCCGGGGTGACGTCGGAGGCTGCGGCGAGTTTGACGGCCTGGCCGTCGTCGGTCGTACGCGTGATGCCGCTGCTGATGGTGGCGAAGACTTCGTCGGCGAAGGTGCGCGCGCCGGTGACGTCTTCGGAACCGCTGTACCGCGCGACGGCTCCGTACCAGTCCTTCGCGTTGTCGCTCTTGACGCTCAACTCTCGCTGGTACTGGGCCAACAGCGCCGCTCCGCCGCGGATGTTGGCTTCGGCGTTCGTACGGAGCTTCGCTGCGTCGGTGTGCAGCAGCTCTGCGGCCTTGTCGATGGTTTGGCTGCCGGGCGGGGGAGGCGAGGGCTTGAGCGCCTTCAGCCGCAGGGTCGGACGCGAGTCGTCGCCGCGGGGGTCTTCGTCGGGGTTGTCGAACTCGCTGGTGCGCAGGCCGGTGGTGCGGACGTCGGTGAGGTGCATCGGTCCGTAGCCGGCGGCGGTGCTGGGAGCGCCGGAGTGGGTGTCCCAGCGGGATTCGAGGTAGGAGACGCCGAGCAGGACGTCCAGCGGGACGCCGAATTCGCGAGCGGCGTCGGCGAAGGCGCGCTGACGGGCCTCGTTGGCCGGCTGGGCGGAGGCCGGGACAGTGACCGCGATCGCGGCGAGTGCCAGCAGCCCGGTGGTCGCGGCGGCCAGGCGCCACGGGAGTGAGCGGGGCATAGGAGGACTCCAGGAGTGAGATGCCTGTCTGTGCGGATCCAACCAGTCGCCGGGGGAGTTGGTGGGGGTTATCCGCGGGATGGGGCCGAACGGGCACACGGCGGTGCCCGGGAGCCTGGGCCGGCTGCCGAGCCGGGCGTGGGGGGGGGGGGGGGGGGCCCCCGCCGGCGGGCGGGCACACCCAGCGACAAAAACCCCCCGGCCCGGCCAACCGCCCCCCGAGCGCGGCCGGAGGGGGGCCCCCCACC